>JANONC010000467.1:0-2461 GCA_031420655.1 Rhodospirillales bacterium | reverse complement strand
CTTCACCGGGCCGAACGCCATCAGCCAGTTTGGCCGTCCGGTGCCGATGGACTGCGCCAGCTACACCTGCCCTATGTACCCGGCGGCAGCAGGCTGCTTCCATCCAGCCGCTCGACATCGCGACTCTGAAGGACACGCTGCACCATGCGGCCGATACTGGGGGTAAGTCAGCCTACCTCGATGCGTTGGCGCATTGGCTCAGCCGGGCCGATGCGCTCGTCGGCTTTTCGGAGTCACTGGAACACCGTCGGCCCATCTGGGATCGATTGCCGTGCTACCCGGAACGATCGGGCTTTAATCCCGCACCCGCCGTAAAAGTAGCCGGACGGAGCCTGGGTTGGCCGCATGCGGGTGGGCGGCGGCGAGCACCAGCGGACGCAACTCCGGTAGGTTCAGCCACAGCGGAAACTCTCGCCGGATCACCCCGCCCTCGCCGGCACCGCGGCCGGTGATGATCTCGATACACCGAAGCCGTTCGGCGTGCGATGCAGCGAGGAAGTAACGCAGCGCGTCGAATGCCCGGGCGGCGGTACGCCCATGCAGGTCGAGCGTGCGCGACGCCGACAGCTTGCCGGTCCGGAACCGGTCCCACGTGCCGCGGTCGACGCCGGGCGGGTGGGTACCGATGTTGAGCGGGCCGAGGCGGCTGCGCACCCTGGGTGGTGGGGGCTGCAGGGGTGCGCTGGCAATAATCGGCAGACCCGCATTCCGGCTCTCCCCCAGCGGGACCGGCGGAAGCGTTACGCCTGGTAGTGGCCTGAGCTGTTGCACGTAGATGACCCACACCGCGCGGTCATCGTCCGATAGCAGGCGGCGACGGACGAACCTCATCGCGCGGCCGGATCGTCCTCGATCACTACGATGTGCAGGTGTCGCGGGCCGTGCGCGCCAAGCTCCAGCGTCTGCTCGATATCCGCACTGCGCGACGGGCCAGTGACCAGCATGACGTTGCGCGGCATGGTACCGAACTCCGCCCGAAGCCGGTCCCATGCGTCTTCGTACGCGCCAAAGATCCGGCTAGCCCGCAGCACGACGATGGCCGTGTCCGACAGCAGGTTCAGTGTCGTCGGCCGGTCCGGGCCGCTGGGCAACATGAGCGTGCCGGTTTCAGCCACCGCCGCCCAGCCATGCTGGATGCTGACCGCGTCTGTCGCCTCCGCCCGGCCTTCGTGCAGCATCAGCAGCGGCCGGTCGCCCCATGGGATGGCGCGCAGCTCCGGGTGCGGCGCCATGACGGCGATGGATGGCAGGTTGTGCCCGGCCAGGTACGTCACGACGGCGCCCGGTACGCTGTCCGCATCGGGCACGCGGTCCACGGTCCCGAACTCACGTTCGACAAAGCCCACGAACAATGCCACCTGCTCCGCCCGCGATACGGCGGTGCGGGCCGGGATCAGGTGGCGCGGATGCCGGCTGAGGCGCTCGTTCAGGGTGGCCTGCGCGTCGGCCGGGAGCGGGCCGCGCTTCAGCCCGCGCTGGATCGCACCCAGGATGGCCTGCTTGCTCATGATTTGCCGCGGTTGTATCGCGCGAAGAACGTGTCACCCTCCGGCACCGGCAGGTCCCGTCCCTCCGTCCAGCCCGACGCATAGGGCAAGCGCGCGATACGGCCGCGGCCGCGTCCCAGCAGGCGCAGCGCCCGCGCCGCCACGCGCGTCCCTAGCCGATACAGGCGCGGGTGCCGGGCCATGAACGACCACAGGGCCAGGTTGCTGCGGATACCAGCAGGCTGCAAATGCCGCTCGAACTCACGTTCCCGCCAATGGCGCATCATCTTCGGCAGCGGGATCTTAACCGGGCATACGCTCTCGCACTTGCCGCAGAACGTGCTGGCGTTAGGCAGGTGACCAGCCTTATCGACGCCGATCAGCGACGGGGTCAGTACGCTGCCCATCGGCCCCGGATACACCCAGCCATACGCATGCCCGCCCACAGCACCATACACGGGACAGTGGTTCATGCAGGCCGCGCAGCGGATGCACCGCAGCATGTCCTGAAACTCCGTACCCATCATGGCGCTGCGCCCCGCATCGACCAGCACGACGTGGTACTCGACCGGGCCATCCAAATCGTCCGGGCGGCGTCCGCCGGTGCTGAAGGTGGTGTACACGGAAAAGTCCTGCCCGGTGGCGGAGCGGGCCAGGATGCGCAGCAGGCTGGTTGCATCCTCGAGCGTTGGGACTACTTTTTCGATACTTGCCAGCGCAATGTGAACCCGGGGTAGCGTCTGCGTCAGGTCACCATTGCCCTCGTTGGTCACGATCACGCTGCTGCCCGTCTCGGCAATCAGGAAGTTGGCGCCGGTGATGCCCACGTCGGCGGCCAGGAACTTCTCGCGCAGCTTGCCGCGCGCCTCGGTCAGGATGTCGCGCCGTTCGGCAAACACGCGGTCGGCCGGCAGGTCGGTGTGGGAAATGCGAAACTGCGCCTCCCAATCCTCGCGGTTCAGGTGGAACGCCGG
>JANONC010000466.1:0-2895 GCA_031420655.1 Rhodospirillales bacterium | reverse complement strand
CTGACAGCTTGGCCGGCCTGAGCGACCGGCACGGTGCCGGGTTGGTGCTGCCGGTTGCCAATACCGCCATGATGAACCTGCACCTGGTCGAGATCAGCGCCACCGTCACACCCGGGGCGCACGCCATGCCGACCGTCGACGGCGCGGGCTGGCACCAGGTGGGCGACAAGCTGCGTGTGCCAGGCAACATCACGCTGCTGCGTCTGCTGTCCTATAGCCCAGAGCCTTGACCAGCTTCGCTGCTCAAGCCCGTCGAGAACGTGTGGGCCTACCTGCGCGGCAACAAGCTCAGCAACCGCGTGTTTGACGATTACGATACCATTGTTCACGCATGCCGCGACGCCTGGAACTGGCTGACAGCACAACCGGACCGCATTATCGCCATCGCCTCACGGGATTGGGCAACGGTCAACGCATGACGCCGGGTGTATCAGTCGGTTGGACTGGACTATCTCACTGGAACGAACTTTTGGTTCCGCTGCTATCGGTCCCCGGCATCATCGCCGGCAGCGAGCCGCGTGTCGCGCTGCAGGGCAGCGGCCTGACGCTCGCCGTCCGACGAGAAGCGTATGGAGCCGACCGGCAGGTCCGGGAGACCTCCAATCCAAACTTTCCACACAATGCAGCAATTCGAAACTGCCTGTCGCACAGAAAACTACGGGTCTGGCAAGTTTGGCTTAGGCCCAGCGCGTCCATGACGCCAAACACAGGTTTGCCGATATCTCAGGCATCGTGCCCGTCATCGACCCTGCCCTAAAAGGATTGCGTCAAGACGCGGGAACACTCGTCTTGCGTTGCCCTCAAACACCTTGCGCTTATCCGCATCGGGAATGGAGAGCGCGTCAATGTATCGCTTGGTGTCGTCGAAATAGTGGCCGGTTTCAGGATCGATCCCGCGTACCGCGCCCACCATCTCCGAGCCGAACAGGATGTTGTCCACGTCGATGACGCGGAACAGCAGGTCGATGCCGGGCTGGTGATAAACGCAGGTGTCAAAGAACACGTTGCGCATGACGTGCTCAGCCAGCTTTGGCCGCTTCAGCATGTCCGCCAATCCCCGGTAGCGGCCCCAATGGTAGGGCACGGCGCCGCCCCCGTGCGGGATGATAAAACGCAACGTCGGGAAATCCCGGAACAGGTCGCCCTCTAGGAACTGCATGAACGCCGTCGTGTCGGCGTTGATGTAGTGGGCGCCGGTGGCGTGGAAGTTGGAGTTGCATGAGCCGGATACGTGGACCATCGCCGGCACGTCCAGCTCGACCATCTTCTCGAAGAACGGGTACCAGGCGCGATCGGTCAGCGGCGGGCCGGTCCAGTGGCCGCCCGACGGGTCGGGATTAAGGTTGCAGCCGATGAAGCCGAGCCCGGTGATGCATCGCTCCAGTTCGGCGACCGAGTGGCTGATCGGAACGCCCGGGGATTGCGGCAACTGACACACACCCACGAACGTCTCGGGGAACAGGTCCACCACGCGCTTGATGAGGTCGTTGCAGCGGCGCGTCCAGGCCCGGCTTACGTCCTCATTGCCGATATGGTGGGCCATGGTGGAGGCGCGGGGGCTGAAGATCGTCATGTCGGCGCCGCGCTCGCGCAACAGGCGAAGCTGGTTGCGTTCGATCGTGTCCCGTATTTCGTCGTCAGAGATGGCGGGGTAGGCCGGGTCGGGATCGCCACCGGCGTTGAACGCTGCCATTTGCACATCCCGCCACACATCGTGGGCGGCCGGCGCGGTCGTGTAATGGCCGTGGCAATCGATGATCATCGGCGTTCCTCTTCGGGCAGCCCGTCCCAGACCGCGTCGGCAGCCAGTGGCTTGGGTAGCAGGCCTTGCTCGGCGGAATAGCGCAGCGCCAGGTCGATGACGGGTTGCAGGGCGGCGCGGCCCATCGGCAGGGCATCGCGGCTAGCCCGGCCGACGGGACGTGCCGCCCGGAACATGCGCAGCAGCTCGGCCACCAGGTCCGGGCGCGTGTCGGCCAGCTTGCGCGAGACCGTCACCAGGTGGTTCACGGGAACGAAGCCGTTCTTGCGCCAGAACGCCTCACCCGCGGCCACCGGGTCCGGGAAGACGGGGCGGAGCGCCGGGTCATCAGGCATGTCGTTGCCGAAAACAGCCGCGTCCAGGTCGCCCGCGCGCAGCATCGCCAGCATGTCCTGGCCTGGCGCGGCCCGCGTGGCCCAGGGCGGGTCCTGGTATTCAGCCACGTGCGCGTTCTCGAACGTGACCCAGCGCACATCCTCCGGCCGAACGCCGTGGTCCTCGCGAAGAATGCCGCGCAGCCACATGCCCGTCGTCTGGCTGTACGCGCGCACCCCCACCCGGCGGCCCGCCAAGTCCGCTGGCCCGGCAACGGCGCCGTTCGTCCGGCATAGTAGCGCCCCTTCTTGAAACCGCGCCGCCATCGTCACAGGCAGCAGCACCAGCGGCTTGCCGTAGGCGCGGGCTTGCAGGACCGTGGCGATCGCCATCTCGCACACATCGAAGCGTGCTTCCCGGACCATCGGAGCAAAAGCGCGGCTGATCGGCGACACGGCGGCGAAATCGAGCCGCAGGTTGCTGGACGTAACGGCGCCGGATCTTAGCGGCTCCGTGTGCGCGTAGGTGCCCAGCGCCGTGCGCAAGGTGGGCGCCCACGTCATCGCCTCCGTGCCGGTCATGGTCAGCCCGCCGTCCCCGACGCTAGACGCCGCTTGACGACCAGGGCCAGCGGCACCGTGAAGAAGAGGTGCGACATGAACCCGCCGATGACGACGTTCGGGTCGAAGTAGTCCGGATGGTTGGATGAGGCGAGCGCGATGGCGATGTGCATCACGATCCATGCCAGCACTGCATAGAACAGGGCCACCAGGGTCGCCTCGACCCCGCGACGACGGAACGAGGGCCAGATGAACGCA
>JANONC010000465.1:0-5653 GCA_031420655.1 Rhodospirillales bacterium | reverse complement strand
GCGGCATCGTCCACCGCCATGCGGGCCGCTTCGGCCACGAGGCGCTGCTCGGCTGTCTGCGCCTCCGCCAGGGTGCGGCGTGCATGGGCCAGATCGTCCGCACAGCGGGCCCGGGCGGCGCCGGCGCTGGTCACGGCCTGGGTGTGCCGGGCACGCTCGGCCGCGCTGGCCTCCGCGGTCAGGCGGGCTTGCACGGCGCGGTCGCGCGCGTCCGCCTCTCTTGCGCGTAACGGCGGCAGCGCGCCCGCGGCACCGGCCTGGGCGGCCAGCGCGGAGTGGGCTGCCACCCCGGCCTGCCCCACCGCGGCCCGGGCGGCGGCCAGCGCCCGCATCGCCCGCGCGTGCTGCGCATCGGCGCGGGCGTAGCGCAGGTGGGACAGCGCGGCCTCTCCCTCCGTAATCTGCGTTGTGAGAATTCGGTAGCGCGCCGCCTGCTGCGCTTGCCGGTCCAGGGTGGCCCGTTGCTGATGCAGGGCGTCCAGCCGTTCTTGCGCGCGGTCCAAGTTGGTTTCGGCGGCGCGCAGCTTGCCCTCCGCCTCCGCCCGGCGGGTGTGTAGGCCGCCGATCCCTGCCGCCTCGTCCAGCACCGCCCGCCGTTCATCCGGGCGCGCCGCCACCAGCGCGCCCACGCGGCCCTGGCTGATCATGGCGGACGAGCGCGCGCCGCTCGCCAGATCGGCAAATAGCACTTGCACATCCCGCGCCCGCGCCTCCCGCCCGTTGACGCGATACGTACTGCCGGACCCGCGCTCGATCCGGCGGCTGACTTGCAGCTCGGTCGCGTCTTGAAACGGCGGCGGGAACGGGTCGGTCGCGGTCAGCGTGATCGTGGCTTCCGCCAGGTTGCGGCTGGCGCGGGCGGCGGTGCCGGTGAAGATGACATCGTCCATTTCCCCGCCCCGCATGGCGCGGGCGCTGCTTTCGCCCATCACCCAGCGCAGCGCCTCCGCCACGTTGCTTTTGCCGCAGCCATTCGGGCCGACGATGCCCGTCAGCCCGGGCAGGATTTCCAGCTCCACCGGCTCCGCAAAGCTCTTGAAGCCCGCAATGCGCAACCGGGTGAAGCGCGCGGCCATTAGGTCAGGCGGCGTCGTTCACGGCCCGCTCGAACTCCTCATACTTAACGGCGCCGGGCGTCAGGTGCCCATTCATGACGAAGGTCGGCGTGCTTGAGACCTTCAGGTTCTTGTCCGCGTCGTCCTGCAACGCCAGGATCGCGCTCTGTAGCTTGGTGTCGTTCAGTGTCTCATCAAACACGCGCCGGGGCAGGCCGGCCAGGGCGGCTAGCTTAGCCAACTCCTCCATTGGGTTCACGTTGCGGGCAAACGCCCAGCGGTCCTGCGTCGCCAGCAATGTGCTGATAAATGGCTCGTACCGTTCCGCCGGCAGGGCGCGGGCGACCATGGCGGCGGCGAGGGCGATCTTGTCGAGCGGGAAGTCCCGCCAGACATAGCGGATGCGCCCAGTGTCGATCAGCTTGGCCTTCACGGTAGGGAAGGTGGTTTTCTGAAAGTCGGCGCAATGCGAGCAGGTCATCGAGAACCACTCCGTCACTACAACCTTAGCATCCGCCGGGCCCATGGCACGGTCCGCAAGGCGCGGGTCGGCATCCTGGGCCCACGCTGATGGGAAGAACACGGGGGCGAATGGCGCGGCGGCCAGGGTAATCAGCAGCGTGCGGCGGAGCATGACGGCCTCATGGTTCGGGATACCCTTTATGCCGCATGGCAGCAGGCCCGCGTCAAGCATGCGTCGTCAATCACCGCGTGCACGGCGTAGCGCGCCACCCAGGGCGGCCAGCGCGTCATGTAGCGGCCCGGGTGGCACACCGTCGACCGGCACGGGCGTCGCGGCCGGCCGTGGCTGCGGTGCCGGTGGTGGCGGTATAAAGTCCTGCACGAACCGTAGCTGCGCCACCACGGCCGAACCGAGCGCGCCGTTGATGCGCGATGTCAGCCCGGCTTGCAGGTGCTGCAGCTCCATCGCGACTGGCCCGGTGCAGCCGATCGTGAGCGTGCCGCCCTGCAGGCGCCGTGGAATAGTGACCGCGGCAAGGGCCGGCCCGACAATCAGGCCCCAATCCGTCATGAGCGTCCCCGCAGCCGGTGAGCGGGCGCGGAACGCGGCGCGGGTGACAGCGGGGACCAGCGCGCCCACCGGCCGGGGCCCGTAAACATGGCGGGGCGCGTTGCCGTCTAGGGGTGGTTTCGCCATACCTGGTCGCGTGCCTCCGTCATCTCCGCCCGCTGCATCCCTGCTAGCCTGGTACGACCGCCACCGCCGGGCCATGCCGTGGCGGGCGCTGCCGGGTGCACGCCCCGACCCGTACCATGTATGGCTGAGTGAGATCATGCTGCAACAGACGACGGTCGCAGCCGTGATCCCGTATTTCGAGCGGTTCACGGTCCGGTTTCCGACGCTCGGCATCTTAGCCGCCGCGCCAGAGGGCGACGTGATGGAGGCCTGGGCCGGCCTTGGTTATTACGCGCGGGCCCGCAACCTGCATGCCTGTGCAAAACAGGTGGCGGCCCTGGGTACGTTTCCGGACACGCTGGACGGGCTGCGGGCGTTGCCCGGCATCGGCTTATACACGGCCGCGGCGGTTGCCAGCATCGCCTTCGGGCGCGCGGTCGTGCCGGTAGACGGCAATGTGGAGCGCGTTGTCGCACGGCTTTACGCCATCACCGAACCGCTGCCGGGCGCCCGGCGCGCGATCGCCCAGGGTGCCGCGCAGCTGGGTGCCGATGCACAGGCCCGCGCCCGCCCGGCCGATTTCACGCAGGCGCTGTTCGACCTCGGTGCCACACTCTGTACGCCGCGCAACCCGGCCTGCGTGCTGTGTCCATGGCGTACCGGCTGCCTGGGCCACGCCCGGGGTATCGCCGCCACCCTGCCTGTAAAGGCCCCGCGGCCGGTCAGGCCCGTGCGCCACGGGGCGGCGTTCGTGCTCAGGGATACCGAGGGTGCGATCCTGCTGCGCCGCCGCCCGCCCTCCGGCCTTCTGGGCGGCATGATGGAAGTTCCGAACACGGCGTGGCGTGCCGAGACCTGGCCGGCGCACGAAGCGCTGGCCCAGGCACCGTGCCCGGCGGATTGGCGGCTTGCGGGCGTGGCCCGGCATGTGTTTACGCATTTCGAGCTGCGGCTCGATGTGTACAGGGCGTCTGTCGCGTGCGTGGGGACGGGTGGCGTGGCTGGGCCGTTACTGGCGGGGGCAGCGCTGCCGTCGCTGATGCGGCGGTGCCTGGCGGTCGCGGGTCCAGCCCTCTGATTTGATAGATCGCGCTTACGGTTCGTTAACCTCGATCGGTCATGGTCTGTCGTGTCCGCAAGAAGCGGGCGATCGCTGAACCAAACTGGCCCTGAAAGACACAACCATGTCCTTGAACTCGATCCACACCAACATTGGCGCGCAGATCGCGCTACAGTCCTTGAACAGCACATCGACGCAGCTTCAGGCGTCGCAGAAGCGCATCAGCACCGGCTATCGCGTGGCGGACGCGGCCGATGATGGCGGTGCCTATGCAGTGGCGGAGCGGGTGCGGTCGGACGTGGGTGCGCTTACGACCGTCAACAGCCAGCTTGGCAATGCCAAGGGTCTGGTTGGCACGGCGCTGAGCTCGCTCACGGCGATCTCGTCCTCGCTGACGGAAGCCAAGAGCATACTGATCCAGATTGGCGATAACAGCATCACGCAATCGCAGCGCGATCAGTACGTTTCGTCTTACAAGGCGCTGGTTGTTCGCGTCGCCAACACGGTGGACGGTTCGACCTATAACGGTCAGTCGCTGCTGGGCAAGGCATCGGGCGCGGTGGTGGGTGCCGACAAGTCGGTTATCAACAACGAGGTTGGCGCGCAGAGCACGGTGCATAATGCCGATAGCAGCGGCTTGGCCAACACGCTGGCGACGCTGATTGGCTCGACGTTCTCGCGGACTTCGGCTGGCGTGGACACGTTTACCACTATCACGGCGGGCGCGGATCAGTCGTCGGCCATTACGGCGCTGAGTGGCACGACAGGTGCGACCGCATTTGTGACGGCGCAGACGGGCCTGGCCAATCAGTTGAACCAGACAAGCGCTGACAGCCGCTTCATCGACGCGACGATCTCGCTCAACAGCGCCAAGATCGACAGCCTGAATTCCGGGCTGGGCGCGCTTGTCGACACGGATTTGGCCAAGGAGTCGGCCAATTTGCAGGCCCTGCAAATCCGGCAGCAGCTGGGGACACAGTCGCTGTCGATTGCCAACCAGGCACCGCAAAGCTTGCTGAGCCTTTTCAAGTAACGCTTATCCGGCGGCGGTCCAAACGGGGCCGCCGTCGCCTATGCGTCAACTATTTATATGATGAGCGCGCCACAATAGGAGACGGCTTATGTCTAATCTTGTCTTGGAACTGCGACAGGGGGAGGTAATGGTCATCAATGGAGCCCCGATCCGCTTCCGGACCAAGACTCGCATCGAGTTGACGGCGCATGCGCGCTTTCTGTTCGGCAAGCAGATCATGCCGCCGCATGAGGCGGACAGCCCGGCGCGGCAGATCTACTTCGCGTTGCAATCAGCCTATATCGGGACCGAGGATGAACGGGTGCAGGGCCTTGCCACCGCCCGGGAGCTGTCGGCCCGGTTCAAGGCCGCAACGAGTTCCACGATGGCGCGTGAGATCCTGGACCGTGCACTGGATGCGGCGGAGGCTGATGAATGCTACCAGGCGCTGAAGCTTGCCCGACGCATCATTCGCCATGAGGATACGGTACTGGGCCGGGTGCCAGCCGGGCCGTTCGCCGGGGCCGATGCAACGACCGGAGCGGAACTATGCACGGTCTAGCCACAACGGCCTACCGTGCGGCGTCTGCCCGGCGGACGCAAAAAGAGCAGGACGCTGAAGTGTTTCGCCGCGCCAACACGGCATTGCGCCACGCGGCGGGTGCCGACCCGGTCGCGCAAGCTAGGGCGCTGGCGGATAACGCTATTTTATGGACGGCAGTGGTCGACCTTCTGCGCGACCCGGCCAACCCGCTGCCCCCTGCACTCAAGGGAACGATCATCTCGGTCGGCCTTGCGGTGCAGCGGGAGATCGCTCGGCCGGTACCCGACTTTTCGTTCCTGATCGGGATCAACGATCATTTGGCTGCTGGCCTAACTGGCGGCTGATTTGCAGCACTAGGCCGTTTTAACTTAGTAACGTTGTTCCGAGACGTGAGATGTATGCCCAGCGTAGCTGCTGGGATAACGCATCGATTCGAGTGACGGTCACGAGCATCACTGCGCAGTTCTACTGGGACTGGAATGCGCGGATAAATTTCCACAGCACATGACCGATCCCGTGCGCACCGTCGAGGTCGATGACGAAAGCCAAGCGGACGTTGCTCTCGAACCGGTACAGCGAAAAACTCAGCAATAAGGGTAACACCTGCGGGATAACGCAACAGACAATCTGCTCGATGCCGCGCGCGCCGGTGGCCCGGACGCCCTCGCCAGGCTGGGGGTTAATTCCCGCCCAGGCAAAGCAGCCTGGTCGGGAAGTGCTCTACGTTTGGGTAGCGCCACCTGGCGGACGAGCAAGAGCTGCGCGTTGCTGCTGCTGACGAAGTAGCCCTGATTCTCAAACTCGGCCAGGACGGCCTGTTCGTGGGCCACATCCGTCTGCGACC
>JANONC010000464.1:0-1795 GCA_031420655.1 Rhodospirillales bacterium | reverse complement strand
GTCGGCCAGATGCAGTTCGACACCTATCACGTGTTCACGGTCGACGAACATACGATCGAAGCGTTGCGCGTGCTCAACCAACTGGAACGCGGTGAGCTGGCGGAGGTCGCGCCGATCGCCTCGGGCCTTGTGGAGGACCTGCAATCCCGCCGGGCGCTGTACGGGGCCACTTTGCTGCACGACATCGCCAAGGGCCGCGGCGGTGACCATTCGGAGCTTGGCGCAGAGGTGGCGCTGCAAGCCGGCCCCGGCATCGGCCTGTCGCCAGAAGAGACGGAGACCGTCAGCTGGCTCGTGATGCACCACCTGCTGCTGAGCCAAACGGCCTTCAAGCGCGACATCGACGACCCCAAGACCATCCTAGACCTGGCCGATATCATCCAGTCGCCGGAGCGGCTGAAGCTGCTGCTGGTGCTGACGGTGGCCGACATGCGCGCCGTGAACGCGCGGGTGTGGAACGGCTGGAAGGCGACGCTGCTGCGGGAGCTGTATGCGCGCGTGGCCGACGTGCTGGCCGGCGGCCTGGCCACGACGGAGCGGGACGTGCGGGTCGCGCGTGCCAAGGACGCGGTGCGGCCGCTGCTGCCACCAGGTGCGGCGACCGACTTTTTCCTGGGCCTGGGCTATGCCAGCTATTGGCTGAGCTTTGACCCCGAAACCCACGCCCGCCACGCGAGGCTGGTCAGCGACGCGGAGTCGCGGAGCGCGCCGCTGACGGTCGACACCCAGCCGCTGCCCGCCCGCGCGGTGACAGAAATAACGGTCTATACCGCCGACCACGCCGGGCTGTTCAGCCGCATCGCCGGCGCGCTGGCCGTGGCGGGGGCGAGCATCGTCGATGCGCGCATCCACACGCTGACCAACGGCAATGCGCTGGATACGTTCTGGGTGCAGGACGCGTCTGGCGGCACGTTCGACGCCCCGCACCGTCTGGCACGGCTGCATGTGCTGATCGATCAGGCGCTGTCCGGCCGCCTCGCTTTGCCGGAGGAAATACGTCGCGCCTCCCGTTCGCTCATGGGTGGCCGGATGCGGGCGATCCTGGTGCCGCCCCGCGTCGTGGTCGATAATCGCGCCAGCAACGCTCACACCGTACTGGAAGTGAACGGGCGCGACCGGCCGGGCCTGCTGCATGACGTGACGGCGGCCATTAGCGAGCAGGGGCTGCAGATCGCCAGCGCCCACGTAACCACGTACGGCGTGCGCGCGGTGGACGTGTTCTATGTAAAGGACGTGTTCGGGCTAAAGGTCGAGAACGAACGCAAACTCGCCTCGCTGCGTAAGGCGCTGCTGGCGGCGCTGGTGCCGCCAGACGAAGCGCGGCCAGTTACGAGCGTGCCGGAGACTGTTGCTTGACAAAGTGGTCTATTGGAACATAACGTGAACTTCTGAAGAAGGATCACGTTATGAGCCATGTCCTCGCCCGGCGCCCCATGTCAAATCCCTGGCCGGAGCTGGCCGACGCCGCAGGGCGGACTGCCGCTGCGGTGCTGGCCACGGCCGGGTTCGCCGGTTGGCTGCTCGTGATCCTGGCAATGCCGGGGCTGCTCGGCTGGTGACGGGTGGGCTGGTGCGCTAGACGAGGTCTATGGCCGACCGTGCTTGCGCTCTGTGTGGAACCCTTGCCAGGCCGCCGTTCCGGGCCCCGCCGGCCGAGATGGCGCCCGACCTCGATCTGCGCCCGGGTGAGCCGGCCCGCGGGACACTGAAATTCTGGGTGCAGACCTGCGCGGGCTGTGGCGCGTCCGCCCCCGACCTGGCCGCGCTGCCGGCTAGGGCCCGGGCGGTGGTTGAG
>JANONC010000463.1:0-5809 GCA_031420655.1 Rhodospirillales bacterium | reverse complement strand
AGACTGCCGCCGTCGCGGACGGGGAGCGCGGGTAGCCATGCCGATCCGCCCCGAGCTACGCGCCCTCTATCCCAGGGCCTGGCGTGAGCTGAGCCACCGTGTGCGCTTCGAGCGGGCGCGAGGACAATGCCAGGGCTGCGGACGGCCGCATTTGACCCGGCTGCGCTGCCTGCCGGATGGACGCTGGTTTGATGAGGTCGCCAAGACCTGGCGGGACCGCCGGGGCCGGCCCGCCCGTTGGCCCGACCTGGTCGAGGCCATCCGGCTGCGCACCACCCGCGTTGTGCTCGCCGCCGCCCATCTCGACAGCGATCCCACCAATAACCGGCTCGCCAACCTGCGGGCCCTCTGCCAACGCTGCCACATGCTGCACGACCGGCCGCATCACCTGGCGCAGCGCTGGATCACCTATCGACGCCGCTACGCCCTGGCCGACCTGTTCTTCGGATCCTACGAACGCCCCCTACCCTTCCCTGCATCACAGGCCGTGCCGAAGCTGTTGCCGACGGCCGCATGACCGCCGTGCCGAAGCCGAGGGTCCCCAAGCTCAGCAATGCCGTCGTCACGGCTCGCAAGGGATGCTGCTATCTCACTATCAGGCAGTTCGGCCGCAACCACGGGATGATACGTATTCGGACCGAAAAAATCGATCCGAGGCAAAGCGCTTCATGCACCACGCTCGGGCGCGGGTAAGTCCGGGGCGGTTGGTGACGGCGTCAGAGCAGGTGTCGTCGTCGATGCGTTCCGGCGCGATGCCAGTCGCCAGCAGCGCGCCGTGCTGTAGGGCGAGGTTCTGCTCGGTCGTGGACACCCGCATGTAGCCGACCAGCACCGCCTACCCCGCACCTGCTGCACAAACCCTAGCAGGATGGGGTTTGTGCAGCAGAGGTAAGCGCATGGGTTGTTGCAGGCCGGAGGCGGCTGGAGGCCAGGTTGGCGGCCACGTACCCAACCCCTGCATTGTACGAGGGTTTGTTGGGAAGCCGTGGCTCAGTAATCCTTGTGTAGGTTTTCTGTTCCGTTGCTACCCAGACCCCAAAGACGGCTTACGCGACGATCAAGGGCTTCGAGGTGATGCGCGCACTTCGCAAGGGACAGGCATCGGCCTTCAACATCACGCATGACATTCGAGGCGAGGCCCGCATCGTCGAGCGCGCGTTTGGTCTCGGCGCGTCAGCTCTGGCCGAGGCAGTTCAGTATGTCCGCGAACGGCTAGTGCTCGCGGCGGCGTAACAGGCCGCCTGACCCGATTAGCCGCTTCGCGCGCGCGCAACCAGAGATTGCAACAGAGCTATCGCAGGAGTGCACCGATGAACAACGCGAAGCCGACCCCAAGCCCAGAGATGATGGCGGCGATGCTCGCCGCCGACACTACTGTTGGCCCCGCCCCATGCCCGCCAGACCGAGGGGACTTGTGGAGGCGCATCAGCTTCGTAGAAGTCTCATGCACCCCGCCGCGTGAGGAGGTGAGGCCCCTTCCCCCATGTCCCAACCCTTAGAACGGCGGGGGATCGCCGCGAGCTTGCCGCCCCCGCTAGCGTGAGTGCCTTTCACAAAGCTGCGTCGTGTAGTCGTCACAGCCCACTTACAGCACGACCTCGATGCCCTTGCGGCGGATGACGTTCAGCAGCGCCAGCGCCGCGCCGGTCGGGCGCTTCGTGCCGCGCTCGAGTTGCGACACGTAGCCCGTCGTCACGTTAAGGCAGCGCGCGAACACGGCCTGGCTGAGGTGGGCCTGTTCGCGCACCCGCCGTATCTCGTCGCCACTGATCGGCTCCGCCGTGACCGTGGGCTTACCCAGGTGCCGGACGGTGATCTTGGCGTGCGTCGCGTCGTCCATGACGCCGACCCGGTGCATGTCGTCCGCCGTCTCAAGCAGCGCCTTCGCCAGGCGGCTCGTCGTCTGTGTTTCCGTCTCCATCCTTCACCTCCTGCAATGCGTCTTCCGATAGCGCTCTGGCGATACCCTTGGCATCGGCCGCAAGCCATGCCGCTCCGATCTCACGCAAGGTCAGCAGCTCGGCATCCTCGATGTTCTCACGCTCGTTCTTGGCAAAGCCGTAGAGGAACACCGCACGCTCGCCGCTTCGGTAGGCCAGCAGCATCCGGTATCCGCCCGAACGCCCCTGCCCTGCCCTGGCGACCCGCTGCTTGATGAGACCGCTGCCGAGATCGGCATCCACGATGCCGCGCTCTGCCCGGTCGATTGCATCCCTCAAGCTCGCATCGTCGAGGCGTTCCCGACGCGCGAACCGCACAAGCCACTTCGTCTTGAAAACCTCGATCGCCATATAGCTCTATGAACTATAGCCCATAGTGCTATACATTGCAAGAATGCTTTTGGGCTGGTCGGCCTGCCGAGAAAGCGGGAGGGACCGTGCCGCGCCCGCCTGCCGGTGGGACAGGCTCTAGTCCGCCAAGCCGGCGGACCGGAACCGCCGAGAGGCGTTTCCGCCTTTCGGGTGACGATCCTTCGCGGGGCGCATGTTCAGATAGACGCACAGCCGCAAATGCGACTATGTGTATATCCAGACATTCGGAAATCCACATCGGCGGAAATATGATAATCACGGTGACGAGCTACAAGGGCGGCGTGGGCAAGACCACCACGGCCATCCACCTGGCGGCGTACCTGCAACGCCTGGCGCCGACGCTGCTGGTTGACGGCGACGCGATTCGCAGCGCCACCAAGTGGAGCCAGCGCGGCGGCGATACCGGCCTGCCCTTCAAGGTCGTCTCCCACGCGCAAATGGTGAAGCACATCCGCGACTATCAGCACGTCATCATCGACACCGAGGGCAATCCGACCGACGACGATTTTAAGGACCTGGCGAACAACTGCGACCTGTTGGTTATCCCGGCCGTCCCGGAAAGCGTGGCGACCGATGGCCTGACGCACACCCTCGCCAAACTGAGGGCCTTGGGCAACAAGAGCCATCGCGTGCTGCTAACGATGGTGCCGCCGAAGCCGCGCACCGAGGGCCAGCAACTCCGCGACATGCTGACCGGCCAGGGCATCCCGGTGTTCACTGCCGAAATCCCGCGCCTGGCCGCGTTCGAGAAGGCGGCGGCCGAGGGCGTGCCAGTCTATGCGGTGAAGGAGGATCGCAACGCGCAACGCGCGTGGGACGCCTATGACGCCGCCGGCAAGGAGATTTCCCTTGGCTGAGAAGAAGGGCAAATTCTCGGCGCTGGCCGACCTACACCGCCAGCCGGTGGACGAGGAGGCGGCTCCTGAGACGCCGCCCTCGGCCACGCCGCCGCCAGCGGCCGAGGGCCGGGGCAGGGGGCGTCCCGCCACCGGCAAGCGCAGCAATCCCGAATGGAAGCTCTATTCGCACTTCCTGAGGAAGCAGACGCAACGGGCAGCCGTGGCCCGGCTACAGGCTGAGGAGAGCGATCGCGATTTGTCGGACGTTCTGGAAGAGCTGCTAGCCGGATGGCTGAGGCGATAGCGCATATTTGGAATTCCGCATATACGTCTATGCGGAAATGCGTCTATGTGGAAATCTATTGATTGGCCAACGTGTTCAGCACGCCGGACTTCTCGACTTCGCCCCGCAGCCGCGCCATCCGGCCGGACTTGCAGCGGTTGCGCTCCTCCATCGCCGCCCGGAACTCGTCTCCCTCCTTCCGCCACCAGGCGATTGTGACGCCCTGGATCGGCGCGCGCGCATGACGCCGCTGCACCTGGATCGACACCCCGATATCCGAGAGTCCACTGACTTCCAGCACCGCCGGGTCAATCACCTTGCGCTGGAAGTCCTGGCCGCGCTCATACGCGCCGGGCGGCACGCCAAGCATGTCCCGGAACACGGCAATGTCCATGGTCCGCACACAGCGGTCGAGGTTCGCCCACAGACACAGCTTCTCATAGAGCGCAATTGCATACTTGCTGGTCATCGCATAGGCGACTTCGCAGCGTATGCGGCCCCATCGGTTGGACCTCGCCAGAATCAGCCGCAGCCGCTTGGGGATGCCGAATTGCAGCGTAGCGCTCTCGTTGTCGTCGTCGTCGTCGGTGTCGGTGAACTCTAGAAGGTGGGTCTCCATCGTCCGGCGCTTGCCGGTCCGCATCGAGATATACGTCACCTTCACGTCGGTCCGCCTCAGCCTACGCAGGCTCTCCCGTATGCGATCGTTGCTCTCATGCCGTGACGCCGGCCGGCGGAGGGCCGCGAGAGCAATTTCCCACTCTACATCGGCCTCACCAAGCCGTCCGCTGTCATGTGCGGTTTGCAGCAGGTGATTGAAGATGGCCCGGTCCGACGCCTCAAGAGCGTGGGTACCGGTGATCTCGATCAGCTCCGCCGCCTTAGGGAAGCCGACGACGTTGGTGAGCTGTGAAGTGGTTAAACTCATACAGTTACCAGGACTAATACGACCTGACCTTTAGCGCAAGTCGCTTCGTCGAGGCCGCCCGTTTGGTCGCAACTGAATGTAAGGCAAGCAACCACTTTGGGCCATCGGGAAGGGGCAGAAGCCGCCCGTTTAGTCGCAATCGGCCTCGAAGAAGGCTCAGGCCCCCCGGATTTCAGGCCGCATCGAGCCGACGTGGCGACGGATGCGACCAGGTTATCCACAGCCGCCCGTTTGGTCGCATCTTCTCCCCCCGCCCGTTTGGTCGCAATAAGCCGCCCGTTTGGTCGCAATTGTACGCCCGTTTGGTCGCAGCAAACCGCCCGTTTGGTCGCAATTGACCTACTTAAGCTTATGATATCGTTGACCGATTCTGAGCGTAACTTGAACTTAAGAAGAAATTGAACTTAGGATGTGGACAAATTGTGCCTGTGGACATCCTCGCAGAAAGGGAAGGGGATACTGAGCCATACGAGATGGTTTCGAATAGAGTGGGTAAAGCGGTCAGCGCCACGCGCTACCTGCGGGCGCTGAAGGCGTTGCAGGCGGTGGGCCTGGTGGGGTGGGAGCGGCGCCTGATGCGCCGTCTCTGGCCCGCGGGTGGGCCAGGCGCCACCCGGACGGAGCAGGCCAGCAACGCCTGCGGGCTGCTATTGCCGGGCCGACCGGTAACACCGCATAAAGAGCGCCGGTGCGGCGCCGTGCTGACTGCGACCGGCAAGCTGCCGGAAGAACCTCTTCTCAGCTTATTCTAAGAGGCTTGCCGGAGCTGACAGAGGCTGAACGGGAGCGGCTACAGGGCGTCCAGATAGCCCGATGGGCGCAGTTCAACACTGAGTGGCACGCCAAGCGGGCCGAGCGATGGCACGCTGGTCTAGGTCAGCAACAACGAAGGCAAACGGGTCGTGTTCGTCAGCATGCCCGCAAAGGCTGATCGGCAACGGGAACAACTGCGCGGTGTCTTGCATGGGCTGGGAGCGACCGCCGCGACGCCGGTCACCATCCTGAGCGACTGCGCCGACCGGCCCCGATCGCCGGGTGAACCGGGCTTAGTCCAAGCGCACGACCGCAAAATGAGGCTGTAAAGCGATCACTTTCGGCCTGCCAGGTGACGTGACCGAGATCACAGCCACCGACCTACAAAACCGACAATCTCGTTTCGGGTTCGCAAGAGGGCGGATGTGTTCCGGAGTTCACCGAACGTAGGAGTGTCGAATGTCTGCTATTCGTTTCTGGACCGAACAGGCCCTGGAGGCTAACCGGCTGTCGCACACGCCCAACGCGCTGGACCAGAACGGTGCCGAAACCGGACCGTTCCTGAGTGCCCGCGCTCTGGCCATGACGATGCTTGCCATGCACGACGCCTTCATGGGCGCTTCCGGCGGCGCCGCGTTCCCGGTCCTGCCTGCGCCCTTGGTGCCGCCGCCGCCGCCGCCGGATCTGGACCCGG
>JANONC010000462.1:0-4309 GCA_031420655.1 Rhodospirillales bacterium | reverse complement strand
TTGACCTGGTAGCGGCGGCCCCCGGCGTCCACGGCATCGATGCCGCCCGCGGATTTGGGGGTCCGGTAGCAGCGGAACCGAAAGTTCGATTGAGGGAGGCTGGTGGCGGGCGAGACTCTTGGGGCCATAGGTCCCTGCAGAAAACCACCGTTTAATGCGGACAGGTTGACCCGTGTGTTTCCGAGACCTTCGTAGCCGTCCGTGGTGCAATAACTGATGCATCTATCTCTGTGCTGCAAACCTTACTCAGTTTGGTTTGTGGACCAAGGAGAACTGGGCGGTGTTAGTCGGCTACATGCGCGTGTCCACGGCCGAGCAGAACCTTGCGCTTCAGCGCGATGCCCTGGAGGGCATGGGTTGCGAGCGCCTGTATGAGGACATTTGCAGCGGCGCCGTCACCGATAGGCCCGGGTTGACCAAGGCTCTCGACCAGCTTCGCGCCGGTGATGCCCTGGTGGTCTGGAAGCTTGACCGGATCGGCCGCTCGCTCGGCCATGTTGTCGAGCTGGTCGGTGGACTTCAGGCAAAAGGAATTGGCCTCAAGGTGCTGACCGGAGGGATCGACACAACCAGTTCCACGGGCCGTCTGGTATTTGGCATTTTCGCCACCCTGGCCGAATTTGAGCGCGACCTGATCAAGGAGCGCACCCTGGCCGGGCTTGCTGCCGCCCGCGCACGGGGTAGAACCGGCGGCAGGCCGCGGTTGATGACGCGCGCCAAGCTGCGTACGGCTATGACCATGATGGCTGACCGGAGCAACGTCGCCACCGAGGTGGCCGAGCAGCTCGGCATCTCCGTCAGCACGTTGTACGCCTACGTCGACGGGGAGGGACGGGCGAAGCCGCGCGCCCGCAAGCTGCTCGGCCGCTGATCAATCGGTGCCAGTTTCCTTTCTGACGGCAGAGCAGGAGCGCCGTTACGGCCGCTATGCCGGTGAGCCCAGCACGGATCAGCTCGCCCGCCACTTCCACCTTGACGATGCCGACCGCGAACTGGCTATAGCCAAACGTTGGGATCACATGCGGCTGGGCTTTGCCATCCAGCTTGGCACTGTGCGGTTCTTGGGCACCTTCCTGGATGACCCGGTCGATGTGCCGACCGGCGTGGCTGGCGACTTGGCGCGGCAGCTCGGGATTACCGACGTTGGCTGTCTCCCTCTGTATCGCGAGGGTCGGGCCCGTTGGCAGCATGCCAGGGAAATCCGGGCCGCCTTTGGCTACTGCGAGTTCACTGACCCCTTCGTTCATTTCCGCCTGGCGCGTTGGCTTTACGCGCTGTGCTGGACCGGCACGGACCGGCCGAGCGTACTGTTTGACCGCGCGACCGCCTGGTTGGTGACGGAGAAGGTGCTGCTTCCGGGCGCATCGGCTCTTGAGCGCCTGGTCGCCCGCATTCGCGCCCGGGCCGCCCGACGCCTCTGGCGCACTCTCGCCCACGATGTGACGCATGAACAGCGCACGAAGCTCGATGCCCTGCTGATCGCAGGAGAAGGCGGCCGCCCCAGTCCACTCGACCGTCTTCGGGATGGGCCATACCTACGCAGCGGCGCCGAGCTGTCCCGCGCCGTCGGCCGGCTGGACGAGGTCCGGGTGCTGACACTGGGCCTGCCTGCCATCGATCACGTGCCGCCAGGTCGGGTCACGGCGTTCGCCCGGTTTGCCACCGTCGCCAAGGCGCAAGCTGTGGCGCGCATGCCGCTGGAGCGGCGAACGGCGACGCTGCTGGCCTTCGTGCGGACGCTGGAAGCGACCGCACAGGACGACGTGCTCGACCTGTTCGACATCGTGGTCACCGCTCTGTTCACCGATGCAGCCAAGATCGGTAAAAAAGCGCGGCTGCGCACCCTGCGCGATCTCGATGCCGCCGCTCTCCAGCTCCGCCAAGCGGGCGGAGTGCTTATGGACGACGCGGTGGACGACGGCGCCGTGCGCGGGGCGGCCTTCGCGATCGTGCCACGCGAGATGCTCGCGGCGGCGTTAGAGCAGATCGACGCCATCGTCCGGCCGCCTGGCGATCTCTACTTCATCGAACTGCGCGCCCAGACCGGCAAGCTGCGCTTCCTGCCGGCCATGCTGCGATCCGTCTCCCTTGGCGCCACGCCAGCCGGGCAGCCAACGCTCGACGCGGTACGCCATCTGCGGAGCACTGATGGCCGCGGTCCGGCTCCATCGGCACCGCTTGGCTTCGTGCCGAGTGGCTGGAGGCGGCAGGTCAAAGCCGCCGATGGCGGCGTGGACAGCCTCGGCTATCGGCTCTGCATACTCGACGCCATGCGGACCGGGATCCGGCGGCGTGACCTGTTCGCGTCACCCAGCCTGCGCTTTGCCGACCCGCGGATCGGCCTGTTGGCTGGTCCTGCCTGGGAGGCAGCAAGGCCGTCCATCTGCCGCACCCTGGGCCTTTCAACTGACGCGTCGGCCGAGGTTGCGCGTCTGGCCGAGCGCCTGGACGCCGCCTATCAGGGAACCGCGGCGAACCTGCCCAAGAACGCGGCTGTGCAGGTTGACGGCGGCGAGCTGGTTCTGTCCGCCCTCGACAAGCTGGAGGAGCCGCCCAGCCTGGTCGCGCTCAAGGCGTCCGTTGCCGCACGTATGCCACTGGTGGACCTCCCCGAGCTGCTGCTCGAAACACACACCCGCACCGGCTTTGCCGACGGGTTCACCCATGCAAGTGAGGGCGGCGCACGGGCCGGCGGCGTCGCAACAAGCTTATGCGCCGTACTGCTGGCCGAAGCGTGCAACACCGGGTTCGAGCCGCTTATCCGACGCGATAATCCAGCCTTGCGCCGATCGCGGCTGAGCTGGGTGAGGCAGAACTACATTCGGGCCGAGACGCTCACCCGGACGAACGCCATCTTGGTCGCGGCCCAGAACCGCATCCCGCTCGCCCAGGCCTGGGGCGGCGGCGACGTGGCCTCTGCCGACGGGCTGCGCTTTGTGGTGCCGGTCCGCACCATCCATTCGGGGCCGAACCCGCGCTACTACGGCCAAGAGCGTGGGGTCACGTTCTACAATCTGGTGTCTGACCAGTTCACCGGGCTAAACGGCATCACCGTGCCCGGCACCCTGCGCGACAGCCTGACCCTGCTCTCCGTGGTGCTGGAGCAGCAAACCGAGCTGCAGCCGACCGAGATCATGTCAGACACCGGGGCTTACACCGACACGATCTTCGGCATCTTCCACCTCCTCGGCTACCAGTTCAGCCCGCGTCTGGCCGACATCGGTGGCACCAGGTTCTGGCGCGTGGACGGCAAGGCCGACTATGGCGCCTTGGACGAGCTGGCCGCCCAGCGCATCAACGTGAAGCTCATCGTCCAGCACTGGGAGGACCTGCTGCGCTTGGCCGGCTCGCTCAAGCTCGGCACGGTGCAGGCCGCCGGACTGATCCGGACCCTACAAACCAAGGACCGCCCGACCAAGCTGGCCCGCGCTCTGGAAGAGTTGGGGCGGCTGATCAAGACGCTCTACCTGCTCCGCTTCATCGACGACGAAGCTTACCGGCGGCGCATCCTGGTGCAGCTCAACCGCGGCGAGGGCCGCCATCGGCTTGCCCGCATCGTGTTCCATGGCAAGCGTGGCGAACTGCGACAGCGCTACCGCGAGGGTCAGGAAGACCAACTCGGCTCGCTCGGCCTGGTGGTGAACGTCATCGTGCTGTGGAACACAATCTACATGGATGCTGCGCTGAACCAGCTCCGTGCCGAGGGCTTCGACGTGCGTGCGGAGGATGTAGCCAAGCTGTCGCCGCTCGGGTTCGACCACATCAACATGCTGGGCCGTTACGCCTTCATTCTGCCCGACCAGATCGCCCGCGGCGAACTCAGGCCGCTGCGCGACCCTCGAAACACCGGCGACGAGGGCTGAATCGAACTTTCGGTTCCATTGCTACCGGACCCCCGGATACCGGCCGCCCGCGCCGGAGGTCATCATGCTGAACACGCCGATGCCGCCTGGTCGTCCAGGGCCAACCGGGTCACTGCTTGGGTTCAACCGATCGTCGCAACGCCTGTGTGATCCGGCCGCAGCAGGGCGTCAAAGGTTTCGGCAGGCGTTTTCCAGCCCAGGGTCTTGCGCGGCCTCCCGTTCAGGGTCGGGCCACAGCTGCGAGGTCGTCCGCGCTGTGCAGGCTCAGGTCGGTGCCCTTCGGGAAATACTGCCGCAGCAGCCCGTTGGTGTTCTCGTTCGTGCCGCGCTGCCACGGGCTATGCGGGTCGCAGAAGTAAACCGCCACGCCCGTGTCGATCTTCAGCTGCACATGTTGGGACATCTCCGCGCCCTGGTCCCAGGTCAGCGACTGCCGGAGTTGCTCG
>JANONC010000461.1:0-1755 GCA_031420655.1 Rhodospirillales bacterium | reverse complement strand
TCCGGGATGTTATTGCTTAGCGGGCAATGCACCTGACAGAACGGCACGCCGCACTGGCTACACCGGCTGCTCTGCTCGCTTGCACGGGCCGGGTCGAAATCCTGGTAGATTTCGGCAAAGTCTTCCCGGCGCATCGACACGGCCCGCTTGGGCGGAGTCTGCTGAGGAAGCCGTACGAATTGCAGCATCTTGTCAGCCATGCGCGTCCCCTTCGGAGAAACACGGCATAGGGTAACGCATCATCCCACGCCACAGAAAAATGGCGCTTAGGTCCGTTTCGATACCTAATAAAGTGCCGTGAACCAGTGTTCCGGTTCAAATATCACTGCACTCCGTCATTATAGTCCCGAATGGGCCCTGTTAGACCGGAACCTCTTGCCGCTTGCCGCCACCCTGTCGGTAGCGGTCGAGATAGGCGGGGACGACCATTTCAACCGCCGTCGGCGTGACGCCGAGTTCATTGAGGCCCGCAGCGTCCGGGCTGACCACGTTGTCGCGCTGTAGCAGGGTCAGTTGGTCTCGGGTGAAGGGTTTGCCGGGCACCAATTCGCCCAGCCACGCCTGAATGCGGGCGAGGCCCATCGGCACCTCCAGCAATGGGCGGCGGCGGTGCGTTTCCTTCAAAATCCAGATCAGCAACTCACGGAATGTGTACACGCGGGGGCCACCTAGTTCGTACACCCGCCCTACTGCGTCCTCACGCTCCAGCGCGGCCATGACCGCGTCCGCCACGTCTCCCACATAGACGGGCTGAAACTTCGTATCGCCGCAAATCACCGGCATGACCGGCAGCTTCATGGCAATCGCGCCAAATCGGTTGAAGAACTGGTCCTCTGCCCCGAACACCAGGGAGGGACGTAAGATAGTCGCACCGGGCATGGCCGCCTGCACCTGCCGCTCGCCTTCCGCCTTGGCCTTGGCATAGTTGCTCTCGCTGGCCGGATCGGCACCGATGGCGGAAATCTGCACCATCCGCTTAACGCCTGCCGCAGCCGCTGCGCGCGCAATCCGGCCCGCACCCTCGCCCTGGATGCGCATGAAGTCACCGGCCCGGCCCTCGGTCAGGATACCGACCAGGTTTACGACCAGGTCTGCGTCCTCAACCGCCCGAGCGATGGTCGCTTCGGCGCCGAGCGATACGAATAGCGGCACCACCTGCCCGACCCGGCCCGTGATCATCTGGGCGCGCGCGGACTCGACGTTGCGCCCGCAGACCCGGACGATGTGGCCCTGGGCGGCCAGGCGCTTGACGACATAGCGGCCGATAAAGCCGCTGCCACCGAACACCGCCGCCACGCTACGTGTCGCCATACGCCGATCTCCGCCTGAGAGCGCTGTAGTATGGGCGGAACCGGGCTGGCTCAAGGGGGGATCGACGGTGTTGGCCAAAACCGATCACGACTTGGAAAAGGTCCGGAGCAGAACCGGACCGCGTCGATTATTCTGCAACCCAGTAAATGGGGACGCCACGAACACCGATGGCGAAAGAGACCGCATGAATGGACGACAGATCAGGAGAGCATGACCGGGCGCGGCCGCGATCACTGACCGGAGGGTGCGGTGTGCTGCGCCAGCCAGTAGTCCGGCCTTTATGTGGCGTTCGCCCAAAGCCGATTGAAGCGCATGCCGTTGGGCTGTCCTTCGACAAGCTGAGGAGAGCCGGGATCAGCGACGCGGTTTCCAGTTGACGCGCCCGCCGCCGCCCGCTAGGTCGGCTGCTCTGCACCGGCGCCCAGGTGGCGGAATTGGTAGACG
>JANONC010000460.1:0-6454 GCA_031420655.1 Rhodospirillales bacterium | reverse complement strand
GCCGTTACACTCACGAACGCGCGGGCACTGTCTGTGTCCGGGCCGGTATCCGCCGCCTCCGCCAACCTGACGGTTGCGGGTGACCTCGCGCTGGCCGGTACGATCACAGTGCCCGGCCTATTGAGCCTGTCCGCGACGGGCGCCGTAACCCAGACCGGCGGCACCCTGCAGGTTGGCACGCTGACCGGGTCGGCCGCAGGGGCGAGTTTCAGTCAGGCCGGAAACCAGGTTTCCGTCCTGTCCGGCTTCAGCAGCAGTGGAGACTTCATGCTGGCGGATGCGGCGGCGCTGACCGTCGCGGGGCCGGTGTCGGCGGGCCAGGGCGGCACGCTGGCAATCCGGAACGACGCGCTCGGCTTCGCCCGGGGCGGGTCCTTGTCGGCACCGGGCGGCACGGTCGCGCTGGCGGAATACACGGCGGGCCAGGGCATCACGCTGGCCGGCGATGGCGGACTGGGCAGCGACCCGCCGGTCGCCGCAAATACCCTGGTGGTGGGCAGCGTCACGGGCGGGCCGGTGGTGATTGCGGGGGCGTTCAACCTCTCCACCGTGCCGGTGCTGGACCTGCGGAGCAGCGGCGCTATCACCGAGACCGGCGCAGGTGCCCTGCGGGTCGGCACGCTCATGGGGCAAGGGGCGAGCGCCACGCTGGGCGGCGCCAACCAGATTGGCACGCTAGGGCCGTTCACAGCGCCGGGCGGCCTCGTGCTGACAGACACGCAAGCGCTATCCGTGTCCGGACCGGTGTCCGCCGCATCGGTCAACCTGACGGTTGCGGGTGACCTCGCGCTGGCTGGCACGATCACGACGCCTGGCACGCTGTCATTGGCTGCCACCGGCGCCATCACCCAACCCGGCGGCAGCATCACCGCCGGTGCGCTGGGCGGCAACGGGGCGAGTGCCGCCATCGACCGGACAGACAACAACATCGCCACCCTGGCCGGGTTCACGACAACGGGCGACTTTGCACTGACCGACGGGCGCAGCCTGGTTGTCACCGGGCCGGTTGATCCAAACGTCATCGGGCCAAACGTCATCCGGCCAAACGTCGTCCGGCTCACGGTGCGCGGCGACCTCGTGCTCAACAGCAGCGTCACAGGCGGGACGGTGATGCTGGACGTGACCGGCGCGATCACGCAAGGACTTGGGGGGCGGATCACCGCGTCCACGCTGACCGGCAGCGGCGCGTCGGCGGCGCTGACCGGGGACAACCGGGTGGGCACGCTGGGCGCCTTCACGACCGCGGCCGGACTGGTGTTCAACAACGGGCAGGCCTTGTCCGTTGCGGGGCCGGTCGGCGACCGGCAGTCGGTCGAGATCGCCGCGGCCGGGCCTCTCAGCCTGTCTGGGACCGTTGCCGCCCCGTCCATCAGCCTTCGTGGCACAGGCGGCATCACGCTGGCGGCGGCTTCGGCGGTCACAGCCGACGTGCTCACGCTGGCGGCGAACGGGCCGGTGTCCATTGCGGGCAGCATCCAGGCCGGCACGCTCGCCGTTGCCACGTCCGGCGTCCTTGCGCAGACTGGCGGCGACCTGGTGGTGGGCACGTTGACCGGCACGGCTGGAAGCATCGATCTCGGCCAGGCTGGCGGTGCCCGCATCGACGGGATCGTCAACCTGACCGCTGGCAGCACGGCCGTGGTGGTGGACCAGGGGCCGCTGCGGGTGTCCGGCACGGTCGCATCGCCATCCCTGGCCCTTACGGCCACGGGTACGCTCACGCTGGATGGCGGCGCTATCCGCATTGACGGCACCCCGGCCGTACCCGGCAGCGTTCTTACGGTGCGCCCCGGCAGCGACGGCACGTCCGCACTCCGTCAGCTCGGCACAACCGCCATCGTCCCGATCTCGGGCCGGCTCGCGACGCTGCGACTCGACCTGCCGGCCTCGGGCGGCACGCTGGCGCTGAACAACCTGCAGGCGCCCGGTGCGGACCTAGTGCTGGGCCTGGGACGCGGCACGGCTCGGGGCAACCTGGTCGTCAACAACCTGACGCTGGTCGGCGCCGGCGGCCGCGTGACCCTGACCGGCGCGGTGCTGGGCCGCACCGGCACCACGGCTGCCCAGTTCGCGCGCGTCAATCCGCGGGTGGACCTGGGCTACACGCTCAACGGCTGCGTCGTGGCGGCCGTCTCATGCGCGGTCAACACGGTCAGCGGCACGGTTGTCCAGCCCATCGCCGCGATTGCCAGCCTCCTGCGGCTGGACCTCCTGACGTTCGACGTGCTTGATCTTTCGGTCAGGCGCGACCGTGACGACCCGAACCTGCTGCTGCCGAACATCTCGGACCGGGATTACTGACCATGAACCCTGCGCCCGCGATCCTGCTGGCGGCCGCCCGGGCCGCCTTGGCTGCCTGCGCCGGGCCGCCGCCCGACGCCTATGTGGGCGGCAGCGGCCGGGGCACCGGCGGCGTCGGGCTGGGCAAGAACGCGGCGGGCGAGTCCTGCACGCAGCAGGCCGCAGGCAACGGGGCGGACATCTTCTGCGGCACGTGGGAGCAGCCGAGCGGCCATGTCGCGGTCATGGATGGGAGTACCGACCTACGCACTGCCGCGACCAGCAGCCAGTGGCGCAATGCACTCGACAGCAGGCTCGATTGCGGGGATCCCGCCGCGTCCTCGATCCTAGGCGACATCCCGGCGCTGGTGTTGAGCTGCACGCGCAAGGTCGGCGGCTGGCCGCAGGCGGCGCTGGTCGCGAGCGTGAACGGCCGCACCTATCTGGCGGACGGCATCCTGCCCGCCCTGCCGGTGCTGGAGCATTCGATCGCTGTGCTGTCCAGCCGGTCCACGGCCGCGGACGCCCCGGCCCTGCCACCCGGGCAGGCGGCTGCGCTGCTGGCATCCCGCCTGGCCGCGCAGTCCTTTGCGGCCGGCGATATCGGGCAGTTCCAGCAGTTGATGACCGCCGGGACCCGCGCCAACCTGGCCGAAAACTTCGCGGTGGCCGAGCGCGCCTTCCGGGCCGCCTACACGCTGCAACGCAAGGCGTTGGGTGCGAACGACCCGAATACGGCAGTGCCGCTGATGCTGGTGGCGCTGCAGCTGTCCGACCAGGGCCGCACGGAGGAGGCGGACGCCACCTTCGCCCAGGCCGGCCGCCTGGCCGTCCGCGCGTCCGATCCCACGGCCAGGCCCCGTCTGCAGCACTACCGCGGGCTAAACGCCATCAACGCGAACAAACCCGGCGAGGCGCTGCCGCTGCTGCAAGCGGCCGAGGCAGGCTACGCCGCCCTGCTGCCGGCTGACCTGCTCGCCCTGCGCCCGCCCCGGGCCGCGGCGCCCATCGTCAACAGCCGGCGCGGCGGCAGCCGCGACGGCCTCGGCGACACGCCCCTACTGGAACCCGACCAGCAAGCCGCGCTGATCGGCGTGGTCGAAACGCGGCGCTACCAGGCCATCGCCCTGCGCCAGCTCGGCCGCCCAGCGGAGGCACAGGCAGCCATACGCGCCGCCACCGGCCTGGCCAGCGCCCGTAACCTGGATCAGCGCGACCTGACAGCCCGGCTGTCGCGCACGAGCAGCCTGGTGGAGGACGTGGAGCAGCAAGGCAGCGGCACGGACCTGATGCGCGTCGCATCGCGCGACTTCTCCGCCGCCCAGCCCGGCACCCGCCCCGTAGCGCAGACCCTGCTGCTGCGCGCCGGCCAGGTCGGTCCTAGCGCCCCCGGCGACGCGTTGCCGCTGTGCCGCCAGGCCGCCGCCCTGCTGCGAGAGCTGAAGGCCGGGACGGATACGGCGCTGATGGCGCCTTGCCTGTCTGCCTTCGCCGCCGAAGCAGACCGGCAGCCCACGCGGCGCCAGGCTCTGCTGGGCGAGATGTTCGCGGCGTCCCAACTCGTCCAGGGCGGGATCACCGCGCGCCAGATCGCCCTTGCCTCCGCACGCCTGACGGAGGGCGCCAAGAACCCGCGCGTGGGTGCCGCGATCCGCCGGCAGCAGGATGCGGGCCTGGCCGTCGCGAACCTGCAAAGCCAGCTGGACGTGGCGGCGCAGGACACATCCGGGCCACGGCGCGCCGGCGCCAGCACGGACGACCTGGCGAAGCAGCTCACGGCCGCCCAAGCCGCGCTGGCCGACTCCGACGCCGCGTTGCAGGCCGC
This sequence comes from Rhodospirillales bacterium, assembly GCA_031420655.1. Lineage (GTDB taxonomy): Bacteria > Pseudomonadota > Alphaproteobacteria > Acetobacterales > Acetobacteraceae > JANPPS01. The sequence goes on along the minus strand of JANONC010000460.1, from coordinate 2,349 downwards.
CGCCCCAAACTACGGCCAACTCGTCCAGCAGGTCGCGGATGCCACGGAAGTGCTGGGCGCACTGGCGCCGGGCGAGGCCTTCGTGTCGCTGGCGCTGTCGTCCGACCGCGGCTGGGTATTTGTGCTGCGGGACGGCAAGGTGGGAGTCGCGCGCACCCCGGCAGGCGCAACCACCGTCGCCGCCCTGGTGTCCCGCATCCGCGCCACGGTCGAGCTGGGCCAGGCCGGTGAGCCGCCGCCGTTCGACATCGCGGCGGCGCAAGCCCTGTACGACGCCACGCTTGCGCCCGCTGCCCCGATGCTGGACGGCGCCCAGGCGGTGACCGTGGTGCCCGTGGGCGCGCTGCTGGCATTGCCGTTCGAGGTCATGCTGACCGGGCCGGCCACCCAGGGCGACCTAGCCCATGCGCCCTGGCTTATGCAGCGCTTCGCCATCACCCATGTGCCGGCGCCGGCCAACTTCGTTTCGCTGCGGCGCGCGACTGCCGCATCCAGCCCGACCCGGCCCTGGTACGGGTTCGGCGACTTCCGCCCGGTGACGCTGCAGCAGGCCAGCCGCACCTTCCCGGCCGGGTCGTGCCAAGACAGCGCGCGGCTGTTCGCCGGCTTGCCGCCGCTGCCGTTTGCGGTGCGTGAGCTGACGGCGGCGCGGCTGCTCATGGGCGCCCCGGCCACCGACCAACTGCTCGGCCCGGCCTTTACCACGCCCCGCGTGCTGGGCCAGGACCTGCGCGGCTACCGCGTTCTGCATTTCGCGACCCACGCGCTGCTGCCGACCGACCTGCGCTGCCAGACGGAGCCGGCGATCGTCACGTCCGAGCCGCCGGGCGCCGCCAACGCCAATGCGGCGCTGCTGACGGCATCGGATGTGACGTCCATGCAGTTGGACGCCGACGTGGTGATCCTGTCCGCCTGCAACTCCGGCGGGCCGAACGGCGCCACGTCGGGGGAAAGCCTGTCTGGTCTGGCGCGGGCGTTCTTCTATGCTGGCGCGCGGGCGATGCTGGTGACGCATTGGTCCATCAACGACCAGGCAACCGCCTTGCTGATTGCAGGCACGCTGCAGCGGCTCAAGGCTGGGGACGCGCAGGGCCTGGCCGGAGCATTCCGGCAGGCGCAGCAGGCGTTGCTGGCCGATGCGGGGCGCGGTTTACCGGCCGCCATCGCGCATCCGTTCTATTGGGCGCCCTTCGCGTTGGTGGGCGAGGGACGGGGGCGGACGGTCTTGGCCGCAGTCGCGACCGGGCGGCGGGTGGCCGGGCTTTGATCACGGCGAACATCCCGGCACAGCTTGGCAAGTACGAGATACGGGGCGTGCTGGGCCGTGGCGCGATGGGGGTCGTGTATGACGGGTGGGACCCCCTGATCCACCGCCGGGTTGCAATCAAGACCATCCGCCTGCCCGATACAGGCGATGAGGAAGCCGCGGAGGGCTTCGCCCGCTTCCGGCGCGAGGCGCAGGCTGCGGGCCGCTTGACGCACCCGAACATCGTGGGCGTGTTCGACTACGCCGAAACCGACGAGCTGGCCTTCATCGTCATGGAGTTCGTCGAGGGCCGCTCGCTGAAGGAGGTTCTGGACGCAAACGAGCGCATGGCCGCGCCGGAGGCAATGCGGCTGATGGGCGACGTGCTGGCCGGACTGGCCTACAGCCACGGGCGCGGCGTGGTGCACCGGGACATCAAGCCCGCGAACATCATGCTGACGGCGGAGGACCAGGCCAAGATCGCCGACTTCGGCATCGCGCGGATCGAGGCCAGCAGCATGACCCAGGCGGGCACGGTGATGGGCACGCCCGCCTACATGTCGCCCGAGCAGTTTATGGGCCAAACCGTGGACCGGCGCACCGACATCTATTCCTGCGGCGTGATGCTGTACCAGTTGCTGACCGGGGAACGCCCGTTCGAGGGCAGCATGACGTCCATCATGCACAAGGCCATGACGACCACCCCGCCCCGGCCGTCCGAGCTGGCCGTGACCGCGCCCCCGGCGCTGGACACGGTTGTAGCCAAGGCCATGGCTCGCCGGCCGGAAGACCGGTTCGATACGGCGGCCGATTTTGCCAAGGCCCTGCGCGCGCCGCCCGTCCTGGCAACGGACGCGGGCGACGGCACGGTTGTGTTGCCCCGGCCTGTGCGCGCTGCCGCCGTCCAGGCTGTGCCCGCCGCTGCACCAGCCAGGACACGAAGCCGGATGCCCTTCCTCGTCGTCGGAGGTGTGGCGGCGCTGGCAGTGGCGGGGGCCGCCGCTTGGATGCTGGCCGGCCCGGCCGAGGCTCCGCGGCAGTCCGCGTCGATCAGACCGCCGCCGGCCGAGGCCGCGCCAGCCGCACCCATTATGCCCGCGAGC
>JANONC010000459.1:0-5043 GCA_031420655.1 Rhodospirillales bacterium | reverse complement strand
GTGAGGAGCAGGCGGATGGTGGAGCCATTATGCGGCTGCATTACAACCCGCTGGCACCCTGGATTTGGATCGGCGGTCTGATTATGGCCTTGGGCGGGCTGATGTCGTTGCTGGACCGCCGGGCGCGGGTGGGCGCGCCCGCCAAGGCGGCCACCCGGGGACGTGTGCCGGAGCCGGCGTGATGGAGCGGCGGCGCCTGTTGCTGCTGGCCCCGTTTAGCGTTGCAGCGGTGGCAGGTGCCGGATTCTACGTAACTCTGGGCCGCATGCGCACCGGAGATTTCGACCCGCACGAGGTGCCCAGCCAGCTGATAGGCAAGCCGGTGCCAGCGTTCAGCGTGCCAGCGCAGGAGCCGGGCCAGGGCTTTGCCAGTATGGAGCTACGCGGCCCGTTGCTGCTCAATTTTTTCGCAAGCTGGTGCGTGCCATGCGTGGTGGAGCATCCGGAGCTGATGGCGCTGTCCCGCGGCGGGCTGCCAATATGGGGCGTGGCGTACAAAGACCAGCCTGCCGCGGCAGCCGGTTTTTTAGCCCGGCATGGCAACCCCTATGTCCGGCTTGGGCGGGACCCGGGTGGGACCGTTGCCATTGATTTCGGCCTGTACGGAGTGCCGGAAAGCTATCTGATCGACCGGGACGGCGTCGTGCGCTGGCGCAATCCAGGACCGCTCACCCCCGCTATCGTCGAGGGGCGACTGCGGCCGGCGTTGCGGGCGCTCTCGTGAGGGTGCTGCTGATCCTGTTGGCGCTCGTGGTCCCGGCCTATGCCGTAAGTGACCCGGCCGAAATGCTGACCAACCCTGCGCTTGAGCAGCGGGCCGAGCAGGTAGGGCGGCAGTTAAGGTGCCTGGTGTGCCAAAACGAGAGTATCGAGGACAGCAATGCCGACCTTGCGCGCGACCTCCGCCAGATCGTGCGGGCGCGGATTGCGCAGGGCGACACGGACGACGCGGTGCAGGCCTGGGTGGTCGCGCGGTACGGCGACTTTGTCCGGCTGAGCCCGCCGTTTAACGCGCTCACGGCTGTTTTGTGGGGGTCACCGGTTTTGGCCGTGCTCGCCGGGCTTGGGGCTGCGCTGTGGTCACGGCGGCAGGGTGACGCGCCGGTGCCGCTCTCTGATGAAGAACAGGCACGGTTACAGGCGCTGACCCGCTCTTGATCCTGGCCTTGTTTTTGACCCTCGCGCTGGCGGCGCTGGCCCCGCTGGTGTGGGTGCTGCGCCGCGCCGGGCCAGCGTCACGTGGCACGCGCGACCCGGCAATCGAGCTGCACCGCACGCAATTGGCCGAGCTCGACCGTGATCTGGGTGAGGCACGTATCCTGCCTACCGAACACGCGACGGCGGTGCTGGAGGTTCAACGGCGGCTATTGGCAGTGCAGGCCGATCGCCCGGTCCGGATGGGATCGGCCACGCCGGTGGTGCTGACCCTGTTGGCGGTGCCATTGCTGGCCATGGGCCTCTATTTGGTCCGTGGCCAGCCGGGCATGCCGACTGTGTCGCCCCGTAGCCCGGAGATGGAAGTCCTCAAACGCCAGGCGGCCGATGCGGCGTTGATCGATCAGCTGCGGGCGCAGGTTCAATTGCTTGATCCCCGCAGCCCGCAGGCGCGCGAGGGCTATGTCTTGCTGGGTAATATCGAGGAAGGGCGCGGTGCCGACGCAGCCGCGGCCGAAGCATGGATGGTAGCGTTGCAAGCCCGGTTCGACCCGGCGTTGGCCGTGCGCGCGGCAGAGGCGTTGACGCGAGCGGAGGGACGAGTGACGGACGCCAGCGCCGCGCTGTTTCGCCGGGCGCTGATGGGTGCGCCGCCCAATGCACCCTGGCGCGCAACGGCGGAAGCGCGGCTGGGCCCGGGCGCGTTCGGGCCGCGGCGGTAGGCGCTACAGAACGACGATTGGATCGCCCGGCGCAATCCGGCCGCCGTCGACCACGCGCGCATGAATTCCAAGGTCGGCGTGACCATACAGCCGCTTCAGTTCGCGGATCGGGTCGGCATCGCGCTCGCCCGTAGCTGGGTTTACCTCGACCGCGGCACAGCGGACGGTACGTTTCGTCACCTCCAGTACAGCCCCGCCCACGCGCAGTTGACGGCCGATCCAGCCGAACTCCGACCAGGGCTCGCCGTCAAAGATGATGTTGGCGCGGAAGCGCTCGTCCTCGCGCACTGCACGCGCGTCGGCCTCGTACGCGCGCAGGGTGGCGCGGTTGAGCAGGCTGATCACCGGGCTGCGTTGGTCGCCAAAGCTGTGACCCGGGGCGAAGTGGAACACGGGCGTGCCGCGTGCTTCGGCGCCCATGTATGCGGTCAGGAACGCGCCCAGCTTTGTGCGGCCGTGCGGGTTCACCGGGTCCGCTGCCACGTGTGTGCCGTCTGGCGCGGTGATGGTCAGCCAGGGCGGGCTGTCTGTGAACCCGGTGCGCAGCAGGGCAATCCGGCCATTGCGTAGCAGGCACATGAAGTTGGACTTGGGCAGGAAAGTGGGCGCGGCTGGGTCGAACGGCGCGTCACCCTGCGCCATCGCAAACGCCCGGTCCCACGGGATGGCCTGCCCCGGCGTGAGCGACGCCGCGGTCAGCATTTCGGCCGAAAGTCCTTTTACGGGGTACCGGAATAAATTCTCGATCTGCACCGTCGCCCCGCTGTAAGTAGTTTCCCGTCCTTACCACCTTCTAGGCAACGGGCTAACGCACTGTTGCGGAAGAGGACCAAACCGATGGACATCGAAAAACTGACGGAACGCGCACGCGGTTTCCTACAAGCGGCGCAGACGATCGCCGTGCGTGAGTACCATCAGCGCCTGACGCCCGAGCACCTGCTTAAGGCCATGCTGGACGATAGCGAAGGCGCAGCCACCGGCCTGATCCGGGCCGCAGGCGGCGATCCGGAGCAGGCCCGCACGGCCATCGATGCGGAGGTGGCGCGGATCCCCCGCGTTCAGGGTGCCGGCGCAGGCCAGCCGCAGGCAACACCCGAATTCGTGCGTGTGCTGGACGCCGCGCAACAGGCCGCAACCAAGGCTGGCGACAGCTTTGTGGCGCAGGACCGGATGCTGGTCGCCCTATCCGCCAGCGACACGCCGGCCGGGCGGGTGCTTAAGGCGGCCAAGGCGTTGCCCGACGCGCTGGGCCGTGCCGTTGCTGACCTGCGCAAAGGTCGAACCGTTGATGGCGCGAACGCAGAGGCTGGGTTCGACGCGCTGAAGAAATACGCCCGCGACGTGACGGCCCTGGCGCGGGATGGCAAGCTCGACCCTGTGATCGGCCGTGATGAGGAAATCCGCCGGACCATTCAGATCCTTGCACGGCGCACCAAGAACAACCCCGTCCTGATTGGCGAGCCCGGCGTCGGCAAGACTGCGATCGTCGAGGGCCTGGCACTTCGCATCGTGAACGGCGACGTGCCCGAAAGCCTGCGCGACAAAAAAGTGATGGCGCTCGACCTCGGCGCATTGGTGGCAGGTGCCAAGTATCGAGGCGAGTTTGAGGAGCGGTTGAAGGCCGTGCTGGCTGAAATCGATGCGGCCGAAGGTGCGATCGTTCTCTTCATCGACGAAATGCACACATTGGTGGGTGCGGGTAAAGCCGATGGCGCGATGGATGCGAGTAACCTGCTGAAGCCAGAGCTGGCACGGGGCACGCTGCACTGTATCGGTGCCACCACGCTCGATGAGTATCGCAAGTATATCGAAAAGGACGCGGCGCTGGCCCGGCGGTTTCAGTCGGTCTTCGTAGGCGAGCCATCGGTTGAGGATACGATCAGCATCCTGCGCGGCATCAAGGACAAGTACGAGCTGCACCACGGCGTGCGCATCGCCGATAGTGCGCTGGTCGCGGCCGCAACACTGAGCAGCCGATACATCACGGACCGGTTCTTGCCGGACAAGGCCATCGACTTGATGGATGAAGCATCGTCCCGCCTGCGCATGGCGGTCGATAGTAAGCCGGAGGCGCTGGACGAGCTGGACCGGCGGCTGATGCAGTTGCGGATCGAGAAGGAGGCGCTGCGTAAGGAGCCGGACGCCGCATCCCGCGACCGGTTGCAACGGCTGGAGCAGGAGATTGCCGACCTGGCCGAACGATCGGACGCGATGACGACGGCGTGGAAGGCGGAGAAGGACAGGCTGGGCGCGACCCAAAGGCTGAAGGAGCAACTGGACCAGGCCCGTGGTGAAATCGACGCCGCACGTCGCCGGGGCGATTTGGCCCGTATGTCGGAGCTGATCTACAGCACCGTCCCCGCGTTGGAAGCGCAGATCGGCGCCGGCAGCGACGGCGAGGACCGGCGCCTGGTGGACGAGGCGGTGACGGAAGACCAGATCGCCGCCGTTGTATCTCGGTGGACCGGTGTCCCGGTGGAGCGGATGCTGGAGGGCGAGCGCAGTAAGTTGCTGCGGATGGAGGATGCGCTGCGCCGCCGGGTGGTGGGGCAGGAGGACGCGTTGCGCCATGTGTCGGACGCTGTCCGGCGCGCGCGGGCTGGGCTGCAAGATCCGAACCGTCCAATCGGCTCTTTCTTGTTTTTGGGGCCGACCGGTGTTGGCAAGACGGAGCTGACGAAGGCGCTGGCGGAGTTCTTATTTGATGATGACCGCGCGATGGTGCGGATCGACATGAGCGAATTCATGGAGAAGCACTCTGTGAGCCGCCTGATTGGCGCGCCGCCGGGTTACGTGGGGTATGATGAGGGCGGCGTGCTGACGGAGGCAGTCCGGCGCAGGCCATACCAGGTATTGCTGTTCGACGAGGTAGAGAAAGCGCACGAGGACGTTTTCAACATTCTGTTGCAAGTGCTGGATGACGGGCGGCTCACGGACGGGCAGGGGCGTACGGTCGACTTTCGCAACACGATTATTGTGCTCACGAGTAATTTGGGCAGTGACGTGCTGGCAGCGCAGCCGGATGGGGCGATTGATGCGGTGGCGCAAGCGCAAGTGTTGCGGGTGGTGCGGGAGCATTTTCGGCCTGAATTCCTTAACCGGCTAGACGAGATCGTGTTGTTTCGTCGGCTCCAGCGGTCGGATATGGCGACGATCGTCGATATCC
>JANONC010000458.1:0-1961 GCA_031420655.1 Rhodospirillales bacterium | reverse complement strand
GCGTCGGAAGCGCTGCTGCACATCATCAGCAACCCGAGCCTGGAAGCCGTGACCGGCGGCCCGTATGGCGTAAAGCTACCTGCCGCCTATGCTCCAGGCCTTACGTATGGGCTGGCACTTGGCATATTGGCCCTGACGATGGCGCTGGTGGCCTATCTGCGCCATTCCCGCTTCGGCTTGCAGATGCAGGCGGCGCGGGACAATGCGCTCGCTGCCTCCATGGCCGGGATCGCCGTCGTACGCGGCCGGCTAGTCGTATGGCTGGCGAGTGCCACGGCGGCCGGGCTGATTGGTGCCGTGTTTGCCTGGCGCAGCTCAACCTTTTTCCCCGAAGCTGTGTTCGGCCTCAATTTCAGTATCTTCGCCATCGTATTCACCCTCTTTGGCGGGGCCGGAACGCTGGTGGGGCCCGTGCTAGGCGTCGTGCTGCTCTACGGTCTGTACAACGCGCTCGGCGTGTCGTCGCCGCAGTACTTTCAGCTCACGTACGGGTTGCTGATCATGGTGCTGGTGCTTTTCTTTCCAGAGGGGCTGGCCGCCCTTCCACGGCGCTGGGCCGGCCGCGCGCACCGCCCAGCCCCGGCGCCGATCGATGGCTGAACCCCTGCTCCGCGCTACCGGCATCGCCAAGCGCTTCGGCGGCTTTCAGGCGCTGGCCGGGATCGATCTTCAGGTCGAACCCGGGGAGATCGTGGGATTAATCGGGCCCAACGGCTCCGGCAAGACGACGCTGATCAACGTCATCAGCGGCCTATTGCCCCAAAGTGCAGGAACGGTTCGGGTCGGTGGTGAGACGTTGGACGGCCTGCCCCCACACCGGCGCGCAGCACGCGGCGTGAACCGGACGTTCCAAATCCCAAAACCTTTCGGGTCGCTCACTGTCCGCCAAAATCTGGAGGTCGCGGTTTGCAGCACGAGCGTCCCGGCCGATCTGGACGCGGTGCTGGACTCGCTCGAACTCGGCACCGCCCGCAACCGCCGTGCCAGTGAGCTGACAAGCGTGCAGCAGAAGATGCTTGACCTCGCCCGGGCGCTTGCGACCCGGCCGCGGCTGCTGCTGGTCGACGAGCTCGCCTGCGGCCTCAATCCGGCCGAGCTGGAGCGGATCGCGCTTCGCCTGCGGGCGCTGGCGGCGGAGGGGCTGGGCCTGGTCGTGGTCGAGCATCTGATGTCGTTCATCCATCGCATTACCGACAGGGTCGTGGTTATGAGCGCCGGGCGGGCCATCTTCGGCGGGGCCTTGCGGGACGCCGTGCGTGACCCGCACGTGGTTGAGGTCTTCCTCGGCGCGCCAGACCCGGCGGTCGCCGTATGAGCAGCCTGTTGCGCAGCGTTGGCCTCACAGCCGGGTACGGCACGCTCCAGGTGCTGTGGGGCGTCGATTTTACGGTGGGCGAGAACGAAACCGTCGTGCTGCTAGGCCCAAACGGCGCTGGTAAAACGACGCTGCTGAAATGCTTAATGGGCCTGTTGCCCGCCCGTGGGGGCACAATCCAGTTTGGCGGGCACGACATCGTTGCCCTGTCCGCCCGCGCCCGCGTCCGCCTTGGCCTGAGCTACATGTCGGAGTTGGGCATATTCCCAGACCTGACGGTTAGCGAGAATTTGGACCTGGGCGCGCTATTCGTCGGCCGGGCCGCAGCACGCCGCCGGCGGGAGCAGCTGTACACCCTGTTCCCCATCCTACTAGACCGGCGGCACCACCTGGCGGGCGGTCTGTCGGGCGGGCAGCGCAAGATGCTGGGCGTGGCCAAGGCGTTGGCTGCAGAGCCACGTCTGCTGTTGATGGATGAGCCGTCGGCTGGGCTGTCGCCTCTGATGGTCTCGACCGTCATGGCGTCCTTGGCCGCGTGCCGGTCCGGTGGGCTGTCGCTGCTGATTGCCGAGCAGAATGTTAGGTTTCTGGAGCTGGGCGACCGGGTCCTGACCATGGAGGCCGGGCGGATTGGCTTTGCCGGCAC
>JANONC010000457.1:0-1978 GCA_031420655.1 Rhodospirillales bacterium | reverse complement strand
CGCTCCAGCACCGCCGCCACGTCCGGCTTGAAGACAATCTGCGTTTCGAACTCAAGCCCGGGTGAGAAGCCGAGATAGGCGTGGCTCGGGCGCGCATAGCAGTAAACGCAGCCATGCTCGCAACCGCGATAAGGATTGACGGCGCGATCGAAGCCGAGGTCCGGACTGTCGTTCCAGCTTATGGCCGACTTGGCTTTATCCCGCGTCAACACCGTTTGCAGGGGCGGCAGGTCAGCGGTCAGCGTCGTCCAGTCATCTGCGGCTACCACGGTCTGTGTTGCGTCAAAGCGGGGGCGCGGGTTCGACACGGCCCCCCGGCCAGGACGGCGTTGGGGCTGCGGACCTAAGTCCGGCACCGGATCCGGACATTCCGAATAGGCGAATGCCGCCAGCGCGTCTGCGTCGATCTCTCGAGTAAGCTGCCGTCCACCGTCTGGCATGGCAACGATCCCTTTTCGTTCTAGTTCGAACCATGCAGTGACCGCAGCGGGTCCGTCAAGAACAAAACGTGATTAGGCGCGTAGGTGCTCCTGCAGCCGCGGCATCAGCTCGACCAAATTACAGGGCCGGTGCCGGCTATCGAGTTGGAAGAGCAGGATATCGTCCCACCCGTCCTTTACCGCGCCAGGGCTGCCGGGCAATGCGAACAGGTACGTGCCACCCGCCACGCCACCGATAGCGCGCGACTGGATGGTGGAGGTGCCGATCTTTTGGAAGCTCAGCATGCGAAACAGCTCGCCAAAGCCCTCGATCTGTTTGTCCAGCACGCGGCCGAAGGCTTCGGGCGTGACATCGCGGCCGGTGATCCCGGTGCCACCGGTCGTGATAACGCAGTCGATCGCCGGGTCGGCGATCCACTGGCGGAGTTGCACCTCGATCAAGTCCGCATCGTCGGGCAGGATTAGCCGCGCCGCAACCTGGTGCCCGGCGGCGCGAACGCGGTCATGCAACAGGTCACCCGACCGGTCATCGGCAGCGGTTCGCGTGTCGGATACCGTGAGGACGGCGATCGATACGGGTATGAATATGCGGGCTGGGTCGATGGGCATTTAGTGCAGACGGGCGACGATTTCGGGCCGGCTGCCATAGATACGGAAGCGGGGCCAGGTGCCGGCTGCGAGTTCATCGAGGCTGGGCGACGCCAGCCGCAATTGTGCCGCGTACAGCCAGGCATAGGTCAGAACGCGCGGGATGTAGGCACGCGTTTCGTCGTTCGGCACACTCTCGATGAACAATAGCGGATCGCCCTGGTGCTTGAGGTCCGCACTCCAGCGACCCAGACTGGCCGGGCCAGAGTTGTAACTGGCCAGCAGGCGGATTAGGTCCCACTGGACAACGTCGTAATTGGCCATCTGCAGCAGATAGCGTTGCGCGACATCGAGGTTCGTACCCGGGTCGTGCAGGCTAACTGGGGCCGAATGACCGCCGAGCACGAAGCCGGCCGTACCGGGCATGAGCTGCATCAGGCCGCGCGCCCCGGCGCGGCTGACAGCCGTTGGATTAAAGTTCGATTCCAGCCGGGCCATCGCATAGACCAGCGCCGGGTCGACGCGAAAGCCGCCACGGGGGACCAGGCGCGTGGTGGGCAGGCGCATCGATAGCGCGTCGGCCGGCATCAGGGTGCTCGCCACCTGCGCCGCCAATCCATCCAACCCGGCTGTGCGCGCTACGAGCAGGATGGACCGGCTATACCCGGTCTTATCCTGTGTTTCGGCCCACAGCGCGCGCAGTTCGGTCTCGGCCCTCGCCGGCTGGCCTGCTTGCAGCAAGGCGAATGCGCGCGTACCGGCGGCGGTCGCACTCAGCGCATCGAGGTCGGCCTGGCCCAAGGTCCAGGGTGCGGTTGGCTCTGGCGTGCGGATCGCCTGACCCAGGGCCCGGCGGGCGAGCAGGCCATAGAACGTGCGCGGATTTTCGGCCGCACGCTGCATCCAGGGGCTGTACGCGCTGGTGTTGCGGCCATGCAGCGCGGCGCGAG
>JANONC010000456.1:0-1532 GCA_031420655.1 Rhodospirillales bacterium | reverse complement strand
CTGGGGCCGGACGATGACTTCCGCCGCGTGCTGACGGAGCAGCCGATCCTGACGCGGATGATTGGCGCCGGGCAGACGGGGCGTAAGGGCGGTGGCGGGTTCTACCGCATGGAGAAGCGCGGGGCAGAGCGGGTGCTACAGGCGATCGACCTTACGACTGGGCAGTACCGTGCGACGATCAAGCCGCGGCTGGAGGCGACGGAGGCAGGCAAGCGCGACCTGATGGCGCTGGTCAACCACCCCAGTCCGGCGGGTGCATATGCGAAGACGGTGCTGGTGCAGGTGCTGGGCTACACGGCGTCGCTGGTGCCGGAGATCGTGGACGATGTCGCTAGCGTCGATGAAGCGATGCGGCTGGGTTACGCCTGGGGCCAGGGACCGTTCGAGCTGATCGACCGGCTGGGTGCGGGCTGGCTGGCGGAGGCGATGGTGGCGGAGGGCCGGCCCGTGCCGCCGCTGCTGGCGCATCGCAAGCCGTTCTACCGGGTGGAAGGCGGACAGCTGCAAGCGCTGACCGTCGCGGGCGATTATGCCGATGTGCGCCGGCCAGAGGGCGTGTTGTTGCTGGCGGACATCAAGCGCGCGGGCAAGCCGGTCCTGAAAAACGGCTCGGCCAGCGTGTGGGATCTGGGCGACGGCGTGCTGTGCCTCGAGTTCACGAGCAAGATGAACTCGATCGACGACCAGATTATGGCGATGCTGGGCAAGGCCATCGGGCTGGCCGCCAAGGCGTACAAGGGCCTGGTAATCTATAACGAGGGCGAGAACTTCTGCGTCGGCGCCAATCTGGGCGTGGCGTTGTTCGCAGCCAACGTCGCGGCCTGGCCGGTGATCGAGCATGCGGTGGCGGGTGGGCAGGCAGCGTACAAGGCGTTGAAATATGCGCCGGTACCGGTCGTGGCGGCGCCGTTTGGCATGGCGCTGGGCGGCGGGTGCGAAATCCTGATGCACTCCTCGGCCGTTGTCGCCCATGCCGAGCTTTACACGGGGCTGGTGGAGGTGGGCGTGGGGCTGCTGCCGGGCTGGGGCGGGTGCAAGGAGCTGCTGGGGCGTTGGCAGGCGAGCCCGATGCTGCCGAAGGGGCCGATGCCGGCGGTGGCGAAGGCGTTCGAGATTATCTCGACCGCGCAGGTCTCGAAGTCGGCGGCGCAGGCGGTCGGCTTGGGTTTCCTGCGGCCGACGGACGGGATCGTGATGAACCGCGACCGGCTGCTGTATGACGCCAAGCAGAAGGTGCTGGCGTTGGCGGAGGGCTATCAGCCGCCGGCGCCGTTTGAGTACCGGCTGCCGGGGCCGGGCGGGCTGGTGGCGCTGGAGCTGGCCGTCGATGGGTTTGCGGCACAGGGCAAGGCAACGCCGCACGACGTTGTGGTCAGCAAGGCCGTGGCGCGGGTGCTGACGGGTGGTGACACGGACATGCTCGATACCATCTCGGAAGACGATATGACTGGGCTGGAGCGCGCGGCGTTTATGACGCTGGTTCGCAATCCGGCTTCACTGGCACGGACGGAGCATATGCTTACGACCGGCAA
>JANONC010000455.1:0-4091 GCA_031420655.1 Rhodospirillales bacterium | reverse complement strand
TGACGGCGGCCATGTAGAGCCAGCCTTCGCCCGTGGCGATGTAGGTCAGGTCTGCCAGCCAGACCTGGTTCGGCCTGCTGGTGGCGGAGAACTTGCGATCCAGCAGGTTGGGGGCGACCGGGAAGGCGTGGCGGCTGTTCGTCGTCTGCACCCGCCGGCGCTGGGCGATGAGGCCGCGCACGCCATGGCAGCGCATGAGGCGCTCTATCCGTCCCCGCCCAACCCGTCTCCCGTGCGCCCGCAAGGCGGCGTGCACCCGGGGGCTGCCATAACGGCCGCCGCTGCCGGCGTGCGCCTGCCGTATGTGGCCCAGTCACCTCATAGGTCGGAAAACGGCCAACTCGGGGAACATAACGTGCCCAACGGGTGGCTCATCGTCTCGCGGCGCTGGCAATACGACTGATTGTGGCGCGATGAACGCGAAAGAGTCGGGCGATATCAGCGGCGGAGCGGCCGGCGGTCAACATGGTGAGAACCTCGGCTTGTTGCTCGGGCGAGAGTTTGGGTTTCCGGCCGCCTTGGCGGCCCTGAGCTCGTGCCGAGCGAAGACCGGCCTGGGTTCGCTCGCGGACCATGGCGCGCTCGAATTCGGCGAAAGCGCCGAGCATCTGCATCATCATGCGGCCAGAAGCCGTGGTGCTGTCTATGTTTTCAGTGAGCGATCGGAATCCGGCGCCGGCCTTCTCGACCTTGTCGAGGATGAGCAGAAGGTCCTTAAGGGAGCGCGACAGCCGGTCAAGTTTCCAGACCGTGAGGACATCGCCGGGTGCGAGCCGGTCCAGCAAGCGATGGAGTTCTGGCCGATCCCAGCGGCCGCCTGAGACGCGCTCCTCGTAGACGCGCTGGCAGCCGGCGGCGTGGAGGGCCTCGATCTGCGGGGCGGTATCCTGGTCTTCGGCCTTGGAGACCCGGGCGTAGCCAAGCAGGGCGGCAGATGTCGCATTTGTCTGTTGCTTTTGGGGTAGGTTTGGCAACAGTTTTATGCGACGGCTACTGACTTGTTTTTGCTTGGGTGCTGTAGGTGCTGCACAAACGAACGTTTGCGCACGCCCCGCAGGCGGTAAGGCCCGTCTCGTCATGCGGCCATCGGCAGGTCGAGATCGATGCGCCGGGTGAGGTCGGCGTCGAAGCGGCCATAAGGGTTGATGTGGGCATGAATGGCAGGCGTCAGGCCGCGATGATCCTCCACCGTCATCCGCGCCAGCCACGCCGGCTCGGTCAGCACCCGTTGCAGCATCAGCGTGTTCACGTAGACCAGGCAGTTCTGCAGCAGATGCAGCGCCAGCACGGAGAGTTCCTGATCTTCCAGGCAGTTACTGGCGATCTCGCCACCCTTGCCGAAAAAGATGAAGCTGTGCGCGCCGTTCCAGTTCTCGACCACGTTGAGCCCGGCGTGGATTTCCCGGCGTAGCGTTTCCGAGCCGATATAGCGGCACAGGAAGATCGTCTTGATGGCCTTGCCGAGTTCGCCGAGGGCGGCATGGGTCGGGTGCTGGACCGCCGTGCCCGCGAAGCGGCGTAGGATCGCCTCCGGGTCCGCCGTGCGATGCCGCAGGGCAGCGGCGTATTTGATCATCTCGTCGTATTGACGCTCGATGAGCGCCCAATCGATCACCCGGCTAAGGATGGGTGTCAGGTTGTCGAGCAGGCCGCGCAGTTCCGCGTCCGGCAAATAGAGTTTCTGCCGCGCAATCGCCTTCAGTCGCGGCGCCAACTCGAAGCCCAGCAGGTGGCAGAAGGCGAATGCCACCTCGCTCTGGCCATGGCTGTCGACGTAGTGGCGCTGGATGTCCATGTCGGTGCAATGGCGCAGCACGCCCTCGATCATGGCGCTGACCTCGGACGAGGAGCAGCGCTTGAGCTGCGAATAGATGCAGGTCGCCTGGCGCTCCATGTGCCAATAGATCATGACCCCATGGCCCTGATAGCGGACATGCCATTCGGTCATCGGATTTTGGTCCCAGGCGCCGATCTTGGTTGAATCGGACGCGCAAGCTGAGCCGGCCTCGCCCCAAATGCGCCGGTCGCGCATCGCCAGGATTGCATTGGTCACCAGCGCCGTGGCGCTGCGCAACGCCTCCTTGTGAATGAAGCGGTGCCGGACATGCAGCAACTCCGCGTAGCTTGCGGCATCGGTGCCCGCGCTGACGCGCTTCAGGCCGGCATTGGTGCCCAGACCATAGAGGCAAAGCACCAGGCGTTGGCGCAGCGTGGCGCTGTCCAGAACGACGCGGTCACCCGACGTGGTGAAGGCGTCGAGGAAGCCGGTTTGCCGGGCGGTTTCCATCAAGACGTCGATCAGGTCCGTCATCGGCCAGCGCCGCTCCAGCTCCGCCTTGATCGCTTCCAGGTTCGGCGCGGCCGGCAAGGGCTCGAAAGGCGTGATCGAGATGCGGTTCTTGCCCCGACACAGGATCCTGACCTTGGGGTTGCGCGGCATTTCCTTGTTCAGCGTCCGCAGAGCCTCGGTCATCTGTGCCCGAAGATCGTCGACAAAGGCGCGGGCGTCCTGGCTGCGGCCGAGTTCGTGGTAATAATCCGCGCGGCGGGCTTCGAAATCCTGCGGCAGATCGTCGTCGGGGTTGCGGTAGCGGTCCGCGCCCACCACCCAGATCTCCTTGCAGCGCAAGCGCTCGCGAAGGGCCGTCAGCACGCAGATCTCGTAATTCGCACGGTTTACCCGCACGCCGCCGGCCGGGTCCTCCTCCAAGATCAGGTCGCGCCATTTGGGCGGCACCACGCCCTCGATCGGCACGCCGTCTTCGGGACGGATGACGCGGCGGCCGTCATTGCCGGTGCGGCGCAGCCAGTCGATGGCGTCCAGCACCGGGCGATGCACCGCGTTGTTGGAGCAGAACTCCAGCACATTCAGCACGGCAGGCAGCATGCGCCGGTAGTGGCCCAGGTAGGAGGAGCGCAGCACCGTATGTACCCGTCGCTCGAAGCTGCCCGACGCTTTGTGCTCACGCACGATCGCCGCCAGCACGCCCACGCCGCCGGCTGCTGGGAACACGACGTCACGCACCGTACCCTCGGGTTGCAGACAGGCGGCCTCGGCGATCTTGAACAGCAATCCTTCCTTGCCATGGACCCGTTCGATCTCCTCGGTGAACGCCTTGAGCACCCGCCGCTTAGCCTGGCTGCCGACCTTGTGGACGACCTCGATCAGCAAATCGACCAGCCCATCGGTGAGCTCGCGCTGTCGATGCGCGAGGAACAGCGCATATAGGGCGTGGCGGCGGCCGTCCGGGTGTCGGCGCATGGTCCAAGCGGTTTCGTTGAACACACGGCGACGAAGCGTCCGTGCAACGGGGCCGCTCAAATCCGGACATGCAGCAACAGGGAGTGCCAGGCCCTTCACAAAGGAGAGCCGCTTGGCGGCAATCAGGATGTTGTCGAGATTGGGCTGGCCCGGGTCGGCCTTCAGGTCCGAGAAACTGGTCGCGCTATCCTCATCTGCCAGCGACGCGTCAAGCCCACGACAATGCTCAGGCGACAAGGACGATGTGATCGCCTCCAGCACCTTGTCCTCGAACGTGCGGCGGGCGGTAACGATCAGTGCGCTCAACGCCTCCTCGCTGAGAGCCGCAATCCGGCGCTCGACGAACCAACCGAGGAGACGCTCCATCATCTCGGATACCGACAGTCCCAAGGGGCACAGCTCAGACCCGGTCCAAGCGGCTAAATCCCGCATATCCTGCTGCCTAACGCGGCGGAAGCCCAGGTAAACCAGTATCTCGGCGCGATGGCGGCGTCCGGACCGGCCGAGCCAATCATACGCCGTCATATCACCAGCCGAGGCTCCGATCTGCTCGGCTAAATACGCAACCACGGCGTCCGGAAACTCGCTAGCCGTCCGGCCGAACCGCCCGGTGATGCGACACATCATCAGCTGTGCGGCAAAACCGAGCCGGGTGCCGGCCGGCTTGGCATTCAAAAGCGTCAGGTCCTCTAAGCCGAGGCTCCAGCGCGCGGCCAGCGTTCCGTCTACGTCCCAAACGCCTGCCACAGACATCGTCTACTCCGGCGGTTCGCCAGACAATCAGACTAGCAATGGCAACAGTCAACCGCGCAGAGCGTTTCCAATTCGT
>JANONC010000454.1:0-20490 GCA_031420655.1 Rhodospirillales bacterium | reverse complement strand
CAGCCGGGTCTGGATACGCTCGATCGAGTGGGAGGACGGTGACACGGTCCGGGAGGCCTGCAAGTTCAAGTATGCCGCGGTGAAGGCAACCTACGTGCGGCGCAAGCCGGATGGTTCCGTCGCCTCGCTGTGGCCGTGCGAGTGGACGAGCCAGCGGGCCGCGGGAATTTCTGGCTACTAAAGCAGGAGCGGCGCATGGCAGAATCGGCAGTTGACGTCTTGATGAGGGTCGTCGGTCCCAAGGGGCCGTTGAAGGCGGAAAGCTACACCCAGTTCAAGACCGAGCCTAATGTCGACCTGCTGCGGCACGACTTTACGCCCGGCCAGTTCTGCGAGTTGCGGGAGTTCAGCTTCGCCGCGGGAGTCGGCGGGTCGCTATCCAAGCATTCACAAAAAAAGCGCAAAGGAGAGAAGGCCGCATTGCCGGTAGAGGACGACGGCGAGTCGAGCGAGTTGCAGAAGGTGTTCAAGATACGCGGCGACCAAGATAAACGCCGGGACAAGCGCGCAGCGGGCGAGGACGTGGACATGCAGCCCGTCGAGTTCACGCGCCTGATGGACTCCATGTCCACGCTGTTGTTCCAGGCGCTGGTGGGCTGCGAGACGCTGGAGAGCATCTCGGTCGTCAAGCGCAAGGCGACCGGGTCCGCCAACTCGGGCGATTGCTACCTGCGGCTGGATTTCAACAAGGTGCTGGTGACCAACCTCGACTGGAAGGACAGCGAGCACGTGATCCTGGAGACCTGCACGTTCATCTACCGCAAGCTGACCATCCGTTACCGCCCGCAACGGCCGGACGGCACCCTCGACGCGGCGATCCAGTCGGAATGGGAGATGAAGGCCGCCGGCTCCGGTACTTGAGCAGGGCATCTGACTACGCTTGCGCGCTGTAGGCTTGCCTTGCCGGCCCGCACGCGGGATGTTGCATATCCGGCAGCATCGCGGGCGCATCGGACCTGCCGCCGCCGAGGGGACCGCCGCATGCCGCTCGTTCTCACACTCCATCGCGCGCGCGCACCGGCCGACCGGCAACGGGAAAGCCGTACGCTGGACGAGGGCAGCCTGACCATCGGACGCGGCCCCGGCAACGGCTGGGTGTTGCAGGACCCGGCGCAACATTTGTCCAAGACCCACTGCATCGTGTCCTCAATCCCGGGCGGCTACGTGTTGCAGGATTGCAGCAGCAACGGCGTGTTCCTCAACGGCTCCCCGCAGCGCATGGCGCGCGACGGCCGGGCCCCGCTCGCCGATGGGGACGAATTCGCGCTGGGTGACTACCTCATCCAGGCGCGCGTGGTGGCCACCCTCTCCAGCCGCACCGTCGCCGCCAGCGCCGCCGGGACGCCGCGGGGCGCGCCGTCCGCCATGGACCGCGACGATCCGTTCGGCCTGGATGAGTTCCTTGCCCCCGCGCCGGCTCCCGCCGCCCCTGCGCCGCCGGCACGCACGCCGGCCGCCCCGCAGTTCGACCCTTTCGCGGACCCGGCCCAGGCCCGGCGCGACGACCCGTTCGGCGACGGCGTTGACGATCTGCTGGGCATTCCCGCCCCGGCCCACCGCCCCTTTGGCGACCCGGCCCCACGTACCGCCGTGCCCCCGCCCCGCGACCCGTTCGACACGTCCGGCAGCCCGGGGCCGGCTGGGAAGAGCGGGCGGGGGCGGGATGCCTTCGGCGACGATGACGACCTGTTCCGTGGCAAGACGCCCGCCGCGGAATGGCAAGGCCCGTCGCAGCCCGACAACGTGGATGCGGCCGCCCACGCCTACACGCCGCCGAAAGCGTTGCCCCCGCCCAGCACCGACAACTGGGACGACCTGCTGGGCGATACCCCGCCCACCGCGCCGTCCGCCTTCCCTGCAGCACCGGTTGCCCCAGCATCCGCCCCAGCATCCGGCACGGCTACCCCGCCAGCCACCCTGCCACCCGCGTCCGCCATGCCGCCGCCCGCCACGGGGGCCGACGCCGTCCGGCTGATCCAAGCCTTCCTGGACGGGGCGGGCGTACCCACGCTCCACGTGTCGGCCCATGAGCCCGAGGCGTATCTCCGTGCGGCGGGCGAATTGTTCGGCACCATGGTCGAGAGCCTGCGCGACGTGCTGATGTCACGGGCGGTGGTGAAGGGCGAGTTCGGGGTGGAGCAGACCATGCTGCGCCCGCGCGACAACAACGCGCTAAAGTTCTCCGTCACCCCGGCGGACGCCGTGGCCGCCCTGCTGCAACCGGGCCGCCCCGGCTACATGGAACCAATGCGCGCCACGCGGGAGGCCTTCGACGATGTGCGCATCCACCAGCTTGCCGTCATGGCCGGGGTACAAGCGGCGCTGTTCAACCTGCTGAAGACCTTCGATCCCGCCGCGCTGGAAGCCCGCCTCCAAAAAGGCGGCATGATCGAGAGCATCATGCCCGGGACCCGGCGCGCCAAGCTGTGGGAAGAATTCTGCGCCACCTATAAGGAGATCGCGCGCGACGCCGACAGCGACTTCCAGGCCGTGTTCGGTCGCGAGTTCGCGAGGGCCTATACCGAGCAGGTGCGTTCGATATAGAAACAATGCAGTCTACCCCGAGCCGGGACTGGATGGCCGGGACTGGATAGGACGAACGCAAATGCTCGCACTCCGCCGCCTGCCGCTGCTGTTGCTGCTCGCCGCCGCTGCCTGCGGCGGGCCGCCGCCTCCGCCGCCCACCGTGCTCAACGCCGAAGTCACGGTTGCGGCCGACGCCAATGCCGGCCCGGGAGGCACCGGGGCGCCGGTCAGCCTGCGCATCTACCAGCTTGTGTCCCCGGCGGGCTTCGAGGGCGCGCAGTTCTTCCCTTTGTTCAACGGGGACGCGGCCGTGCTGAAGGATGACCTGGTGAAGCGCGACGATCTGTTGCTGGCACCGGGTCAGTCGAAGACCCTGACCCTGTCCCCGCCTGACCGCGCCAAGGCCATCGGCGTGTTCGCAGCCTACCGCGACTACGAGTCCGTGGCATGGCGCGCCGTGGCGGCTATCCCAGCGAACCAGACCAGCACCTTGACGGTGACGGCGGGGAAAGCCGGGCTGTCCATAAAGATCGCGCCAGCCAAACCATGAGCGACGATCCGTTCGCCGATCTGCCGGAGGCCGACCGCACCGTGATCCGGCCCCGTCCGGGCGGGCGCAGGGACGGGGCCCCGGCGGCGCCGGCGACAGGAACGGACGCGGTGCCTCGTGGCCTGGATGACGGGCTTCCCCTGGTGGGCCTGAACCCGCTGGTCCGCGCTGCCTCTCCGCTGCTGGCAGCCATCGTGCGCCTGCGCGGGCGCGTGCAGCACCCGGACCCGGACGGCCTGCGCCGGTCCATGACGGAGGCGGTGCGGGCGTTCGAGGCCCGGGCGTTGCAGACCGGCATGGACACCCGCTCGCTCCGTGCCGCCCGCTATGCGCTGTGCGCCACCATCGATGACCTGGTGCTCAGCACGCCCTGGGGCAGCCACAGCGCCTGGCCGTCGCAGAGCCTGACCAGCCTGTTCCACAACGAGGTCTCTGGCGGCGAGCGCTTTTTCGACATTCTAGAGCAGATGGAGCGCGAGATGGGCCGCCACGGCGATGTGGTGGAACTGATGTACGTCTGCATCGCGCTGGGCTTCGAGGGCCGCTACCGCGTTCTGCCGCGCGGCGCGGCGACGCTGGCGGAGCTGCGCGACAACGTGTTCCGCATCCTACGCCAGCGGCGGACGGAGTATGAGCGGGAATTGTCGCCGCATTGGCGCGGGGTGGGCGCCGGCCACGACCCGCTGCGCGGCCGCATCCCGCTCTGGGTGGTGGGCGTCGGCACCCTGTCGCTGGCGCTGCTGATCTACCTTGGCTTCAACCTGCTGCTGGGCAGCACGTCGGACGGGACCTTCGCCCGGCTGGCCGGCCTGCCGCCTGCCGGGCCGGCGACCGTCGTCCGCGCCTCGCCCGTCGCCCCGCCGCCGCCCACCCCGGCGCCGCTTGCTCCCGGCACGACCGCCACGCGGCTGCGAACCTTCCTGGCGCCCGAGATCAAGCAGGGCTTGGTCGAGGTGATCGAGGACGCGCAGGCCATCACGGTCCGCATCGCCAACCGCAACATGTTCGCCTCTGGCGAGGCGACGCTGAACAGCGTCTACCTCCCGTTGCTGGACCGGATCGGCGGTGCCTTGCAGGAGGAGCCGGGCAAGGTGCTGGTGGTGGGGCACACCGACAACCAGCCGATCCGCACCGCGCGCTTCCCGTCCAACTGGCAGTTGTCCACCGCCCGGGCGGACACGGTGGCCCGCGTCGTCACGGCCAAGCTGTCCGACGCAACACGCGTGAAGGCGGAGGGGCACGCCGACAACGACCCGGTATCGCCAAACACCACGGCGGAGGGCCGCCAGCAGAACCGCCGCACCGACATCGTCGTCATCAAGCCGCCCGCTTCACCATGATCGGTCGCACCAAGATCGGGCGCGCCGGAACAGGAATGCCGTCATGACGTCGCCTCCATGAGAAAGATCGGGTCCGTCCTGCTATCGGCCTGGGTCCTGTCGGGCCTCGCCGTCCTGGCGCTGTGCCTGCTCGTTTGGTTCTTCGGGCCGCTCATTGGCTCGGGCCTGATTTACCCGCTGGAGCCGGTGCTGCCGCGCGTGACGGTGGTGGCAGTGCTGGCGCTGCTGTGGCTCGTGGCCAACTGGCGCCGTACCAGCAAGGCCCGTGCGCGGGAACGCAAGCTGATCGAGGGCATGGTGACGCCGGACGCAGCGGTGGCCGACCCGGACCAGACCGCTTCCGCCGAGGAAGTCGCAGCGTTGGGCGAGCGGTTGCGGGACGCATTGGGCACGCTGCGGAAATCGCGCAAGCGGCGCTGGTACCAGTCCGGCAACTACCTGTACGACCTACCGTGGTATATGTTTATCGGCCCGCCCGGCGCAGGTAAGACAACGGCGCTGGCCAATTCCGGCCTGTCGTTTCCACTGGCGGACACGCGCGGCCCAGCCCCGGTGAAGGGCGTCGGCGGCACACGCAATTGCGATTGGTGGTTCACCGACGACGCCGTGCTGATCGACACGGCCGGGCGCTACACGACGCAGGACAGCCACCAGGCCGTGGACCGCGCGGCGTGGCAGGGCTTCCTGACACTGTTGAAGACCCAGCGGCGCCGCCAGCCCATCAACGGCGTGCTGGTGTCCATCAGCCTATCGGACCTCGCGGCGCTGACGGAGGAGGAGCGGTTCGCCCATGCCCGCGCCATCAAGGCCCGCATCCGTGAGCTGCACACGGAGTTCGCCGTCCGCTTCCCCATCTACGTGCTCTTCACCAAATGCGACCTGGTGGCCGGGTTCACCGAGTTCTTTGCCAACCTGGGCAAGGAGGAGCGGGAGCAGGTCTGGGGCATGACCTTCCCACTCGATGAGGGCACGGACGAGGGCGGCGCCATCGCGCGCTTCCCCGAGGAGTTCGACCTGCTGGTGGAGCGGTTAAACGATCGCTTGCTGGAGCGGATGCAGGCGGAGACGGACGTCGGCACCCGCGGCCTGATCTACGGCTTCCCGCAGCAGTTCGCCTCGTTGCGCGACGTGGCCGACGGGTTCCTGCTGGAGATCTTCCGGCCGTCGCGGCTGGAGCAGCGTCCGTTGCTGCGTGGCGTCTATTTCACCAGCGGCACGCAGAACGGCACGCCGATCGACCGGCTTATGGGCGCCATGTCCGGACAGTTCGGGCTGCCGCGCCAGGCGGTGACGGCGTTCAGCGGTACGGGCAAGTCGTTCTTCCTGCACCGCGCAATCAAGGACGTGGCGTTCGCGGAGGCCGGGGTGGTCGCGGTGGATGCAAAGCTGGAGCGTAAGCAGCGCTTGGTCCACCGTGCCGGCTGGGCGCTGGCTGGCCTTGTGCTCGTGTTGCTGACCGGGGCCTGGGCCACCAGCTACGTGGCCAATCTCGGGCTGATCGCGCGCACCAACGCGGATGCGGACCGGTATGTCGAGCAGTATGCGGCGCTGGCCCGCAATACGGCGGCACCGAACGATATTCCGGCGCTCCTGCCGCCGCTCGGCACGCTGCGCGCCATGCCGGGCGGATACGGCGACAGGGACGCCGGCCATAGCTGGTTGGCCGGGTTCGGACTGTCCCAGGGCCACAAGCTGGGCGCGCAGGCAGTGGCTGCTTACGAGCGCGCGCTGAATAACCTGTTACTCCCCCGCCTACTGGCCCGGCTGGAAACCCAGATGCAGGGCAATCTCGGCAATGCCGAGTTCCTCTACCAGGCGCTCAAGGTCTATCTCATCCTCGGGCGTCAGGGGCCGCTCGATCCCGCGCTGGTGCGGCAGTGGATGACGGCGGACTTCGCCGCCGCTTTCGCTGGCGAGAGCAACGCCCCCGTGCGCGAGGCGTTGGACCGGCACGTGGCAGCGCTGCTGGACCGCCCCGTTACCGCTATCCCGCTCAACGGGCCGCTGGTGGACCAGGTGCGCGGCATCCTGCGGCAGACCCCGCTCGCCCGGCGCTCCTACACCCGCATCCTGGGCAGCGAGGAGGCGCGTGCCCTGCCGCCCTGGCGCTATGCCGACAAGGCCGGCGCTGCCGCCGGGAGCGTGCTGCTCCTGCGCTCCGGCAAGTCGCTGGACACCGGAGTGCCCGGCATCTTCACCTTCGCCGGCTACCACAACACCTTTGCCAAGCTGCTACCGGAGGTGACGGACGACGTTGCGGAGGACAGTTGGGTGCTGGGCCGGCAGGACCGCGTCAGCGATCCGAAGCAGATCGGCCAGCTTCGCCGCGACGTACTGGGGCTGTACCTCGACGAATACGTCCGCAAATGGGACGGGCTGATCGCCGACCTACAGATCAGGCCGTTCCGCAGCATGAGCGAGGGGCTGGACGAGCTGAACACCCTGTCCGGCCCGAACTCCCCGTTTCGCAACATCTTCACCGCCTTTGCCACCGAAACCCGGCTGATTGCCGAAACGCAGGGTAACCGCCTGGCGTCCGCGGCCGCCACGCTGGGCGCCGACGAGGCGCGGAAGGAAGCTGCGGCGCGGGTCACAGGGCGCGACCGGCGTATCGCGGCCATGCTGGGCGGCGTGTTCACCCCCGGCACCCCGGTGGAGGATCCGGCCAGCCGCGTGGACGAGCATTTCAAGTGGCTGCTGGACTTTGTAGGCACGCCGGACAAGCCCGGCTCCATGGAAGCCGTGCTGGCCAAGATGACCCAGATCTATCAAAGCTTCAGCCAGGTGGCCGCCTCTCCCAACGCGGCGCAGGCGCTGCTCGGTCAGGCCGCATCCAACAGCGGCAGCAGCCTGTCCGCCCAGCTCGACACGCTGGGCAAGGCGATGCCCGGCCCCGTGCAGTCCATGGTCAAGACGGTGACGCAGAGCAGCAGCAGCGTCACCACGAGCGGCGCCAAGCAGCAGATACAGGACGCCTGGGCGTCCAAGGTGCTGCCGTTGTGCCAGGCGGCGCTCACCAACCGGTATCCGCTGGTGCAGATGTCACCCGTCGACGTGCCCATGGACGACTTCGTCAAGCTAATGGGTCCGGCCGGCCTGATCGCGCAGTTCTTCGACGACTATCTGAAGCCGTTCGTAGACACGGCGCAGAAGCCCTGGAAGTGGAACGGGGCGGACAACAACCAGCTTGGCTTGTCCGCCAACACGCTGACGCAGTTGCAGCTCGCGGCCGAGATACGGGCCGCCCTGTTCCCCAGCGGGGGCGCCGGCGTGGCCCTGAAGTTCGAGGTCGCGCCGGTCATGCTGGACAACGGGATCGGCCAGGTCGTCCTGGACGCGGACGGGCAGGAGCTGACGTATGCCCATGGCCCCGTGCAGCCGATGCGGATGCAGTGGCCCGGCACGGCAGGCCGCAACCAGGTCCGCCTCACCTTCAGCCCAGTGTCCGGCCCGGCGGTCACCGTGACGAAGGACGGGCCTTGGGCGCTGTTCCGCCTGCTCGACACCGGTAAGGCCAGCGCGGTGCAGACGGACCGCGTGACCTATGCCTTCACCGGGCCGGGCGGCACGGCGTCCTTCCTGTTCACGGCTGGCAGCGTGGTAAACGCCTTCACCCTGCCCGCCCTGCACCAGTTCCGCTGCCCCGCCACGCTGTAGCCGGGGACCAGGCCGGACTGTCAGACGCCGGCTGCCGCCGCGTCGCAGCCGGCGTCGCACGGCCGTTGCTGGACCGGGTCCTCGCCCAGGCTCGCCATGGCCTGCACCAGCGCCGCCACTGTGGCGCCCACGGTCAGCAGCGGCAGGTCCTGACGGTCCGGCACCTGCCAGCGCAGGCGTTCCAGCACCTCTGGCGTCAGCGTGCGTGCCACCCGGATCGTCTCGGCGTTGACCAGCAAACTTGGGTTGGGCTGGCGCAGAGGCATGCCGACCAGCGCGCCGGCCTCCATCCGCACCGACTCCGGCAGCAGCGCCACAGCCTCCGCCGCCCGTCGCTCCACCGCGGCGCGCACGCGTGCGAAGGGGTGCGGGCGCGGGTCGGTCCCCAGGCTAGCCCGCAGGCGCGCGACCGCGTCGATGCGGGCGATCATGCGCAGCAGCAGCGGCGGATCCTCCAGGTCCGGCAGCACTACCCGGCGGAGCCGGCGCACCGTGGCGGCCAGCACATCGACCGCGGATGGATCCGCGAGGTCGAGCTTCTGCGCTTGGACGACCGCCACCAGTGGAGCCAGCGCCTTGACCCCGCTCACCAGCGTCCTCCAGGGCGCCAACGGCCCCTCCTGCGGCGTCGCCTCGAACACGCGCGCCGCGGCGGCCCGGCGCACCGAATCGACTTGGCCGTTCAGCCGGGCAAGCGCCTCCCACGGGCGCCGGTCCTCGTCCAGCGCCCGCAACTGCTCCGTCCGGCGGTTGAGCGTGCGCACGATGCGGGCCAAGCGCGCCACCTCCACCGGCTCCGCGGGGTCGACGCGCAGCACGGTCCGGCACGCGTCCTGCGCCGTCACCAGGCCCAGCAGCACGGCGGATGCCGCAGGCGTCATGGGCGGGTCAGGCCACTCGTACCCCTGCCAGTCCGGCTCCGGCCGCCATGCCGGGGCCGGCAGCCAGCGCGCGGCGAGCCAGCCATCCACGGCTTCCAGGACGGGATGCTCCGGCGCCGGGCCGTCATCCTGGTCCTGTTCGCCCGGTATTGTGGGCAGAGGCAGCCTGTTGCGGCAAAAGCAGCCCATCGGTGCCCTCCTTCGCTGACGCTTCGCTTTCCAATCGTTTGATACTAGCAACGCTGGGGATAGCCAGGGCAACATGGGCGGGCCAAGGGGGAACGGATGCAGGAGCCTGGAATGCGCGAGAATGTCCCGGGTGAGACCGTCTTGCTTGCGCCCGGCCTTCTTGCACCCGGTCCGCTTGCACCCGAGTTGCGCTCGGTGGGCCGCACCCATGTCGGACTGGTCCGTAAACACAACGAGGACGCGTTCTTGGAGCGGCCCGACCTCGGCCTGTGGCTGGTGGCAGACGGCATGGGCGGCATGACGGCGGGCGAGGTCGCGAGCCAGGCGATCGTGGCGGCCCTGGGCGGCATCGCCGGTCCGCTGGACGCTCCGGCGCTGACGGCAGAAATCCGCGGGCGCATCGCCGCTGTCAACACGGGGCTGCTCGGCCTGGCCGCGCGCCGCGGGCCTGGCACCACCATCGGCAGCACGGTGGCCGGGCTGGTTGTGCGCGGCGGGCATTTCGCCTGTTTCTGGGCCGGGGACAGCCGGGTGTATCGCTTCCGCGCCGGCGAGCTGGACCAGCTCACGCGCGACCACAGCCTGGTGCAGGACATGGTGGACGCCGGGTTGCTGCGGCCCGAGGACGCCGAGCGCCATCCCCAGGCCAGCGTGATCCAGCGGGCGGTGGGTGTGGATGAGGACATCAAGCTGGACTGGGTGCATGCCCCGGTCGAGCCGGGCGATGTGTTCCTCCTGTGCTCGGACGGGCTGACCCGCATGGTGCGGAACGAGGAGCTGGAACAGGCGCTGGGCCGCGGCCCCATCGAGGAGGTGTGCCCGGCGCTGATCGCGCTCACGCTCGAACGGGGGGCGAAGGACAACGTGACGGTCATACTGGTGGCGGCCTGACCTTAAGGGCGGCCTGACCTTCAGGGCGGCCTGCTAGGGCGGCTTGGCTTCCGCCAATTGATTGTATTGTCCGAAATTGTAGGTCCGCATCACCCACTTCAGCGTCATGCCGTATTTCGGGTCCGTCGCGTAGACGCCCGTCAGCGCATCGGCGAAGGCGTCGGGGTCCGCCGCCTGCGCCATCGCAGGGGCATACACCCTATTGGTCGCCAGCAGCTTGCCGTGCAGGTCGAAGGCTTCGGACAGGTTCTCGAACTTGCGGAACTTGGCGACGATAGAAACGTCCTGCCCCTGGATCACCTCTCGCGTGCCGGCATCGACGCCGGGCTGGCCGAAGGCCGCCTTGATGCCGAACGGGTTGTTGCTGTCGGGCGGCATGGATGCGCCCCACGCGCTCTCGACCACCCACTGCGCCAGCGTGATGGAGGCGGGCACCTTCCACCGCACTTGCGACGCCGTGGCGGCGCTGGCGATGTCGGGCGGCACCTGCCCGACATGGCCGAACCGGGGGGAGGGCTTGTTAGCCTCCACCAGCGGGCGCGCGGCCAGGGAATAGTAGGTCACGCTGCCCGGCTCGACCCGGCCCGTGGGCGGGTTCATGCCCAGCACCACGGCCTGGTACGCCTGGATGGCCAGGATGAAGCCGACATCCGGGTCGCCCGTCACGGGAAGGAAGGTGTGCGGCCGCGGCAGGCGGTCGTTCAACAGCGATTGGACGACGAACACGTCGCCGGGCCGGTTGATGCCGCCCTGGCCCACGGACTGAAAGATGGGAGGGGCGACACGGCCCATCTCGTCGGTGCTCAGGATCACCGCGGAAGGCGCCAGGGCCACGTCAGCAAACCTCGTCCCATGCGTTTACCAAGACCGGTGTCGTAACAGAACTAGCCCGGCTGTTCAACGATCGCCGGGATGGGGTATAGAACGCTATCGAAGTGAATTGCGCGAGGAGGCGACACGCGCTGGAACCGCCTGGCCCCCCTCTGCCTTCCGACGGCAACCCCGACGAGACAAGGGTCATCCGCCCGCGCCCCACGGGCCGCCGTGCGGCTGCCGCGTCCCCGCCGCCTGCCGTGGCCAGCACGGTTGAGCCCGTCCTTGCCGCGCCCGTCCTTGCCGCGCCCGTCCTCCCCGCTCCCCCTGCGCCGGACGGGGAGCCTTCCATGCTCCTGTTCGCAATGCCGCTTCTGCAGTTGCTCGCCCGGCTGCGCACCACCGCCGTGCAGGCCGATCCGGCTGTTCTGCGGGAACGGACGGATGCCGAGCTGCATGCCTTCGAGGCCCGGGCGCTTAAGGCCGGCCTACCCGCGGACCAGGTGCGCCGCGGCCAGTACGCGCTGTGCGAGAGCCTGGACGACGCAGTGCTGAATACGCCCTGGGGCGCCCACAGCGCCTGGGCGCGGCACACGGCCGTCGCCGCGTTCCACCCCGCCATCGGCCCCGGCCGTTTCTTCGACGCGCTGCGCCAGGCGGAAGCCAAGGCCGCCACCATGCGCCCGGTGCTGGAACTGATGGTGCTGTGCCTATCGCTGGGCATGATGGGCACCTACCGGGACCGGCCGGACGGCGCCGCGGCGGCGGAGGCGCTCCGCACCGCCGCCGTGGCCGCCCTGCTTGCAGTGTCACCGCCCGCGCCGGATACGCTGGCGGTGGACTGGAAAGGCGTGGACGCCCCATATCGCCGCCGCCGGGCCAGGTTGCCCGTCTGGGTCGCCGGTGTTGCCGCGCTGGCCGCGGCGGGTGGCGTGTTCCTGCTGGTCAGCCTGCGTGTGAACGCGGCCGGCGACGCGCTGTTCGCCCGGATGCTGGCCGCCCCACCGTCGCAGATGCCGGCCATTGCCCGTGCGCCCGCACCGCCGCTGCCCCCGCCGCCGGCCCCGTCCGAGCCGACGGCGCAGGACCGGCTGCGGTCCCGCCTGGCGTCCGGGCACGCCGCGGGCATCGTGGTGGCGGGAACGCCATCGGTACCGGTACTGCGCCTGCCCGAGCGCGTGCTGTTCCTCCCCGGCAGCGCGACGCCGGGGCCGCAGGCCGCGCCCCTATTGCAGGCTGTCGCGGAGGCGCTGAGGCCCGAAGGCGGCAGGCTACGCGTGGTCGGCTACACCGATGACCGCCCGGTCCGCACCGTGCTGTTCCCCTCCGCCTTCAAGCTGAGCGCGGCGCAGGCGCAGGCGGTGCGCGCCGCCCTGGCCCACACGCTGGGCCCCGCGCTGCCCATCGCGACGGAGGGGCGGGCGGCGGCGGACCCGGTGGCACCGAACACCACGGCGGAGAACCGGGAGCAGAACCGCCGGGTCGAGGTCGTGCTGGATGGGGCCCCTCCATGAGCAGGCTACTGTCATGAGGCGCCTGCTGTCCCGCTGGCCCATCAGCCTGCTTGGCGCCGCGCTGCTCGCCGGGCTGGTTTGGGTGTTCGGCCCGCTTTGGCCGCCGCTGGAGCCGGTGTTGCCCCGCGTGATCGCCGTGCAGACGCTGCTGGTGGCCTGGGCGGTGCTGAACGCGCTGCTGGATTGGCGGCGGCGGGCGCGGGACGCCGCGCTGACCGCCGGGTTGTCGGAAGCGGGCGAGGAGAGCGCGGCGGTCGGGCAGACGCTGGCCAAGGCGCTCGCATCGATGCGGCAGTCGGCGGGCCGCGCCGCCCTGGCGGAGCTGCCATGGTATGCGCTGATCGGCCCGCCCGGCGCGGGCAAGACCACGGCGCTGCTGAACGCCGGGCTGCAGTTTACGGTGCAGGACGCGACGGGCCGCGCCGCCGTAGCTGGCGTGGGCGGCACGCGGCTGTGCGAATGGTGGTTCACTAAGAATGCCGTGCTGATCGACACGGCCGGCCGCTACACCACGCAGGATTCCGACGCGGCCGTGGACCGCGCGGGCTGGAACGCCTTCCTGGCCCTGTTGAAGCGCACCCGGCCCTCGCAGCCGTTGAACGGCGTCATCGTCGCCATCGGCCTGCCCGAAGTCGTGCAGGCCGACGCGTCGGAGCGCGATGCCCATGCTGCCGCCATCGCCCGGCGCATCGCGGAGCTAGAGGAGCGGTTCGGCCTGCGCCTGCCGGTCTATGCGCTGTTCACCAAGGCCGATCTGGTCGCGGGCTTCACCGAGTTCTTCGACGACCTGGACGCGGACGGCCGCAGCCAAGTCTGGGGGCAGACTTTCCCCTTGAACGCTACCACACCCGGTGTTGCCGAACGGTTCCAGGCGGGGTTCCGCGCCCTGTCCGGTCGGCTGTCGGCGCGTATGCTGCCGCGGCTGGGCGCGGAGCACCGGCTGGAGCGGCGTGCCGCCATCGCCGGGTTCCCCACGCAGTTCGCCAGCCTGGAAAAGCCACTGGCCGGCTTCGTCGGCGCCGCGTTCGCCGGGACTGCGATGCTGCGCGGCGTCTATTTCACGTCCGGCACGCAAGAGGGCACGCCGATGGACCGGCTGACGGGCGCGATGGCGCGGGCGTTCGGCCTGCCCGCCAGCCGCCCCGCCGCGCTTCGGCCCGAGGCG
Source organism: Rhodospirillales bacterium (assembly GCA_031420655.1). Taxonomy (GTDB): domain Bacteria; phylum Pseudomonadota; class Alphaproteobacteria; order Acetobacterales; family Acetobacteraceae; genus JANPPS01. The sequence goes on along the minus strand of JANONC010000454.1, from coordinate 6,964 downwards.
GGGCGCAGCTACTTCCTGGAGCGGCTGGTGCGGGACGTGATCCTTGGTGAGGCCATGCTGGTCCGGCAGCCACCCGGCCGGGTGCGGCGGCGCAAGGCAGTGCGGGCGGCCGGGTTCGCGCTCGTGCTGCTAGCGCTTGCAGGTACGGCCGGCGCCGTGGTGTGGAGCGCCCGGGAAGGCGAAGTGCAGATCGATGCGGTAGCGACCGCCGTGTCGGGGTACGAGCAGGACGCCGGCCTCTTGGCGGCCGCCACGGTGTCGGACGACGATCTGCGCCCGCTCGCCGCCGCGCTGGACCGCGCACGCGCGCTGTCCGACGCCGTGCCGCCGGAGCCGGTGGGATTCGGGCTGAGCCAGTCCGCAAAGCTCGATGCCGGCGCGCGCGCCGTGTACCGGGCGGGGCTGGAGAATGGCCTGCTGCCGCGCATCGTATGGCGGCTGGAAACCGAGATGCGCGGCATGCTGACCCAGCCGGACCTGCTGTACGAGATCACCCGTGTTTACCTCATGCTGGGCGGCGCCGGCCCGCTGGACCCGGCGCAGGTCCATAGCTGGATAGAGCGCGACTGGACCCGCACTTATCCGGACCCCGAGGACGCGGCGCTCGTCGCCACCCTGCTCGGCCACCTGGACCGGCTGCTGGCCGAGCCACTGCCGCCGGTCGCGCTGGACGGCCCGCTGGTGGCTGCCGCCCGGGCCTCGTTCCGGCAGGTGCCGGCAGCGCAGCGCGCCTATGCCAACATCCGTTCCTCTGCTGCCGCGGCCGCCCTGCCCGCGTGGCGGCCGTTCGACTTGCTGGGCCTGGCCGGCGCGACCGTGTTCACCCGCGCGTCCGGCAAGCCCATGACGGACGGCATACCCGGCCTGTTCACCGCCCAGGGCTTCCGCACCGTCTTGCGGCCCGCGCTCCCCCTCGCATCCCGCCAGGTCGCGGCGGAAACCTGGGTCGTGGGGCGCAGCAGCGAGTTCGCGCCCGCCGAGCTCCAGCAATTGGAGCAGGACGTATCCGCGCTGTTCCTTGCGGAGTTTACCGCGCGCTGGGACACGATGCTCGCGGACCTGAACATCGCGCCCATCGCATCCCTGCCGCAGGCGGCGCAGGTGCTCTACATCCTGGCCTCGCCGGAATCCCCGATGCGGGCCCTGCTCCGCTCCGCCGCCCTGCAGGTGCAGTTGCCGGGGCGCGAGGCGGCGACGGCGAGCTATGCCGGACTGGTTGGGCTTATCGCCGGGGACGGGGCGCCGCTGGAACGGTCCCTGCGGCTGATAACCGACATCCAGCAGCAATTCGCCAAGATCGCCGCCCTGCCAGTCGGTACGCCGCTGCCGGCAGGCGGAGAGGAGATCGGCACCGCCCTGCAAGCCGACGCGGCCCGGCAGCCGCAGCCCGTGTCCCGCTGGCTGTCCACGATCGCCAGCGCGGCCCAGGCGCTGCGGACCGGCAACGCACGGCGGCAGGTCGCACTGATCTTCGGCGCCCCTGGCGGGCCGGCCCAGGCCTGTGCCGCTGCGGTTACCCAATACCCCTTCGCCGCCGGAGGCGCTCCGCTGCCGCTGGAGGAGTTCGCCCGGGTGTTCGGCCCCGCCGGCGTGCTGGACGGTTTCCTGAACACGCAGTTGAAGCCCTATGTGGACGTGTCGTCCAAGCCCTGGAAGCCGCTCCCGTCCGCTCCGGTGGGCCAGGCCGACGTGGCGCAGTTCCAGCGCGCCGCCGCCATACGCGACGCGTTCTTCCCCGGCGGACAAGCCGCGCCATCCTTCCCGGTCGAGGTCACGCCCGCCGCCCTGCCTCGCACGCCCGGCCCTGCCGCGTCGGTGCTGACTATCGGCGGCACCGTCATCGAAGCCGGCAAGGGGCCGCCCCGCGCCACCCAGCTCGCCTGGCCGCCGCCCGGCATCGCGGTACCGGAGGTGAGCCTGGTTGCGGACACTCCGCCCCTTCTGTTGCGGGAGGCCGGCCCCTGGGCCCTGCACCGCCTGCTGGCGCGCGGCAGGACGCAGCCGTCGCCCAAGCCGGGTCATCAACTGGTGGTCTTTGGCGCCCCGCCCGCGGCCGTCGCCTACGACATCGCCGCCGCCGCCTTCGCCCCCGGCCTGTTCAGCGAGTTCCGCTGCCCGGCCGTGCAATGACCCTGTCCGCCGGCTTCTTCGGCAAGCTGCCGGCGCGGGGAGACTTCGTGCGCCACGGCCTGCCGGGCAGGCTCGTCGCGGCGCTGGACGAATGGTGCCAGCGCGTGCTGCCCGGCAGCAAGGCCAGGCTCGGCGAGGGGTGGACGGACGCCTGGATGGAGGCGCCGATCTGGCGCTTCCTGCTGCCCCCAGGAAGCTGTGGCCCTGATGCGGCAGCAGGGCTGTGGTTACCCAGCACGGACAAAGCCGGCCGGCTGTTTCCGTTGATCATCGCCCTGGCGGCCCCGACCTGGCGGGAGCTGGCGCGCTGCAGCCCATTCCTGGACGCGGCGGAAACCATCGGCCTGGCAGCCATCGAGCGGGACTTGACCCCAGGTCAGCTCGGCACCGCCATTGCAGGTATCCCCGTGTCGGCGGGAGAGCCGGTACCGGAACCGCAAGCCGGCACGTGGTGGACCGCAGGCAGCGACAGGGTGACGCCCGGCCGTCATCTCCATCCTGGAATGCCCGACGAGGCCGCATTCACCGCAATGCTTCAGGACGGGCCGCACGAAGCTTGCCGGTCCTGAAAACCGCCGTGGCTCGCGCTTTGCAAACAGGCTTGGCGACGGGCACGCCCTGCATTAGCGTGTGGTCATTACGCCCGCGATGCAGGAGGTGTCGATGACCGCGACCGATGCCGATGCCCGGAATGCGTGGGTGCTGCGGGTTCTTGGATTGGATGTCCGCGCATCCAGCGGGCCTGCGGTCAAGACGATGCCGATCTGGCAGAACGCGCGCGACGCGGCCGGGGAGCAGATCGGCAAGCTGCAAGGCGTGATGCGCAACAGTGGCCTGCCATTGTTCCAGCGCGTCGCCGATACGGGCTTGAACGGCTTTACGCAGAAAAGGTTGGTCGGGATGCAGGTCGCCCTGATGGAGTTCGACCTTTCGCATGGCGAGGCGCGGCGCGAGGCCGCCGGCAAGGTGCGCGTGGCGGCACAGGCCATGCGGAGCTTCCTGCAGTCGAGCCCGGTCCCGCGCCTGCTCGACGAGAACCCGTTTGGCGTTCCGGTGTCGTTGCGCGACGGCTTGACGGCGGCGCTCGACCAGGTCGAGCGGAACCTTGCCGCCTGAGCCGGATGGAGATCGCATGAGCGGACACAAGGGCGCCGGCCGCTGGCAGGCCGAAGAAATCGAGTGGGGGCTTGAGCTCGCCCGCGCCCTGAATGTCGGCATCGAGGATTACGACTATTGGTCCGATGAGGATGGGGCCGGTGAAGATGGTGCTGGCAAGGTTGGTGCTGGCAAGGTTGGTGTTCGCGAGGTTGGTGTTCGCGAGGTTGGGGCCGACGAGGAGAAGGGCACCAGCGAGCAGGACCGGTTGCGCGAAGAGACCGAGCGGGCGAACCTGCTGCGCAGCGAGCTGATGACGGCGCTGCGGAAGCTGATGCCCGAAAACGCGACCCCTGGGCAGGTCGTACCCGGCGCCACGCCGGAGGATATCGCCGGGGTGATCACGAAAGCTACCGAACTGGTCCAGCGGATCGTCACCGCCGACCTGTCCAGCTTGCAAGCGATGGACACGGGTTTTGACGGGCTGGCCGATGAAATCGCCGAAGCGCGCGGCGCCATTCAGCGCCGGGCCGCGGAGAAGCAGCGCATCGAAGGCGAGGCAAGCAAGGTCACAGCCGATGGCGGGGACGGCGACGAGTCGGACCGCCTGTACAGCAGCGTCGCGGAGGTCAGCAAGGTGATGGCCGGGGCGCCGCTGACCAATGCGATGCTGGAAGACGGCCGCCGCGCCTTGACTGTGGCCAGGAACGAGGCGGCGCAGATCGGCAACGCCGTGCAGGCCCGGCTCGACGAAAACAATCGGCTTGGAAACGAGACGGGCAAGGTCGTCGATCCCGAGTGCCTGCCTGACCAGGAAAAGCGCCTCGGAACGGCGCGCACCGCTGTCGCCGACCTGCTCAAGCCCCCGGTCAGTACCAAGCGCAATCAGGACGCCGCGGCAGCCCTGGAAGACCTGCGCAAGGCCGTTGTCACAGTCCAGGATGAGCTGAAGCCGCTTGGCAACCTAGAAGGCATCAAGTCGCTCTGTGGCCTGGCCGGTATAAAGACCGAGGACTACGCCGCTTTCGAGACGAAGCTCGGCGGCCGGGTGGCAACGGGCGAGCTACTTAAGGTATTGCCCGCCGCGCGGCTGGGCGGGCTGACCAAGGCGTTAGGCGCCGCCGGGCCGGAAGCGCTGGCCGCGCTGGTCAAGAGCTTCGGCAGCCCGGCAGCCCTCGATACGGCGATCAAGAACCTCGGCAAGAATGGCGACGCCAAGCTCGCCGGCTTGGTCACGGCCGGCAAGCTCGACGGCGCCGGCGTGAAGAAACTGTGCGACGATGTCGGCACGAGTTTCGTCGGTGCGCTGATGGAAGGGAGCAACGACCCGAAGGACGCGCTGGCCATCCAGGCCAAGCTGGTCGGGAACACCAAAAGTCTGCAGGACCTGAACAAGCAGGCCGGCTTCGAGAAGAAGCCGGAAGCCCTCGTCGCGCTGTTCCGCAAGGGATGCGCCGGCAAAGTCGACACGTTCGCGGCGCTGTGCACCGGCTTCGACGACGAGGCGGACCGCAAAGACCTGGGCGGGCTGATCGGCGATGCCGGGCTTGGCGACGCGCCAGATGCGTTCGGCGCGCTGTTCGCGACGGGCTGCGGCGGTGACGTGGTCTCGCTGAAGGCGCTGGGCAAATCCTTCTCGGGCGATACGAACAAGGGCAGCCGCGACGGCCTGAAACTCATGCTGACGACCGGCGGCCTGGCCGCGGGGAAAGGCGTCTCGCCGGATGGCGACGTGCAGCCGGAGTGCCTGGCCGAGTTGCTCAAGCTCGGCTCCGGTCCCGGGCTGGCGGGCACCAGCAAGGCAGGCGAGGACAAGCGCAAGGGGGACGGGCTGGCCAAGCTCTGCGCCGGGCTTGACGCCACCGCCTGCGGAAACCTCGCCAAGGCTATGAAGAGCGGCGGGCTTGGAACCGAGCCTGAGGTGTTCGGCCACCTCGTGGGCGTCGGCTGCGTCGGAGACCCGGCGAAGCTGGCCGGCCTGAGCGCGGAGTTGGGCAAGAATGCGAAGAACCTGACGGGTCTTAACACCCTGCTGAAGCAGGGCGGTTTCGGCTCGACCACCGCGGTCGGCGGGGCGACGGGGATCGACAAGACCTGCCTCGGCAAGCTGTTCGAAACAGGATGCGAGGGCCGGCCGGACGAGCTGGTCAAGCTGGTCACCCAGCTCGGCGCCACGGACCTTCTGGCCCTTGAAGGCGTAATGACCGGCGGCGGGTTGGGCCAGCATCTAAATGTGCTCGGCAACCTCTACAAACATGGCTGCCTCGACCTGCCCAACGGAGCCACGGACGGCGCCAAGGACCCCAAGGTGCTGAAAGACCTTGTCGGGGAGTTCAACCCGCCGGGCGGCCCGGCCCAGTTCCGGGATCTGCTCGTGAACGGCGGCTTCACCGCCAACGACGACAGGCTCGGCAGCGTCGTGCGCTATGGTCTTGCCGGCAAGGGGCCGAATGACAAGCCCGATGGTAAGAAGCTGAAGCAGTTGCACACCGCGTTCGACACGCACATGGGCGACCTCGTCACGGTCATGGACGCCTTCGATGGCGCGCCGGACACGATCCTCGAAACCAGCAAGCCAGGCGAGCCGAACCAGCCCGGCAAGGCGTTCCGCAACGTCGTCCAGGCGCCCGGCCACGCGGGCGACCTCGATCAGCTGCACGCCAAGTTCTTCACCAAACTCAAAACCCGTTCAGCCGCGGCGCATACTAGCCCGGTGACGAGGCTCACGATGGACGAGCTGATCCAGAACGCCGCATCGTTCGAGCACGAGCCGTGCGCGGCGGCGCCCATCAACATGGACATGCCGCCGCCGATCGATGTCCACTACGAGCACATCGTCCAGCGACACACGCGTAAGCAGTGCGCCTTCCTGCTGGCCAACAGCAGCAAGAGCACGCTCTATCCGCGCACCATAGCCGGCGCTGAAATCCAGACACAGGTGAAGTCCGTCTTTGCAGCCATCCCGAAGGCCGGCCCCGTGCGCGGCAACCGGCCCGATGGGACCCCAATGAAAGACCCTCCGGGGGACACCGACGACCTCAATGGCAACTACGCGAGCTACGAGGATCTTCCCTACGATGGCGGGGCTTACAAGATCGGCTTCAACCCGGCCCCTGGGGTCACGATCCCGCCTGGCGGCGCCGTTTACGTGGCGCAGTTCTTCCCCAAGGACACTAACCCCGGCATGCTGACCATCCACAAGACTGACATGCAGGCGATGAAGGACGCGCTCCTATGAGCCTGCTACCAAGCCCGGACGACTCCGTGTCGGTGACCATCCAGTTCTGGACCCGGCCCGATGACCTGATCCCGGAGGCGGAGGCCGCCAGCTTCTTCACGGCCCAGCCCGGCGGGCTTGAACGCCTGGCGGAACAAAGCGGTATGATCCTGGTCCGGCATGGGGATACCGAGATCGAACTGCCTGACACGTTGGCCTATCTCGTGAACAAGCTCTGCATCGAGGCCGTCGCGGACGTGGTCGAACACGGTGCCGCGGACGTGAGCTTCTTCTCCTCGGACATGCAGGTTACGATGCGGCTGGACGGCAACGCAGTAGAGCTTGCCGGCAACACGTTCTATCCCGTGCGCCTGCCAGCACTGCCCCTGCTGAATGCGCTCCTCGACGCGGCCGCGCGCTTCATCGGCCTGGTCGAGCAACTATGGCCGCAGGACGCACCAGGCGCGCTTGTTGGCATCCGCCCGCGCGAGGCCGCGGTGCGCGCGCAGGTCGCCGCCTGGG
>JANONC010000453.1:0-2801 GCA_031420655.1 Rhodospirillales bacterium | reverse complement strand
TTATGAATATGGCGATGCCGCTGCGACCGAGGCGGCGTTCGCGGGTGCCGCCCATGTTGTATGCCTCGACCTGACCAGCGACCGCGTGGTTGGTAATCCGCTGGAGCCCAAGGCGGCGCTGGCCCATTGGAACGGCGACACACTGGACCTCTGGACCGCGACCCAGGGTATGGTGGCCCTGCGTGACTCGCTATGCGGGCTAACCGGCTTGCCGCCCGGGCAGGTCCGTGTACGGGCGCAGGACGTGGGCGGCGCATTCGGTATCCGCGGCCCCGCCTACCCAGAACATGCGGCGCTAGCGCTTGCGGCCAAGCAGGTGGGCCTGCCGGTCAAATGGACCGCGAGCCGGTCCGAAACGTTCCTCAGCGACTATCACGGCCGTGGCTTGCGTATGCAGGGCGAGCTTGCGCTGGACGAAACCGGTCGCTTCTTGGCCATCCGGCATCGCTGGGTGTGCGACCAGGGCGCGTACCCGGTCGCGACGGGGCCACTGATCAGCACGCTCAACCCCGCCATGATGTGTACTGGTCCGTACCGCATTCCCGCCGTGTACGGCCGCCATCGCCTGGCGCTGACCAACACCGTGCCGATTACCGCCTATCGCGGCGCGGGCCGGCCGGACATGGCTTATGCGATCGAGCGGTTGGTGGACGAAGCGGCGCGGCAGCTCGGGCGGGATCGCCTGGAACTGCGCCGGCTCAATCTGCTACCGGCGGACGCGTTCCCTTACACCCTGCCGACCGGCGGCCCCATGCCAGCTACCTATGACAGCGGCGACTATGCCGGCCTGCTGGCGATGGCGACGGAGGCGGCGGACTGGGCCGGGTTTGAGGCGCGCCGGGCCGAGGCTGCCGGGCGCGGCAAGCTACGCGGCATCGGCGTCGGCGTGTTCGTGGAACCATCCGGCGGCGTGGTGCCACGGGACGAGGTGGCAATCACCTTCGATAGGGCCGGCGGCGTGCAGGTCCATAACGTCACGCACTCTTCTGGCCAGGGGCATGAGACCGTGTTTCCAGAGATTGTTGCCACGGCCCTCGGCCTCGATCCGGCTGCTATTACGCTCCATCAGGGCGATCCGGACGGGCTGCCGCTATTTGGCGGTGGGGCCTTTGCATCCCGCTCCATGCTGTCACACGGGGCGGCCACGGCGGTCGCGGCACATGAAGTGGTCCGCAAAGGCCTCGACCTCGCCGCAAATGCGCTGGAAGCGGCGCCTGCCGACATCGAATACCAGGCCGGGGCCTATCGCATCGTGGGCACCGACCGCGTGGTAACCCTTCTGGAGCTGGCTCGCCCGGCAGAAGGCCAGGAGAGTGGCCCGCTGGATACCACCGCGATCCTGCCGTCCAGCCGCGCGTTCCCGTCCGGCGCGCATGTGGCGGAGGTGGAGATCGATCCGGAAACGGGTGAGGTCTCATTGCAGCGCTACATCGCCGTGGATGATTGTGGCGTAGTGCTAAATCACACGCTGCTCGATGGGCAGATCATGGGTGGTATCGCCCAAGGCCTCGGCCAAGTCTTTGGTGAGCAGTGCGTCTATGATGCGGACGGACAGCTTCTTTCCGGCAGTTTTATGGATTATGCGATGCCGCGCGCCGAAATGCTGCCTGGCGTCACGTTGCTGGAGCGCCCTGTGCCGTCGCCCAACAACGCGCTCGGCGTCAAAGGTGCTGGTGAGGCTGGAACGACAGGCTCCCTGCCTGCGGCCATGAACGCCGTGCTGGACGCGCTGTGGCCCGCCGGTGTCCGCCGGCTGGACATGCCGGCCTCGGCCCACCGCGTATGGGCGGCGCTGCACGACGTTTAATTATGGCTGCAGGGACACGCCAACCAGCCGGGCCAGGCCATCGGGATGCGGGGTAATGCCGGTCACGTGGTCGGGCAGGCCCCGCAACCAATTGAAAAGTGGCATGCTCCCCGGGCCCGAGGGCTCCGCGGGGCTCCTGAGCGCCTACGATGCCGTGCATTCCGGGGTCGACCTTGGCCGGGCGTTGTGTGGGGCAACGGTCCATGAAGCGATCACGGGCTGCATAGCGTCCGCCGATTTCCACGCCCTGGCTCCGCCTCTCAGCAGCAGTATCGGTGGTCATCAGACTATGTCCGCGAGCGGGCCGGGACGGAGGGCGGCGAGCCTCGGCCGTATCTACGCGGCGTCGACAGGCGTTCGATAGTCGTTTCGCTCAAGGACGCTCTGGCTCGTCGGCTTGCCAGAGTCCCCGGGGCAGCATCAGAGAGCGTTCTGCCGTGAAAGTTGGCAAAGTGGGATATTCTTCTCGGCTTAGCGCCTACGAGGAGGCCCCGGAAGAAACTGCCAACGGACTACCAGAAGGAAGGCCGGGTAAAAGGCCGTTTTCCTAGTAAAAACAATGTGGTGCCCCGTACGGGATTCGAACCCGTGTTACAGCCTTGAAAGGGCGAATGCACCGCACTGAAGCGAACGTGTGCGGACACTGTAGGCCTTTGTATTGGAGGGTTATCCTGACCACAGAATACCCTTGAACGTCCCCGGACAGGGGTGGATACTCCCCACCTATCTCCCCACTCTCGGTCCCGTCCATGCCCCGCACGACCTCAGACAGCCCCATCACCACCCGCGCCGCACGCGAGAGGCTTGCAGCCCGGCGGGAACCCTACTGGCGCGGCATCGAGAGCGGGATTGCTTTGGGTTACCGGCGCGGCTCTCAAGGCGGGAGCTGGCTGGCCCGGCTGCTGGATGCGGGCCGCTACTGTGAAGAACGCCTAGGCCGGGCGGACGACACCTTGCCGGCGGACGGGGCCGACGTGCTGGACTTCCGCCAAGC
>JANONC010000452.1:0-2741 GCA_031420655.1 Rhodospirillales bacterium | reverse complement strand
CCCAGCAGGCCCAGGAACGCCCACGGACCGCCCGCCATGCGCAACTGCGACGCGGCCTCGCCGGTCAGGAACACAGCTTGCGGCCGCTTTTCGTCCAAACCCTGGAACAGCGTGCGCGACCGCCAGACTGGCACGAACAGGCTGGCTGGGTCGGCCAGGCGGGCGGCGATCCAGGCGCTATCGTCCCGGCGCTCACCCGCCCGGTCGAGCGGACTGCCCGTGTAAGGGTTGGGGCGGCTGGCGAGGATTACGGTCACCCCGCCGATTTCGCATAGGGGGGCACTTGTGCCAAGCCCTGCAGTCGGCGATATCTTGTGGCGGGAGGCCGGTGGCGGACGGGCACCTCGCGAACCCGGTCAGGTCCGGAAGGAAGCAGCCGCAACGAATCGTGCCCGGGTTGCTGTCCGGTCTCCCACCCTTCATTAAGGGCCATGGTGGACGACCCAGTAAGCGACCAGGACGACGCCCCTCCCCTCCCCGACGGTCCCGGCCTGTTTGGGGACGCCCCGCCCGCACCGCCAAAAGCCACGCCGTATCGCGTGCTGGCGCGCAAATATCGTCCCACGCATTTTGGCGACCTGATCGGGCAGGACGTGATGGTCCGCACGTTGCGCAACGCCTTCGCGCTCGATCGCATCGCCCATGCCTGGATGCTGACCGGCGTGCGTGGCGTGGGTAAGACCACGACGGCGCGGATCATCGCGCGGGCGCTGAATTGTGTGGGCCCGGACGGTACTGGCGGCCCCACGGCGGACCCGTGCGGCGTGTGCGCCAACTGCATCGCCATCCTGGCCGACCGCCATCCGGACGTGGTGGAAATGGACGCCGCCAGCCGCACAGGCGTGGACGACATGCGTGAGGTGATCGACGCCGCCCGTTACCGCCCGCTGCAGGCGCGGACGAAGGTGTTCATCATCGACGAAGTGCACATGCTGTCGCGCAACGCCTTCAACGCGCTGCTGAAGACGCTGGAAGAGCCACCGCCTCACGTCAAATTCATCTTTGCCACCACCGAAATCCGCAAAGTCCCCGTGACGGTGCTGAGCCGCTGCCAGCGCTTCGACCTGCGCCGGGTCTCGGTGGCGGAAATGGCAGCCAAGTTCACAGCGATCGCGCAGTTGGAGCAGGTGGCGGTGGCCCCGGCCGCGCTCGACCTGATCGCCCGCGCCGCCGACGGATCGGTCCGGGACGGGCTGTCGTTGCTGGACCAAGCCATCGCCCAGCGCGGGGGCGAAACGGTGGACGCGGCAGCGGTGCAGGACATGCTGGGCCTGGCCGACCGCTCGGCCGTGTTCGACCTGATAGAGGCCGTGATGGGCGGTGACCCGGCGGCGGCACTCGCCATCACCGCGCAGGCGCATGAGCGGGGGGCCGACCTCGGCCTCCTGCTGGGGGACCTGCTGGAGCTAACCCACACCCTTACCCGGCTACGCGCCGTGCCAGGCCTGCAGGAAAGCACGACGTTGCCGGAGATGGAGCGGGTGCGCGGGGCAGCGCTGGCCGCCCGGCTGGACATCCCGACGCTGGGCCGTGCATGGCAGATGCTGCTGAAGGGTGCGGCCGAGGTCGAACTGGCAGACGACAGGCGTGCAGCGGCGGAGATGGTGCTGATCCGGCTGTGCTATGTCGCGGACCTACCGCCGCCGGGCGAGCTGGTGCGGCGATTGACGGACGGCACCCCAGCCCGCGCCTCGCCATCCCCGCCGCCCGGCCCAACACCCGGCCCGGCACCCGGCCCGCGGGCCGTCATGAACGGCGCACCGTTGCCCGCACCAGCGCTCGGCCCGCGCCTGGACAGCTTTCGCGACGTGGCCATGCTGGCCGCGCAGACCGAGCCCTTACTGCATGGCCACTTGCTGCATGCCGTTCACCTCGTTCGCTTTGCACCCAACCCGGACGGTTCTGGCCATATCGAGCTGCGGCCCGAGCCGTCTGCCCCGCGCGAGCTCTCGGCGCGCTTGGCCGCGTTGTTGTCGGACGCGACCGGTGCGCGCTGGACCGTCGCGATCTCACGAACAGACGGCGAGCCAACGCTTGCTGCCCAGGGGGAGATGGCCAATGCGGCCCGGCACAGCGCTGCTGCGCTGCACCCGTTGGTACAGGCTATTATGGACGCTTTCCCGGGTGCCACCATCAGCGCCGTGAACGACAGCCGGGCGGACGCCTATGGCCTCGTTGACGCTGGTCTCGTTGACAGCACAGTGCCGCTGGGCGAACCGGAGGGCCGCGAGTTCGCGCCACCCGAAGCGGACGAACAGGAGGATCTATGAAAAACCTAGCCGGGCTGATGAAGCAAGCAAGCCAAATGCAGGCCAAGATGGCGGAAATGCAGGCGAAGATGGAGGCGCTCGAGGTCGAAGGCACCTCGGGTGGCGGCATGGTCACCGTCGTGCTGTCGGGCAAGAGTCAGCTGAAGCGCGTTCAGCTCGACCCCAAGCTGGCGGACCCGGCAGAGGTCGAGATGCTGCAAGACCTCATTGTTGCCGCGCATAGCGACGCCAAGCGTAAGCTGGAGGCGGTGCAGGCGGCAGAGATGGAGCAGGCGACGGGCGGCATCGCGTTGCCAGACGGGTTTAAGCTGCCGTTTTAATGGGTGGCCCGGAAGTCGAGCGGCTGATCGGCCTGCTGGCGCGCCTGCCGGGCCTGGGCCCGCGTAGTGCCCGGCGGGCGGCGCTGCGCATGTTGCAGCAGCCCGAAGCACGCATGCTGCCGCTGGCCGCCGCCCTGGCCGACGCCGCCCG
>JANONC010000451.1:0-4953 GCA_031420655.1 Rhodospirillales bacterium | reverse complement strand
CAATGACGTTTATGGCCGCGCTGCGGCACGATCGGATCGACGCACCGTTTCTGCTGGATGGTCCGATCAACAAGGTCAGCTTCATCGCCTACATCGAGCAGGTGTTGGCACCGACGCTCCGGCCGGGCGATCTGGTGGTAGAGCGAGATCTGCTCATGTGCTGCGATGCGCCGCTCCCGGCGCCCCGCCGGCAGCTCCTGGACGCCTGGCGACGATTTGCTGGGCGGCACGGGGCCCGTCTGACGGAATGTAAAAGGACGAGCAGCCTGCGCACGCAAACCTGCACCGGCACTGCCGAGGCGTCGGCAGTAGGGGTTGTCCAAGGTGGCCGGGTATCTCAGGCCCGCTTCCAGAAATCGTTTTTGAGCACCCGATGCAAGATAACCGCGCCGACGGAAAATGCACCGGCGATGGTGAGCCAAGAATCGGCATCCAGCGAGACCATGCCAAGAAAATCGCGAAGCGTTGCCCAGTAGACCGCAAGCGCGTGAAGGACCAGGGCGCTGCCGATGATTGCCCATACTCCTAGCCGCTGCACCCTGGGCGCATCGGCTGCGCGCTCCGCCTTGGTGACGCGGTACACGACGTACAGCCCGAGGAGAACAATTACCGAGAGCGCTGCCGTGCGCCCGTAGGATTCGGCCCGGTCCTGGAACAACGAGAAGTTCGCGTAGACGAGCAGCGATACCAGCGCGATCACCAGGCCCGTTGTCACCGCAAACTCGAAGACGTCGCTGAAGAACCGGTCCATCGTTTGCTTGGGCACCGGGGCGGTCATCAGCGTCAAAAGGAATGCTGGCGTGCCGATGGTGAGGACGTCGATCCAGGTGATGAAGCGAGGGCTGAAAGGGAACGCCAAGCCTATGAACCCGGCGAACAGGATGAAAAACAGGCTGTAGGCGTTCTTCGTCAGGAACAACCTCGCAATCCGCTTTACGTTGTAGATGATGCGATCTCCCTCGTGGGAAAGGGCGGGGAGATGGGCGAACGAGTTGCGCAAGAGCACAATATCGGCGACGTCACGGGCCGCGGCTGCGCCCGAATTCATCGCGATCCCAATGTCAGCCTCTTTCAACGCCAGGATGTCGTTCACGCCATCACCGATCATCCCGACGAAATCCCCACCCGCATGCAGGCAGCGCACGATGCTCTGCTTATGGTGCGGGGTGAGGCGGCCGAAGACTTGGCCCTTCTGCACGACCTCCCTGAACCGGTCTGGCCCAAGACCGTCAAGCTCGGGGCCGCTGATCAAGGTCCCAGTGATCAACAGGCCGGCTTGCCTTGCGAGAACCGCAACTGTCTCCGGGTTGTCGCCCGACAGGACCCGGAGCTTGACGCCGCGGGCTTCGAAGAAGTCGATGGTCTCCGCCACATCGGGCCTGAGCTCGTCATGCAGGACGACAAAGGCCAGGAGAAGAAGACGTTGCCGATTAGGAATGGCCTCTTGGGTGCTCCCGAATGCCAGAACCCGAAGGCCTTCCTGATTCAGCAGGCGCATCCTCGCCTCTTGATCGGGCGTCAGCCTCCCCTGTCCGAGGAATTCTGGCGCGCCGAGCCACAGCGAGAGTTCAGCGTCACCCACGCGCACCCTCACGGCACTTACTTTTTGCTCCGAAGAGAAAGGGAGTTCGTCGAGGGCAGCACTGGGAATCCTCGAATACGCGCCTTCTATCGCGAGGATGGTTTGGTTCTTGTCGCCCGTGGCACCCATGAAGCGTTGTAGACGATCCGTGACCTCATCAAGTTCTCCGTTGAGAACTTCGAGCCGGTCGTAGATCAGCTTGTTGGTCGCAAGGGTCCCCGTCTTGTCGAAGCACAAAGCCGTGAGATGGCTCATCCTCTCGACAGCATTCAGCTTCTGGACGAGCACGTCCTTCCTGGCGGCGCGCAACGCGCCCAGGGCAAAGGTCACGGTGGTGACAAGGACCAGGCCCTCGGGCACGAGAGCCTTGATAACGGTGACCATCGCCAGGATGCTGGGTGCCAGGCCCAGTTCCTTGATATAGGCGGCCATCCCAAGCAGAACGGCGAGCAGGATCATAAGAGTGGTCAGGCCCTGCACGATACGGGTGATCGTGGTTTCCAAAGGACTGCGTGAGATCTTGTAGTCCTTTGCCTGAGCCGTCAGGACGTTAACGTTCGAAGCTGCACCGATGCCGTTCGCCAGATAGGATCCCGAGCCACGTGCGCAATAGCTTCCGGATGAAACGGGATCACTGGTATTCTTGGGAACTGGGTCCGCCTCGCCGGTCAGCAAAGACTCGTCGAGAAAGAGCTTCGAAGCAGACTGAACGACTCCATCGGCCACAACTGGATCGCCGGATTGAAGAAGGACAACGTCGTCCTTAACCACCTCGTCCGAGGGGATCTCCTTCTCGCTGCCGTCGCGCATCACCCGCACGCGCCGCTGCGCCAGGATCGAGAGTTGATCGAGCGCCCGCTTTGCTCGCAGTTCCCCGACGACGCCGGCCAGAACATTGATGACAGTCACTGCGCCGATAAACACCGCATCGTTGTAGGCACCGATCAACAGGAGTGCCGCGACAGAAGCTGTCAACACAGCCGTGAAAAGGGTCAGCGCGTTGTTGCGGAGGATGCCCGCGACCGTCCTTGTCGTGAAACGCGCGGTCTTGTTAACTTGCCCAGCCTCGACCCGTTGCCGGACCTCGTCTTGGCTCAGGCCTCCCGGCGTTATCGTCTCGACGAGAGTCGGACCGGACATCCCCAAAAGCGGAGCGGGCGCCTGCATGGCCGTTCCTTGAACCACGCTCGGAACGAGTGTGGAGGGCAGGTGAAGCATGCTGAGCGATGCCTCGTAAAAACCTTCTACGACCGGCAGCACCCAACGCTCAATCGCTGGCTGGGCGGCCCGGGCCAGCACGCCTCCGGCGATCCCCACCAGCAACGATGCTGCCATGTCGATTGGGAAGTGCAGGCCGAGATAGATCCGCGCCCATGCGACCAGCAACCCGCACGCACATACGACGACTCCCCAGCGACGCGAGGCGCCAGTGGCGCTCAACCCGAAGCCGAGGCTCCAAAGAAAGGTCGCATGGTCGCTCGGGAACGAGTTCTCGACCGCGTGCGACACCAGCGTGCTGCCTAGCCCGACCATGAATGGTCGGGGTTCGTACCAGAGCAAGCCGAGCAGTTGATTGACGCCGAGCGAGACGCTCACCCCCAGTACCGCAGCAAGCAATGCACCCCGTACGTCCCGCCGTCCCCAAAACCAAAGCGCAGGCACGAGGGCCGCAGCTGCATAGATGATCCAGAACGCAGCCTGTTCAGCGACGGCGACCGTGACCGCGTCCGGATGGGCCGATGCGTTGAGGGCTAGGAACAGGCGGTTATTCAGGTCAATGAGCATGGCCGCTCCGAGAAGGGCATACGGGAGGATTACGTGTATCGTGAGGTTGGCGCAGCACGCCGGCCAGCTTCGTCCGTGAGCCGAAGGCGCGCATCCTGTCGCTCTACTGGTCCTGGAGGTCGCAAGGCCATCTCCGCCTCGGCCGAGATGGCTTCAACCAGCCGATCTTGGCGGCGCAAAGCCTGCCGCTCATCGAGTTCCTGCGCTGCGACGACCCGTGCGTGCGTGACCACATCGACAACTTCTACGTCAGGCGCCTGATCGGCCGCTACCTGACTGGGGGCACAGAGGACATATTGATGACGGAGGCCGACGGCTGCCTCGGCGCGGCGTTGGACGCGCTCGCGTCGCTGGACTTTGTGGGCATCACCGAGGACATGGCCGCCCTGGTGGCCTGCTGGGCTTCGACCCGCCAGCCAAGGCGCCCCGCGTGAACGTCCCGCCGCGGCGGGGCGTGCGGCCGTGCCGCATGGCGAGGAGCAGCACGACCCGGCCAGCCCGCGCGTCGTAGCGGAACTGGCGAAGCTGACCCTGCTGGACGACCTGGTCTCTGCGACCGCCTGCCGACGGTTTGAGGATCGCCTGGGACAGACGAGAGCCCCGTTCGATCCGTACACTCCAGGCCTTCCACGGCAAGATGGACAGTTTGATTACTGGACGGGGAAACAGACGAACGCCTTTTGGTGTATGTGGCCTCTTCGCCCAGCGCCCCCGGCCGAGATGCGGTGTCGTAACTCGATACCGTTGCCATGGATGCAGGCGGGCCCATTGGCATCGCCTTACATCCGCAGTCCTCGGCGCAGTCCTCGGCGCTGTCCTTGACGCTCGCTTTTCGCCTCGCACTGGGCCGCCACCGCACCAGACCGCTCTCCCGCCTTCAAGGCCGCGGTCAGCCCGGCCACCTGGTCCAGCGCCGGCCGCTGCTCGGCCGCTGCTCGGGCGCAACGGACGGCTCTGTTGCAATTTTCTGGCTGCGGGCGGGCGAAGCGGCCAATCGAGTCAGGTGGCCTGTTACGCCGCCGCGAGCGTGAGCCGTTCACAGACAAACTGGACCGCCTCGGCCAGAGCCGACGCACCGAGGCCAAGCCCTTGATCGTCGCGTAAGCCGTCTTCAAAGTCTTGAAGCCTCTGACTGGCCGGATTAGCTGCTTGAGCTTGCCGTGGTCGGCCTCAATGACGTTGTTCGGATACTTGACCTGTCGATGCAGGGTCTCCTCTGGGCATTTGCCTTCCTTCTTCAGTTCGGCCAGAGCTACAGCGTTAAGCAATATCCGGATATTGGCCATGTAGTCGGACATGGCGGCGACCAGGGCAGGATCGTCCAAGTCAGCCAGACGCAAGTAGCGGGCACGGGCATTCAGCTCCCGCGCGAGTGGACGGAGCTTGGCCGCAGTCATCGCGTGGTGGGTCTAGCCGTTTGCTGGTGCGAGATCGCAGAGGTGGCCGCTACTTCGCCGCGTCTGCCCCGGCTTGCGCCGCCTGTGCATCCTGCGCTGCCGAGCCGCCCGACACGCCGATCGCCCCCACGACCTTGCCGCCGACTAGGATGGGAGTACCACCTTCTAGCGAAACAACGCCAGGCACAC
>JANONC010000450.1:0-35384 GCA_031420655.1 Rhodospirillales bacterium | reverse complement strand
TTGTCGACACCCGCGTTGGTCAATGCCGTGCGCGCCGCTTCGGCCTGCGCGCGCGTGTCGTATATCGCCACGATCTGGTTGTCGTGAATGTTCGGATCATACAAATGCACATCGTGCCCGGCGGGCGCGAGGTCGGTCGTGGGTTCGGCCATGGTATCCTCCTCGATAATGGCCTGCTCGGTCCGGAGCGGCACGGTCTGGGTGAACGCTTGCTGCGTGCGGTGTTGGCGGATGTGGATCTCTTCGACCACGAACAGGCGCTTGACGAGTCGTTCGGCCACAACAGGCACGATCAGCACGTCGCCTTCCTGACGCGGTTGCGGTGCCTCGGTCACCTCACGGTCGGTTGCCACACGTTCGACCACCAGGTCACGACGCTGCAACAATGCCTCGACCGGCTCGTTAACCGTAGTGACTGTCATGCGTACCCGCACGCGGCGCGTCGTCAGCCGGCGTCTGACATGCAGGCGCTCGGCCGCAATCGATAGGACATCGCCCATAAGTGTTGTGTTTTTGGGTACTGGCTCATCCATGCCGTCCTAGACGGCTGGCGCGTCCGGGAGTTCGCGGGCGCCGAAAATAAGCGTTACTGGCTGGCCCAAATGATGCGGTGGAGCCAGGCCACCTCTGTCAGGTCGAAGCTCCGGTCGCGATGCGCGGGGTTCAGGCTCTTGAGCTCGACCCGCTTGGCCGACCGGCGCGTAATCTGCTTGGCCATCACTTCCCCGGCATGGGTGCGCGCGACCACGCGGTCCCCCCGGCGAATGGGCGCGGCAGGGGAGACCACCACCATGTCGCCGTCGCGAAACACCGGTTCCATACTCTCGCCGCTGATTTCGAGCGCATAGGCGTGCAGGTCGCCGATTTCGGGCAGGCCGACCTCATCCCAGCTGCCGCCGACGGGAAAGCCGGCGTCGTCGAAATAGCCCTCGCCCCCGGCCTGGGCGAGCCCCAGTAGCGGGATGCGCCGGGGCGGGCGGGCGCTGGTAACGGCGCGGGTGCCGGTGACAAGCGCCGTCCACATCTCAAGGCTCGCTCCGGTCGCGTCCAGCACTTTGGCCAGGCTCTCTGTACTGGGCCAGCGGTTGCGGCCATCGTGCATGCGGCGCTTGCTCGGGTTGAATGTCGTCGCGTCCAGCCCGGAGCGCTTGGCGAGGCCGGATGCTGACAGCCCATACTCGGCCGCGAGCGTATCGAGTGCGCGCCAGACATCATCGTGCTTCAAATTTGTTACTCCGCGAGAGATTCGCGCCGCGCGATGCACCATGCCTAGGAAATGACACCGGAGCAACTAGGAAAATGGGGGTAACTAGGAAAATGCACCTTGCGGCCAAACCTGAATAAGTTCCTATTTCATTTCCATGATCGAGATGTTCCCGACTGCCGAAACCGCCTGGTTCTGGACCTGCGCCGTGCTGCGCGCGCGGGCGGCGGGCCGCGCTGGGCCGCCGGGTCCTTGCCGGACGGAAGATGTGCTGCGCGGACTCGACCGGCTCTATCGCAACCGCCGGCTCGAGCTGTTGCATGTGCGCGTGTTGCGGCGCTGGGGCTGGCGGGGGTACCCCCCGGGCGCACGGCCGCAAGACGGGTTCGACCGGGTGCTGTGGACCGAAGCGCTTGGGCGCCTCACGTGGGTGTGGCAGGACGCCGGGGTGATCAGGTCCCCAACGGCTCGTTCAACACTTCCAACCGATGCCGCGCCGCGCCCGCTGGGGTAAGCTCGTACCGGCCATCGGGGCGCAGCGTGCAAAACCCCAAATCCTGTAGGCGTTCGAGGCACGGCCCATCTTTGAGGCCCGCCGGGCGGCCGGGCGTTTCGCACAGCGCCAGGCGGTGCAGGGCCGAGCGGCAGCAGGTTTCGAGATACGGTTGGCTCCACATGCGACTGCTGTACCTGGGCTGCGCCCGCTTTCCAAGCCGGGCCGGTTCGGGCATGGGATGGTGCATGACCCCTATGCTGACGAGTGCTCTCATCCCCGTTCTGCGCCGGCTTGAGGCGGAGCGGGCGCATCGGCTGGCGATCATGGCCTTGCGGCTCGGGTTGGCCGGCCGGGACCGGACGCCGCACGACCCGGCACTGGCGATACACGCGATGGGGCTGGACTTCAGCAACCCCATCGGGCTTTCGGCCGGGTTCGACAAGAATGGCGTGGCCCTGCGTGGCCTGCGCCGGCTGGGGTTTGGGCTGATCGAGGTGGGGACCGTGACGCCGCGGCCGCAAGTCGGCAACCCAGCGCCCCGCGTCTTTCGCCTGGCCGCGGATGGGGCGGTCATCAACCGCTATGGCATGAACAACCTGGGCCTGGACGCCTTTGTCCGCCGCCTTGCGGCCGTGCCGCGTGGCAGCGTGCCGATCGGCGCCAATGTCGGTATCAACAAAGACGGAGCCGAGCCGGAGCGCGATTATCCGGCGCTGATCCGCGCTGTGGCACCCTACGCCGATTATGTCGTGATCAACGTGTCGTCGCCGAACACGCCGGGCCTGCGCGATCTGCAAGGCGAGGGCCGGCTGCGCGCCATCCTTGCCGCCATCGCCGCGTCGGTGCCCACGCGCCCGCCGCTGCTCGTGAAGATCGCGCCGGACCTGCCCCCGGGCGGACTGGAAAGCGTCGTTGCTACCTGTATCGAGGCAGGGGCGGACGGACTGATCGTCAGCAACACCACCGTCGCCCGGCCCAGCACGCTCCGCAGCGCGGCCCGGTACGAAACGGGTGGCCTGTCCGGTGCGCCGCTGCGGGAGGCGAGTACGGCGGTGCTGCGTGACGCTGCGCGGCTGATGGCCGGCCGGCCGGCGGGGGGGCGGTTCGTGCTCGTGGGCTGCGGCGGCGTTGCGACCGGGGCGCATGTGCTGGACAAGATCATGGCCGGTGCCAGCCTTGTGCAGCTGTACACGTCGTTCAGCATCGAGGGCCCGGCGCTGATCGGGCGTTTGAAGCGTGAGCTGTCGGCAGCCCTGCGCGACCGTGGCTTTTCCCGGGTGCAGGATGCGGTGGGGGCCGGGTTATGAAGCATCTGCAGCAATTTGGCCCGCTGGCAGCCGGGTATGACGGCTTCATCCTCGATCTGTGGGGCGTGATCCATGACGGCGTGCGGCCCTATCCTGGGGCAGCGGAGTGCATGACGGCCCTGCGGGCGGCCGGCAAGCGCGTGGTGCTGCTGTCTAACGCGCCCCGGCGTGCACCGGCCATCTGCGCGCAGCTGACCGGCATGGGCATCGCCGAAACGCTCTATGACGGGGTCATGACGTCGGGCGAGGCAACATACCTCATGCTGCGCGACCGTCCGGACGCATTCTATCGATCACTGGGGACACGGCTGTACCATCTGGGCCCGGATCGCGACCGCAACGTGGTTCATGGGCTGGATCTCACACTCGTCCCGGAACCGGAGGACGCGCAGTTTCTGCTCAACACCGGACCCGATGACCACGCTAACCCGACCGACCCAGCCGCCTACGACCCTGTCCTGGACCGCGCCGCCCGGGCTGGCTTGCCGATGATCTGCGCCAATCCGGACCTGGAGGTGATCCGCGATGGCGTGCGCGTGATCTGCGCCGGCACGCTTGCGGTGCGGTATGCCGCGCGGGGCGGCGTCGTCCGTAGCCTCGGTAAGCCCGACCCGGCCATCTATGCGCCCGTGCTGGCGATGCTGGGGGGCGGGCGGGTGCTTGCGGTGGGCGATGCGTTACGGACCGACATCGCGGGTGCGGCAGCAATGAAGCTCGATTCGTGCTGGGTGCTCGGCGGGCTGCATGGCGGGCATCATACCAGCGTTGCGGCAATCGAGGCCGAGGCCGAGGCCGCCGCCGCCGGGCTCACTCCCACCGCGACGGTCCCGCATTTCACCTGGTGAGCCCGTCTTTCCCGCCTATCGCAAAACACATCTTGCCAAACCCGTTCTGACCCGGCCCAATTGCGGCAACGCCTAACAGGGGCGACTGGGGAGATGTGCCATGCCGGACGATGTCCGCACGATTGAGACAACGACTATCCGGACGGTGATGGTCCGCCTCGTGCCGTTTCTCATCCTTTGCTACTTCGTCGCGTACCTCGACCGCGTCAACGTAAGCTTCGCGGCGCTTCAGATGAACAAGGATCTGAACCTTTCGCAGACCGAGTACGCGATCGGCGCTGGCATATTCTTCTTGGCGTATTTTGTGTTCGAGGTGCCGTCCAATCTGTTCCTGGACCGCTTCGGCGCGCGCAAATGGATTGCCCGGATCATGTTCAGCTG
This sequence comes from Rhodospirillales bacterium, assembly GCA_031420655.1. Lineage (GTDB taxonomy): Bacteria > Pseudomonadota > Alphaproteobacteria > Acetobacterales > Acetobacteraceae > JANPPS01. The sequence continues at coordinate 31,151 of JANONC010000450.1, read as the reverse complement.
GGGGTTGCTGTCGGGTTTGATGGCTTTCATCCCACAAATCGCGGTAGCCACCGGCTTTTCAACAACCACCGTCTTCTACACGATCCGCATTATGCTGGGCGTGGCCGAGGCCGGGTTCTTTCCTGGCATTATCTTCTACCTGACACTTTGGTTCCCCTCGGTCTACCGCGGCCGGGTGATCGGCTATTTCATGGCCGCGATCCCGCTCAGCAGCGTGATCGGTTCGCCCATCTCCGGCCTGCTCCTTGGCATCGACGGCCTAGGGCTGACCGGATGGCAATGGCTGTTTGTGATCGAGGCAGTGCCCGCGCTCATCCTGTCCGTGGTGGTGTTCTATTACTTGACCGATCGCCCGGCGGACGCGACGTGGCTGGCGCCGGAACAGCGGAACTGGCTGGCGGTCCGGCTCGACCAAGAAGCGCGGATGCGCACGCAGGCGAAGCAATTCTCCACGCTGCAGGCGCTGGGTGACACGCGGGTTCTGCTGCTGGCCTTCGTCTATTTTGGCGCGGTCGCGGGCAACTACAGCGTGGGCTTCTTCCTGCCGCAGATCGTAAAGGCGTTCGGCCTCAGCAACGCAGCGACCGGCTTCGTTACGGCTATTCCCTACGTGGTGGGCATGGCCGGCATGATCTGGTGGGGACGCAAGTCCGACCGCACCGGGGAACGACGGGAGCATGTCGGCCTGGCGGCACTCTGCGCAGGGGGCGGCTTGGTCGCGGCCACGTTGATCGACAACGATTACGGCAAGATGGTTGCGTTCTGCGTTGCCGCTTTCGGGATCTTCTCGGTCTTGCCAGTGTTCTGGACCTTGCCGACCACGTTCCTGACCGGCACGGCGGCGGCGGGCGGTATCGCCATCATCAATTCGCTTGGTAACCTTTCGGGGTTCGCCGGGCCGTTTGTGATGGGGCGGCTAAAGGACTCTACCGGTACCTATACGGCCGGGCTGCTTGCCGTCGCGGCGGTCATTTTTCTAGCAATGCTCGTGGCGCTGTCGCTGCCGCACGACAAAGAGTTGGAGCAGTCCGCGGCCAAGGAAGGAGCAGAGCCGGAACGCCTGCGCGTGGCGGCGGAGTAACGCCGCGACCCGGCCAGCCAGTACAAGACCGGTCCGGAGACGCTTGCGTCACGGGTAGTGGCGAGGCAAGCTATAGCCCTAATCTTACGGGCAGCAAAAGTCAGCTGCGATTTTGCCGGCCGGGTAGGACCTGTGATGCCTCATTCTATGCGTGAGCAGCGGCCGGTGATGCTGCGTTGGCTAACGGGGTTCAGCATCCTTGTGGCCATAGGTATCCTCGCCGTCGGTGTGGTCGTGATGGCCGACCTGCGGCGGGATACGTGGCGGCAGGCGGCGGTTGCGGCCGAGAACCTCGCCGTCGTGCTCAATCAGGAGATGGCGCGCAACATCGCCCTCTATGACCTGTCGATCCAGGGCGCGCGTGACGCGGTGTTACTCCCGGGGCTCGAGAATGTCAGCGCAGAAATCCGCCAGACGGCCATATTCGACCGGGCCGCGACAGCTGAGTATCTCGGGTCGCTGCTGGTGCTCAAGCCTGACGGTACGATCTTCGCCGACTCCACGTCCATCGACCCGCATAAACTCTATCTGGGCGACCGCGACTATTTTATCGTCCACCGCGACAAGCCGGACGCCGGGCTATTCATCAGCAAACCATTCCTGAGCCGCCTCCGCGGCGGTGACCCCAGTGTTGCCATCAGCCGTCGCATCGATGGCCCGGATGGCACCTTCGCAGGGGTCGTCGTCGGCACGTTACGGCTCGCCTACTTCGAAAGCATCTTCAAGCATCTGAACATCGGCACGGGTGGCTCGATTACCCTTATGCGGACCGACGGGCAGATGATTGCCCGCAACCCGGCCGCGACGCCCGATCAACTGGCACGCATCTACGTCAATTCGTCCGTTATCGAGCATGTCCAAAATGAGCCGACAGGTCAGTACACCGGCACGTCCGTTATCGACCAAGTCGAACGGCTCTTTACCTTTCAGCAGATTGGCACGCTGCCGCTGGTGATCAACATTGCCATCGCGACCGAGGCGATCTATGCGCCATGGCGGAAGAAAGCGGCCGTGCTCGGTACCATGATGGGGCTGCTGTTTGCCGGTAACGTTGGTCTTTCTGTCCTTTTTCGCCGTGAGATGAAATACCGGCTGGTGGCAGAGGCGGGTCTGAAGGCGTCGGCGGCGGAGTTGTCGATCATCGCCACGACCGACGCGCTAACCGGTATCAGCAACCGCCGCGCGTTCGATGCGGCACTGAGCCGGGCCTGGCGCGGCGCCATCCGGACGCAAAGCCCGTTGGCGCTACTCATGATCGATGTTGACTGCTTCAAGCTATTCAACGATCGCTTCGGTCACCCGGCCGGTGATCTAGCGCTGCGGCAGGTGGCTGCCTGCATCGAGCAATGTATTCGCAGGCCGAACGACCTTGCTTCCCGCTATGGCGGTGAGGAGTTCGTGGCCTTACTCACCGACACGGAGGCGGACGGAGCAATGCGCACGGCCGAGCGCATCCGGTCCACGGTGACGGCAATGGGTCTTCCGCACCCGGGAGGCCCAGCTGGCACGATAAGCGTCAGCGTCGGGGTGGCCGCACTGCATCCGCAAACCGGTGAAAGCGAGTCGCGCCTACTTGCCCTGGCCGATGCGGCGTTGTTTGAAGCCAAGCGCGCCGGGCGCAACCGGATCGTGCTGGAGCACGATGACGCCGTTCCGGCCGGCCTGCCCGACCTCTGGTCCGCCCGCGGCGTACCGGGTTCCCGTTCCGCCAGTTCTTAGAGCACTTTCCAGCCAGGCTGCTTTGCCCGGGCGAAAAGTGCTCGTCAAACCTCACAACTTAGAGCTCAAGCCGGCCCACTTTGGTCGAATTGGACTCTAGAACGGCAGCAGGATGTCCAGCAGTTGCTGGCCATAGCGCGGGCGCTGCACGTCCGTAATCTGGCCGCGGCCGCCATAGCTGATCCGCGCCTCGGCCAGGCGGTCGTGGCGGACGGTGTTGTCGCTGCCGATATCTTGCGGGCGGATCACGCCGCTCACCTGCAACTCACGCAACTCCGCATTGACCCGCACTTCCTGCCGGGCGGCGACAGCCAGGTTACCGTTCGGTAGCAGCTGCGTGATGATTCCCGCCAGGCGCAAGGTCACGCTTTCATTGCGTTTGATGCTACCCGTGCCCGTGCTGGTGCCCGTACTGTTGGTGGCGATCAGCTTGGCCGGGTTTACGGCGTGGGGCAGGTTGCGCGCCAGGTTGGTTTCCAGGCCGAGGAAGTTTGGGATACCCATGTTCTCGGCGCCGTTGCGGTTCTGATCGGACTGGCTGTTGAGGTCCGCGTTGTCGGTTATGTTGACCAGGATCGTCACGATATCGCCCACCTGTGCGGCACGCTGGTCTTTGAAGAATGCGCGGCTGCCGGCCCGCCACAGGCTGTTGGCCTCGGCGGGCGCAAATTGTCCGCGCGGCATGGGCATCGTGAGCGGACGATAGCCAGCCTCGGCCGTCGGGTCGCTGCTGGGTGTCATCTCCGGCGGGCGGCCGACTTCCGAAAGCTTGGTCAGCGTACCGCAACCGCACAGCAGCACGCAGGCGATGACGGGCAAAAGAGCTTTCATCGCAGCGCCACCTGTTTGTTGGTCAGCACCGGGGCCGTTCCCGGCAACACGCGCGCCCGGCCCGGGCCGGTCACTTCGGCCCGTACCACCATGCGTGACAGCGGGTTCAGCACCGGCAGCACATCCCCCACGCCGGCCGGCTCCATCGCGACGCCCTGTGCCGAGAGCTGCAGGCCGGGGCTATCGAGCTGCATCGTCACAGCCTGGCCTTTCTCGATCACGATGGGCCGGCCCAGATCGGCGAGCTGGATCGCCTGCCCGGGCTGCAGTGTATGCCGGGCGGCCAACCCCACCGCCTGCGCCGGTGCCCGCACCACCTCACCCCGCGCCTGCCCGGCGCGCAGCGTGGCCCAGGTCAGGTCGGCACCCGTCACGACCGCGCCGGGGGTCATGCGGCGGCGTAGCACCGGCAGCTCTGTCGTTTCAATCGCCCGGCCGGAGACGCGGAGCGTGCTGGGGGCCACGCCCTCTGCCGTCACCTGCAGCAGCGCGGTAAAGCGGCCCGTGCCGGCATCGGCCTCCAGTTGCTGCACGCTCACCTGTACCGGCCCCACCGGCACCGCCGCGGCGGTAATGGCCGGCATCTCGATCTCGGTGCCGGGCGGCAGTCCTGTGCCCGCCAGCGCCACGCGCAGTGCGGGCAACACATCGTCCCGGCCCAGCGCGCGCCCGGCCCTGTCCAGCACGGCGCGATCGGCCGTGGAGGTGCTGTGCCAGTCGACGGCGAATTGGCGGGCGATCGCGGTAAGCTGCGCCTGTTCCACCACGAGCCGTGCGCCCGGCGCAGGGGCGGGGCCGAGCGGACGGTCGAGCACCACGCCGTCCCATAAATCCGATAGCCGGACCACGGGCCCGTCCAGCGACACAAACGGCCGCAGCGTCGCCGCATGCACAGCCAACGGCATCAACGAGGCCAGCACGAGCGCCCTCATCACCCCGGTCATCGCAGGTTGGTCAGCGTGGATTGCATCTGATCGGACGTCGTGATGACCCGGCTGTTCATCTCGTAGGCGCGCTGGGCAGTAATAAGGTTGGTAATTTCGGTCACGACGTTCACGTTGGACGTTTCGATGAAACCCTGCATGACGCTGCCAAAGCCGGGCGCGCCGGGGTTGCCCGTCACGGCATTGCCGGACGCGGCGCTGGCCATCAGCAGGTTGTCGCCCTGGCTTTCAAGCCCAGCCTCGTTCGCAAAGCCCGCGAGCTGCAGCTGCCCGACCGTTTGCGGGGCCGTCGTGCCGTCGATTTTGACCTGCACCTGGCCGCCCGCGTTGATGCTGACGTCGCGCGCATTGGGCGGAATCGTGATGCCGGGTGCCACGGGATAGCCGTCGGCCGTGACGATCTCACCAGAGGGCGACAGGCTAAAGGTGCCGTCGCGCGTATAGGCCGTCTCGCCACTTGGCAGCGTGATCTGGAAAAAGCCGTTGCCGCTGATCGCCATGTCCAGGCTGTTGCTGGTCTGCTGCAGATTGCCCTGCTCGTGGATGCGGTAGATCGCGGCCGTCTTCACGCCTAGCCCCACCTGCGCGCCGGATGGCACGACGGTCCCGTTATCCGAGCTGTTGGACCCCACCCGGCGCAAATTCTGGTAGATCAGATCCTGAAACTCCGCCCGGCGGCGCTTGAATCCGGTCGTGGTCATGTTGGCGATGTTGTTGCTGATGACCTCGACGTTGGTCTGCTGCGCCTGCATGCCGGTGCCGGCAATGTCGAGTGATCGCATGGTTTATCCCTGTGCCTTCGTTTGCGTCAGCTTGTTGATGGCGTTCTGCTGCCGGTCCGCCTCGCCCTGCACGAATTGCGACGTGAACTGAAAGTCGCGTAGCCCGGCCATCATGCGGGTCAGCTCCAGGATGGGCGCCACGTTGCTGTCCTCCACCGCACCCTGGGTAATATGCGGAGCCGCGACCGGCGCGGTCGGCCCGTCCGCACGCAGCAGGCGGGACCCCTCGGCCGTCATGCGCGCCGTGTCCGCGGGCTGCACCAGGCCGACCTGGCCGAGCGGGCCGTTCTCGCTGCTGATCTTGCCGTCGGCCGTGATGGTGATGCGCGTGTCGGTGGCGGCGATGCGCAACGGCTTGCCCGTGCTGTCGAGCAGGGCGTTGCCGTCCTGGTCGCCCACCCGCCCATCCGCCATGGGCGTGAACCTTCCGGCCCGGGTCAGGCGCGGGCCCCGCGGCGTATCGACCGTGAAAAACCCGTCGCCGGACACGGCCAGGTCGAACGGGTTGGCCGTATGCGTCAGCGGCCCGGCCGCCTGTTCGCGATACGTGGCGCGGTCCTGGGTGTAAGCGACGGTGCGCCCGCCGGCTGGCGCGTCCACCTGGTTTTGCCGGCCCAGCCAATCGCTGAACAGCATCCGCTCCGCTTTGTACCCCGGCGTACTGGCGTTGGCGAGGTTGGTGGCTGTCACGTCCAGTGCCCGTTGCTGGGCGACCAGGCGGGAGAGGGCGACGTAGGTGGGCACTTCCATTGGGTCGGCTCCGTCGGCTGTCCCGGCGGTACAGCAAGCGCCGTGCCAGGGCTGGAAGGCCTGGAGCCCTGCGTTGGCGTGGGCTTGGGTCGGCAAAGCCTGCCGGGCAGGGCGGAAGCTGCCGGGCCAGGATTGGTTTAGACGATTTGTTAACCGGCCCCCGCCATGCTCCGCCCCTGACCGATCCGGAGCGACCGTATGAGCGCCAAAATCGCCGCCCCTGGGGCGGATGACGCCAAGAAGGCCGGTGCAAGCGTGCCCAAACGGGGCAAGGGAAAATTGCTTATCGCGCTGCCGATCGTGCTGATCGCCGCGGGTGCGGGCGGCTGGTTCAGCGGCGTCATTCCCAAACTACTCGCACACGAAGGCAGCCATGAAGGCTCCCATGCGGCTGAGGTGACGAAAGCGCCGAGCTTTTTCGACCTGCCGGACATCATCGCCAACCTCAACACCGGTTCGCGCCGGGCCGCGTTCATCAAGCTGAAGGTCAAGCTGGAACTGACCCGGGCGGAGGACAGCCCGGCCGTGCAGGCCGCCCTGCCGCGGGTGCTCGACCTGTTCCAGGGTTATCTGCGTGAGATGCGGCCCGAGGAGCTGCGCGGCACCGCCAGCACCTATCGGCTGCGCGAAGAGCTGCTGGCCCGCACCAATTTCGCGACCGCACCCGTGCGCGTCACCAGCGTGCTATTTACCGAAATGATTGTGCAATGAGTGGCGCTGCCCTGCTGCCGGAGCCAAAAGCCGGACCCTTGCTCGATCAGCAAGCCATCGACCGCGGACCCGGCCGCACCCACGCGCCGGGCGATCCGTCCGGCATGCATCGCATTATCGAAAGCGGGCTGGTCAGTTATGAGCGCCTGCCGATGCTGGAGGTGGTGGTGGACCGTCTGGTACGCATCCTCAGCACGAGCCTACGTAATTTCACGGCCGACAATGTCGAGGCTGGGATCGAGACCATCGTCTCGCTCCGGTTCGGCGACTACCTGAACGCCATCCCGCTACCGGCCATGCTGGCGGTGTTCAAGGTGGAGGAGTGGGACAATTACGGGCTGATGGTGATCGACAGCCCGCTCATTTACTCGATCGTGGATGTGCTGCTGGGTGGCCGCCGGGGCACGGCGGCGATGCGGATCGAAGGGCGGGCCTACACCACCATCGAACGCACCCTGATCGAGCGATTGATCACGCTTGTGCTGGCCGACCTTACGGCCAGCTTCGAGCCCATCTGCGCCGTGACGTTCCGGTTCGAGCGGCTGGAGGTCAACCCGCGCTTTGCCACCATCTCGCGCCTGTCCAACGCCGCCATCCTGTCCCGCCTCCATATCGAGATGGATGATCGCGGCGGCCGCATCGACCTCGTCCTGCCTTATGCGACGCTAGAGCCGGTGCGTGAGCTGCTGTTGCAGCAATTCATGGGCGAGAAGTTTGGCCGCGACAGCATCTGGGAAACGCATTTGGCCGAGCAGCTGCTCGATACCGAAATCGACCTGTCGGCCGTGCTGGACGAGCAGGTGATGGCGTTGTCCGACGTGGTGGCGCTGCAGGTTGGCAGCCAGATTGTGCTGCAAACGGCGCCCGGGTCTGCGGTTCAGCTTCGCTGCGGCACGGTCCCGTTGTTCGAGGCGCGGCTGGGCCGGCGCAAGCACCGGGTTGCGGTCCGCATCACCGGGCCTGTCACCCCCCAGGCAGAGGTGGATCAATCAGCATGAGCGGTCTGGATTGGGGTTTGGAAGTGGTGCTGGCGGGCCTGCTGGCGGTGGTGCTGGTGCATGCCATCCGGTTGGAGCGTGCCGTGACGGCCCTGCGCCGGGACCGCTCGGCGCTGGGTGAGGCGGTGGCCGGCTTCGATACCTCCACGCGGGAGGCGCAGGCCGGGCTGGGCCAGCTGCGCCATCTGGCCAACGCGGCCGCGGGGGACATTGCGCAGAGCATGGCGGCCGCGCGGATCCTGCGCGACGACTTGTCCTACCTGACGGAACGGGGCGGCGGCATCGCCGACCGGCTGGAAGCGTTGGTCCGGGCTGGACGCGACGCGAGTGCAGTCCGGCCGGAGCCCGCTGCTCCGCCGCACGCCAAGGGCGCCCAAACCTCGGCAGTTCAGGCCGAGGTCGCTCAGACACAAACACGGGCGCGCAGCGTGGCCGAGCGTGCGCTCGCGGGGGTGTTGCAAGACGCCCGTGCCGATAAGGGGAGCCGGATATGACCCTGCTCCGTCCCCTGCCGTGGACGATCGCCGTTATGGCCGTGCTGCTGCCGGTCAAGCTGCTGGGGCTGATGGAAACGGCCGGGTTGCCCGCGCTGGGTCAGGGCCGGACGCTGTTCACGCAGGCCCGCGCGGCCGAACACAGTGCCACCGATGGAGCTAAGCCCGGACCGGCGCCGCAGGGCGCCAAGGTTGAGCCGGCGCCGCATGGAGCGAAAATTGAGCCAGTACCTGCCGGGCCCAGCGGACCACCGGCACCGGTCGCCGCACCGCCGGCCGAGCCCGCAATCCCCGTTTCCGAACGCGCTGTCCTGCTTGAACTGCGCGAACGCCGCGCGATGCTGGACCGGCGGGAGCAGGCGCTGGATGCGCGCGAGGCGCTGATTGTGGCTGCTGAACGCCGCTTTCAGGAGCGGACGGAGCAGCTCACGGCACTGCAAACGCGGCTGGAACAGCTGGACGGGACCCGGCGTGATCACGACGCCGCCAACTGGCGCGGCATCGTCAAGACCTATGAGACCATGCGACCGAAAGACGCAGCGGCGATCCTGAACGACATGGAGGAAGCCGTGCTGCTGCAGGTGCTGGACCGGATGAAGGAAAGCAAGGCTGCGCCGATCCTGGCAGCAATGACGCCCGAACGGGCCCGCAGCGCCACGGCGCAGCTGGCACAGATGCGCAGCAAGCAGGTCGCCCCCATTACCGATGTAACGCCGGCCGGGCCGCCTCGGTCATGAGGCGCGTCGGTGCTCTGGTTGTGCTGTGTGTTGTGGCGGTTCCGGGCCAGGGTGGCGCGACCAACAATTTTAGCAGCCCTGAACTGAGCCAGCCCAGCCCGGCCGCGCCCGCTGGTCCGGAGGTGCCGCGAATCGTGTTACATCCGCCGCCCGAGCCCGCGCGAGCGGTGGCCCGACCGGCACGCAGCCTGGTCAAGTTGGTGAAAAAGCCAGCCCGGCTGCGCCATAGTGCGGCGTCCCACACCCCGCCCGCCCCGATCCCTCCCTCAGTGCCACCTTTAACCCCGTCCCCGGTCCCGTCCCCGGTCCCGTCCCCAGTCATTCAACGCCAGGCAGGGACCCCGCCCGCATCGGCCCCGGCGCCCGCTAGTCCGGCCACTCCATCACGCCCTGCGGCCGCGCAGCCGGAGCCCGATACGGCAACCCTGTCCGGCGTCCCGGCCGTGATTGGCGCAGTGTTGCAGCAGCCATTGCCACCGCCCGAACCAGTTTCGTCCCAGCCGGTGGCGCCCGAGGCCGCGCCCGGCTTGCAACTGCAACTCAAAGCCGGTGCCGATCTGGGCGTCGCGGCCTATCGTCATGATGGCCAGCTCATCCTCATTTTCGACCAGCGTATCCCGATCGAGGCCGCGCAGTTGCAAGCCGCCCGCGAGGGGGGTGAGACGCCCATGGTGCAGCCTGGCTTCTTGCAGCCGGGCTTCGTGCAATCGGGCGTCGCCAGCACGGTCCTGACGTTGCCCTGGCCCGACAGCCAGCCCGCGACGGTCGAGCGTCTGGGCACCGGCTGGCTGATCGCGGCGGCACCCGGCAGCGCAACGCCCCGGCCGGTGGTGCCTGTCCCACTCGACCGCCGGCTGGAATTACGCGTGGAGCAGCCCGGACGTGTCGTTACCGTCATCGATCCGGTCGACGGTCGGACCCTGCTGGCCGGCACCGCACGGGGCACGGCGGGCGGGCGCGCCTTTGTGGCCAGCACCTCGCGCGCACCAGGTTACACGGTGCTACCCAGCGTGCTTGGCGTCGTCGTGGAACCGCTGTCCGACACGACCGAGTTGCGGCAGTCAGGCCGGGGCTTCGTGCTGTCGGCCCTCAACGAAGATTTGGCCCCGGGTGAACTTGAGGCACCGCCCGGTCCGGCAGTGACCCGGCGGTTCGACTTTCCCGCCCTCCCCAGCGCCGCCCTGGCGCGGCGGCTGCAGGCCGGCCTGGCCGCCGCCGCCGCCGCACCGCCCCGGGCACGCACCCAGCCCCGGCTTGCAGCGGCTCAAAACCTGATCAGCCTGGGGTTCGCGCTTGAGGCACAGGCCCTGCTGACGATCACCGCGGCGGACGATCCTCTTGCCTTGGCCGAGCCTGACGTGGTGGGCCTGGGCGCCGTCGCGGCCCTGCTTGCCGGACGGGTGCAGGAGGCGCAGGGGCTCGATCTGCCAGCGCTCGATGGCTCGGCGGAGATTGCCCTGTGGCGTAACATGCGGTCGGCGTGGCGCGATGGCGTGATCACGCATGATGCGGCGCTTCTGCCCCTCGCCCTGTCCTACCCGGCCGCGTTGCAGACCCGGGTGCTGCCGGTTCTGGCAGAGGCGGCAGCGACGGCGGAGGACGATGCAGCGCTGGCCGTGATCCAGGCCGCACGGCCGGACCTACCCGGCGTGCAGCTGGCCGGTGCCATGCAGCTGGCGCGTAGTGGCCCGCCGGGGGCCGCACTCACGCTGCTGGATGCGCTGGCGGCCGGTCCGGACCGGTCCGTGTCGGTCCGTGCCGCGGTGACCGCGGCCGAGCTGCGCTTGCACCATCAGGAGATCACGCCGGTGCAGGCGGCCGACATCTTTGAGCGGCAGAGCCTGGCTTGGCGGGGTGACCGGCAGGAGATGGCCTGGCGGCTGCGCGCGGTGGCCCTCAGGGTGCAGGCGGGTGCCTGGCGGGCAGCGCTGGAGGGACTGCGCGACACAGCCCGGCTGACGCCCGAGGGCGAAGCGGGCAATGCGGACACGACCCTGTTACGGGACCGGGTGGCGGATGTTTTCCGCGCCATGCTTGTGCCGGGCGCGCCGCCCGTGCCACCGCTCGACTTCGTGGCGCTGTCGAGCGAGTTCGCAGCCTATCTCCCTGTGGGTGAGACCGGCCAGCGCCTAACGGCCACGCTGGCCGACACCCTGCTCGCGCTCGATCTGCCGTTGCGCGCGCGTGAGGTGCTGAAGCCGTTGCTGGCCGGCACCCCGGCCGGCGTGGTGCGGGCCGGGATCGGCGCACGTATGGCGCAACTCTCGCTCGACGCCGGAACGGGCGCCGATGCGGAAGCTGTGCTCGCCGCCTCGGTCGCGCCAGACTTGCCGCCCGCCTTGGCGGAACAGCGCGTGCTGATCGAGGCGCGCGCGCGCGCGGCGCGGAATGACCGGGCTGGCGCGCTCACGCTGCTCACAACTCTCGGCACCGCCCCCGCCGACGATCTTCGCGCCGCGCTGCTGGCGCAGGCGGGGGAGTGGCGGGCGGCGCTGGACGCGCTCACGGTCCTGGCGGCCAAGCGCGTACCGGCCAGCGGCGCATTGCCCAATGACGCGCAGGACATCGTCTTGCGGCAGGCCAGCGCCGCCGTGCATTGCGCCGATGCTGCAATGCTCGCAGGCCTGCGCGACACGGCGCTGCCGCGGATGGATGAGCGCCGGGGCGGGCTCCTGCGCCTGCTGACCGCGCCGCCGATCACCGGCTCGTCCGACATTGCGCGGGCCGGGCAGGAGCTTGCTTTGGGCCGGGACTTGCCGGGGCGGTTGCAGGGGCTTGCCGCCAAGTAGCGTACCGTAACAGGCGGCGGTGTTGCGCGCTGCCTTGGCGTAACACGGAAGTTTTGCTTGCGCCCCCCCCCCATGAGCCCTATGTCACGACGCTCTTGGCCCAAGGGGGCGATCCCGCCCAACAGGCTGTCTACTGGTTTGGGGGTACGTGATGAACGCACTTGCTCAACTGGGGATGGTCTCGGAACTTCCGAGCGAAAACCAGACGACAACTGCCAACAACGCTTCTATTAACGCCGACGCTTTTGATGGCGAGGAGCGCAAAGACTATTTCGTCGAGAAGGACGGTGTCCGTTTTGCGGGCACTCATCTTCTTGTGGACTTATGGGGTGCCAGCAACTTGGCAGATCCGGCCTTGATCGACACCGCCCTGCGTCTGGCAGCGGTGAAGGCGGGGGCGACTATCCTGCATAGCCATTTTCACCATTTCACGCCCAATGGCGGCGTGTCGGGTGTGGTGGTGCTGGCCGAAAGCCACATCTCGATCCACACCTGGCCGGAACGGGAGTTTGCCGCCATCGACATCTTTATGTGCGGAGCCTGCGATCCGCATGACGCGATTCCTGTGTTGCAATCCGCCTTCCATCCGGAGCGGATCGACCTGGACGAGCAGCGCCGCGGCCGGGTGTTTTAACGCACCTGTCCCCGGCTTGAACTGAACGCCGCCCGGTCATCCCGGGCGGCGTTTTTCGTTGGAGAACGAGATGCCCGAGTGGCGCAACGAACGCCTCTATCCTGGCTGGGGCCAGCGTTTTGCGGTCACCCGCGTGCTGGCGCACGAAACCAGCCCGTATCAGGAGATCGAGGTGATCGAGACCGAGAGCCACGGTCGCGTGCTGCTGCTCGATGGGGTCGTGCAAGTCACCGAACGCGATGAGTTCGCGTATCAGGAGATGATCGCCCACGTGCCGCTGCTGTTGCATGGCGATGCGCGGCGCGTGCTGATTGTCGGCGCGGGCGACGGCGGCGTGCTGCGCCGGGTACTGCAGCACCAGACCGTTCACAAAGCGGTGATGGTGGAGATCGACGCGGCAGTCATCCGCCTCTCCCGCGCGCACCTGCCCGGCATAGGTGGTGCCGCGTGGGACGATCCGCGGGCGACGGTGATCGTGGCGGACGGTATCGCCACGGTGGCGGATGCACCGGCCGCCTCGTTCGACGTCATTATCGTGGACAGCACCGATCCGGAGGGGGTGGGTGAGGTGCTGTTTACCGAGGCATTCTATCGCGATTGCGCCCGGGTGCTCGGCCCGGCGGGCGTGCTGGTGAACCAGGCGGGCGTGCCGTTCATGCAGGCGGACGAGTTGGCGCAATCCAGCGCGCGGCGGGCACGGGCCTTTGCCCACGTGACGGCCTATGCGGTGGCCGTGCCGACCTATGTGGGCGGGCTCATGGCGATCGGGGTCGCGTGCAACACTCCGCTGCACCTGCCGGGTGTGGACGAGATTACACGCCGGGCAGAGCGCGCCGGGCTGACGGGTTGCCGGTATTGGTCCCCCCCGGTTCAGGAGGCGGCGTTCGCGCTGCCACCGTACATGGCTGCCGCGCTCTATCCACCCGCGAACCCCTGAACCAGGGCACCCGAAACGAGCCGCCAGCCATCGACCAGTACGAAGAAGATCAATTTGAACGGCAACGATACCGCGTTGGGTGGCAACATCATCATGCCCAGGCTCATGAGCACGCTGCCGACCACCAGGTCGATGACCAGGAACGGCAGGTAGAGTAGGAATCCCATTTCGAACGCGCGGCGCAGTTCACCGATCATGAAGGCGGGGATGAGCGCCCGGTATGGCGTATCGTCCGGGGCGGCGACGGCTGGTAGCTGGGCGAGGTCGAGGAACAGCTGCACATCGGCCGGGCGGGCGTTGGCGGCCATGAAGTGATGGAACGGTGCGGCGGTCCGCTGCAGGCCCTCCATCTCTGTGATGGTCCCCTGGGTCAGCGGGTCCAAGCCCTGCGTCCAGGACAGCTCCATCACCGGCTGCATGACGAAAAAAGTGAGAAACAGCGCCAGCCCGATCAGCACGGAGTTGGGCGGCGTTCCCTGTGCGCCGATGGCACTGCGCAGCAGCGACAGCACGATCACGATGCGGGTAAACGCCGTTCCCACGACCAGCAGGCTGGGGGCGAGCGAAAGCACCGTCAGCAGCGCAGTCAGCTGCACGAGGCGTCCGGTGGCACCCGCTTGGCCGGCCGCGCCGAGGTCCACATTGATGGATTGCGCAAGCGCGGCGCCGGGCACGAGCAGCAGGATAAGGAGGATGAGCCGGATCATGGCGCCACCTCCGGCGCTGCGAGCCAGCAGAGCAGCGTCTCCTGCGTGGCTGTTCCCAGCAGCAGCATCTCACGCCCATCGCAGGCGACGATGCGGAGCGTGGCTTGCCGGCTCAGGCTGAGTTGATCGACGAGTCGCAGCCGTTTGGGTGCTGGGACTAATCCCCCGGCCTGCACCGCCCGTGCGCCGAGGAGGATGACGATCACGATGCCGGCCAGGGCAGCGACGGCAAGGGCGACACTGGAGAAAGTGAGCATGGTTTGAGGCCTTTTGCCTTGGGGTTAGGTGCGCCGGGCTCCCGTCTGGCCGATGGCGGCCACAAGCGTGTCGAGCGCTGCGGAGAGGGCGATGAGGATAGGCCGCAGCGAACGGCCTTCGTCAGGCATCAAGTCGAGCGTCTTGGCGCACAGCACGCCAACCGAGTGTTCCAGCCCGGCGAGATCGACGTTGCGGCCAGCCTTGGTGAGGGCAATTGCCATGACGATCGTCTGGTTCAGGTCGTCGATGGAGGACGTCAGTGTTTGGACCGGGTCGTAGGAAGACGGGGAAGCAAAGGGGCTCGGGTCGGGTCCTCTCCACATGGGGCAACGATGAGCCGAACTCTTTAAGGATGTCTTACGCAGCCAGAGCGGCCCTGCTTCACCGTCTCTTAAGCTCTTGCCCCCATCATTTGGCCAACGCAGGCAGAGGGACGCGCTGATGGACAGGCCGACCGACTTTCCCGTCACCGACCTATTTGCTTTGGCCGAGCGCCGGATGGCGTGGCTGCAACAGCGGCAGGCCACGCTGGCCCACAACGTCGCGAATGCGAATACGCCGGGCTTTCACGCCCGGGACAGTGCCCCGTTCGCCGCCGCTCTGGCCCAGGCGGGACGGCTGCCGCTGGCGCAATCCTCGGCGCTGCACCTGGCCGGCGGTGGCCCGGCCGCCGGGACCATCGCCACGCGGGGCCACGAACGAACGGCGTCGGGCAATACGGTGACGCTTGAGGATGAGCTGTCCAAGGTGGCGGACACGGCGAGCAGCCAGGACTTGGCGGCCAGCCTATATCGGAAATACGGCGGATTGTTTCGCACGGCGTTGGGGCGGTGACGCATGGATATTGAGAAGGCACTCGCGGTGTCTGCCCGTGGCATGAATGCGCAGACCGCACGGCTGCGTACGATTGCGGAGAATTTGGCCAACCAGGACACGACCGGCTCTACACCGGGTGCTGCCCCCTATCGGCGAAAGGTCGTAACCTTTGAAAACCGGATGGATCAGGCCCTGGGGACAGAAGCCGTGCGGGTAAAGTCCATCACGCCCGACCGCAGCCAACTGCCGGAGCGGTTCGATCCGTCGCATCCGGCCGCCGATGCGCGCGGCTATGTCCGCACGCCCAACGTCAACAGCTTTGTCGAAGTCATGGACATGCGGGAAGCGCAGCGCGGCTACAGCGCCAATCTGAACGTGCTCGAAGTCACGCGCGGCATGCTGACCCGCACGATCGAGCTGCTGAAGTGACGGCTCTCTCGATCAGCCCAGCCGGTGCGGCTAGCGCGTATGCCCGCACGCAGCAGGGCGGACCCGGGCTGGCGGCGGGCCCCGGCGATTTCGGTGCCGTGCTGACCAAAGCGCTCGATAATACCATCGCCGCCGGGCACAGCGCCGATGGCGCGACGGCGCAGGCGCTGTCCGGTCACGCGAACCTCACTGAAGTCGTCACTGCCGTGTCCCGGGCGGAGCTGGCGTTGCAAACCGCGACGGCCCTGCGCGACCGCATGGTGTCGGCCTATCAGGACGTGATGCGCATGGCGATCTAGCCCATGGACGTCGCGGCGGTCCTGCGGGAAACCATGTGGGTCATCATCAAGCTGGGTGGACCACTGCTGGTGGTGGCGCTGGTCGTGGGTCTCGTTGTCTCGCTCGTGCAGGCCATCACACAGGTGAACGAAGCCTCCCTCGTGTTCCTGCCCAAAGTGCTGGCGCTCTGCGCGACCCTCGTGCTGATGGGGCCGTTCATCGGTGCCACCCTGACCGACTTCATGACCGCGCTGATGGACCGCATGGTCCAGACCGGCGCGCCCTAACCGATGGAGCAGGCCGTGCTGGCCGCAGCACCCGGCCTCGGCTTCGCATTCATGCTCGTGCTGGCCCGCTCGGCCGCCGCCATCATGCTCGCCCCCGGCCTGGGTGAGGCGGAGCCGCCAGCCATGGTGCGGGCCGGCCTCGCGATGGCCGTGGCGCTGTTGCTGCTGCCGTCCGTGTCGGCCCAAGTGAGCGCGCCGCCAGACAGCCCGCTCCGCGCCGCTGGCATGATCGGGGCCGAGCTGGTGGCGGGCGGCCTGCTCGGCTGGCTCGCGCGGCTGCCGTCGCTGGCACTGGGGGCCGCCGGGGCAGTGATGAGCTACATGTTGGGGCTCAGCAGCGTTGTGCAGACCGACCCGGCCCTGGGCGGCCAGTCCGCCGCACTGGGCCGGTTGTTCGGCCTGGCCGCTCCGGTCCTGATCCTCAGCAGCGGCTTGTACGCGCTGCCGCTCACGGCGCTGGCCGGCAGCTATCAAATCCTGCCACCCGGCTCGATCATCCCCGCCGGGCCGGCGGCCGAGAGCGTCGTGGATGCCGTGCTGGCTAGCTTTGGCCTGGCGGTTCGTCTGGCGACGCCGTTCATCCTCGCCAGCGTCGTGTTTCAAGCCGCACTCGGCGTGCTCGGCCGGCTCGTGCCCAAATTGCAACTCGCATCTGGCGCCGTACCGGGCCAAATCCTGGGTGGGCTAGCCATGCTGGCCCTGGTCGCCGCGGCCTTGCTCGCGACTTGGGACGAGGCGGTGCGCGAGGCGTGGGCACACCTGCCCGGCCTGTAAATGGCCGAAAATGGTGACGACCGCACACTGCCGCCGACCGAGGCCCGGCTGCGCCGTGCACGCGACGACGGGCAGGTGCCGCTCAGTGCCGAACTGGTGACCGCGGCAAGCCTCGGCGGCGTGACGATGGTGCTGGCCCTGGTCGTACCCGCGCTCGCATCGGGGCTCACCGGCACTCTTACGGCCATGCTGACGCAGCTCGACCGCCCCGTGGCCGGCGCGCTGGCCGAGAGCGGACGGGCCCTGCTGCTAGCCATCTTGCCCGGCCTGGCCCTGGTCGCGGCAACCGGCGCACTGGCCGTGCTGGTGCAAACGCAATTTCTGCTCAGCACACGGGGTATCACGCCCGATCTGGGCCGGCTGAGCCCTGCGCGCGGCCTGTCGCGCATCTTCGGCCTCGATGGCGCGGCGGAGACAGCGAAGTCCGTTGCCAAGGCGGCCGTGCTGGGCTGGGCCGTGTGGCATGCCCTAGTGGCGTTGGCGCCAGTGGCACTCGGCTCGACAGGCTGGCCGGCGTCGCATCTGGCGCAGCGCGTGTGGCAGGAGCTCGTGCGCCTGCTGCTGACCGTCAGCGCCTGCCAAGGGGCCATCGCGCTGGCCGATCTGCTTTGGGTGCGCTGGCGGTTTCATGACCGGCTGCGCATGACGCCGCAGGAAATGAAGGACGAGTACAAGGATGCGGAGGGCGACCCGAAGCTAAAAGGGCGCCTGCGCCAGATGCGCCTGGCGCGGGCCCGGCGGCGGATGATGGCCGCGGTGCCGAAAGCGGCGGTCGTGATTACGAATCCAACCCACTACGCTATAGCTTTGCAGTATGAACGTGGCGGAAGCGGTGCGCCGCGCGTCGTTGCAAAAGGAATGGACGAGGTGGCAGCGCGGATCCGGTCAATGGCCAAGCAGCATGGCGTTGCCCTGGTGGCCAATCCGTCGCTGGCCCGGGCGTTGTACACCATACCGCTGGATGCGGAGGTGCCGGCCGAGCACTTCAAGGCCGTCGCGGCAGTCATTGCTTATGTCTGGCGCTTACGCAGCCAGGGCCCGCCCCGTTGAGCCTGCTGCCGGCCCCGGTCAGCCCGCCGGCCAGGCGTCTCGAAACGCCCGGCACGGAGGAGAGTGGGCGGCAGGAACGGCTGGCCGCCGTCGGCCGCTACGTGACCAGCATTGCCCACGACTTAAATAACATGCTGACCGTTATCGTGGGGGCAGCTGACGAGCTGCAGGCGGTTGCGCCGTCCAACGCAGCGCTTCGCGACCTGAGCGCCAGCGTCGCGCATGGCGCGGCACTGGTGCAGCAGTTGATGCAGTTTGCCCGCCAGCGGCCAGTTCTGCCGCCGCAATCGCTGCTTCTCGATCAGGAGCTGAACCGGCTGGTGCCGCTGCTGGTGCGCATGGCCGGGCCAGGCATCACTGTCCGGTACATCGAGCCCACCTTCCGTCCGCTCGTGCGCATCGACCGGACGGCACTGGACCAGGCGCTGCTGAACCTGATCAGCAATGCGCGCGACGCGATGCCAGAGGGGGGAACCATCACGCTCTCGCTGGTGCGCTGCGCCCTCGTGCCCGGAGGCGGGGTGGGCGTCATTGTGGAAGATACGGGCCGGGGCATGACGGATGCGATGTTCGAAGCGTTGCGCGCACCATTCGCCACAACCCGCGGCGATTCGGGCGGGACCGGGCTTGGGCTTTCGATTATCGATTCGGTCGCAGCCGAGGCGGGTGGCGGGTTGAAAGTTCGTGGCGTCCCGGGCACCGGCACGCGGATCTGTCTGCGCCTGCCGGACGTTTCTGCTTAGCCGTTCTGTTTTTGTTCTTGGCTTCCGGTGCGGGTGGTGATACCCCTGGTTGCAACGCGCCCGCGGTGCCACACTTGCACCGCTACGGGCCATTTGGCTTCCGGCAGGAGATGGCATGGACAAGAACAAGGCGCTTGACGCAGCGCTCACTCAGATCGAGCGGGCTTTTGGTAAGGGCTCGATCATGCGGATGGGGGCCAAGGCGGGCGACCAGCAGATCGAGGTGATCCCGTCCGGTTCGCTTGGCCTGGATTTGGCACTCGGCATTGGCGGCCTGCCGCGCGGGCGCGTTCTTGAGATTTATGGCCCTGAAAGCTCGGGTAAGACGACCCTGGCGTTGCATGCCATTGCGGAGGCGCAGAAGCGCGGTGGCACGTGTGCGTTCATCGACGCCGAACATGCGCTGGACCCGATTTACGCTCGTAAACTCGGGGTGGACGTCGACAACCTATTGCTGAGCCAACCGGATGGGGGTGAGCAGGCGCTGGAAATCTGCGACACGCTCGTGCGCTCTGGCGCCGTCGATATTGTGGTGATCGATAGCGTGGCGGCCCTAGTGCCGCGGGCGGAGTTAGAGGGTGAGATGGGCGACACGCATGTCGGCCTACACGCCCGGCTCATGAGCCAGGCGCTGCGCAAGCTGACGGGCAGCGTGTCGAAATCGCACACGATGCTGATCTTCCTGAACCAAATCCGGCTGAAGATCGGCGTGATGTTTGGTAATCCGGAGACGACGACGGGTGGCAACGCGCTCAAGTTCTACGCGTCCATCCGTATGGAGATCCGCCGCATCGGTCAGATCAAGGACCGCGATGAGGTGGTCGGCAATCAGACCCGTGTGAAGGTCGTCAAGAACAAACTCGCCCCACCGTTCCGCCAGGTCGAATTCGACATCATGTATGGTGAGGGCATCAGCAAGGTGGGTGAGCTGATCGATCTGGGCGTGAAGGCCAACGTGGTCGAGAAGTCGGGCGCATGGTTCAGCTACGACAGCACCCGCATCGGCCAGGGGCGGGAAAATGCCAAGCAGTTCCTGCGTGATCACAAGGACATGGCGGAGGCGATCGAGAAGAAAGTGCGCGAGCAATCGGGTGTCGTCGCCAACTCGATGCAAACCCTGCCGGACGAGGGTGATGAGGCGGAGGCAGCCGACTGAGCTTGGACCAGGCATACCGGGCCGAGGGGCTTCCGCTCGGCCCGGAGGACGAGGCATTGGTACAGGCCGCGCGGGACGTTTTGCTGCGGCATTACAAGCCGTTCTGGCACACGGTCGGCGCGGCACTGCGGTCGCGGGACGGGCGCATCTGGACCGGCGTGCATCTCGGTGCCGTCGTGGGCCGGCTTTCGGTCTGTGCGGAGGTGATAGCCGTGGGGCGGGCGGTGATGGATGGTGACGGCACGATCGAATGTGCCGTGGCCGTGCGCCATCCCAAGCCGGACGAACCGGACCAGACCATCGCCGTGGTGCCGCCCTGCGGCGCATGCCGGGAGACGCTGACCGACTATGACCCGGCTGCCCTCGTGATCGTACCCACCGCGGCCGGCCTGCGTAAGGTGCCCGTCCGCCAGTTGCTGCCATTCCCGTATCAGCGCTGACTTGCTAGGGGTACGCCATGCCCAGCAGCAACGACGTCCGCGCCACCTTCCTCGATTTCTTCGCCCAGCACGGCCACCAGCGGGTTCATAGCTCGTCGCTCGTGCCAATGAACGACCCGACGCTGTTGTTTACCAACAGTGGCATGGTGCAGTTCAAGAACGTCTTTACCGGGCAGGAAACGCGCCCGTACCGCACGGCAACGACGGCGCAGAAATGCGTGCGTGCCGGTGGTAAGCACAACGATCTCGATAACGTCGGCTACACGGCGCGGCACCATACATTTTTCGAAATGCTGGGTAATTTCAGCTTCGGCGACTATTTCAAAGACGTCGCGATCGAGAACGCCTGGACGCTGCTGACCCGGGAATTCGGTATCGATGCGGACAAGCTGCTGGTGACGGTCTATACCGACGATGACGACGCGGCGGCGCTGTGGCGCAAGATCGCCGGGCTGCCCGATAGCCGGATCATTCGCATTGGCACGTCCGACAATTTTTGGCGCATGGGCGATACGGGGCCGTGCGGGCCGTGCAGCGAAATCTTCTACGACCATGGCCCTGGCATCCCCGGCGGCCCGCCCGGCAGCGCGAACGAGGACGGGGACCGGTTCATCGAGATCTGGAACCTTGTGTTCATGCAGTACGAGGAGGACCCGCCCGGCACGCGCACGCCGCTCCCCCGCCCGTCGATCGATACCGGCATGGGCTTCGAGCGGTTCGTCGCCGTCATGCAGGGCAAGCACAACAACTACGATATCGACATGATGCGTGCCTTGGTGCTGGCCAGCGCGGATGCTGCCCACCAGGCGGTGGACGGGCCGTTCCAGACCAGCCATCGCGTCGTGGCGGACCATTTGCGCAGTACGTCGTTCCTAATTGCCGATGGCGTGCTGCCCGCCCGTGACGGGCGTGGCTACGTGCTCCGCCGCATCATGCGCCGGGCGATGCGCCACCTGCACATGATGGGCACAAAGGAGGCGACGTTCCACACCCTCGTGCCGGCCCTGGTGCGGCAAATGGGTGCGGCCTACCCGGAGCTGGCACGGGCAGAAACGCTGATTACGGAAACCATGCGGCTGGAAGAAGAGCGCTTCAAGGTTTTGCTGGACCGCGGTCTGGGTTTGCTCGCTGACGAGACGGGCCGCCTGGGCGAGGGCGAAGCGCTGCCCGGCACCGTCGCGTTCAAGCTTTACGACACATACGGCTTTCCGCTCGACCTGACGCAGGATGCGCTGCGCGAACAGGGCCGTACGGTGGAGACCGAAGGGTTCGATACGGCGATGCAGGAGCAGCGCCGCCGCGCCCGCGCCGCCTGGTCCGGCACCGGCGACACGGCGACGGAGCGGGTTTGGTTCGAGTTGCATGAGCAGTTTGGTGCGACCGAGTTCCTAGGCTACGCGGCCGAGGAGGCGGAGGCGCAGATCAACGCGCTGGTGGTGGAGGGCGCGTCTGCCGCGACGGCCGCCGCCGGTTTGGCCGTCGCGATCGTACTCAACCAAACCCCATTCTACGGTGAATCAGGCGGACAGGTCGGCGATACCGGCACCCTTACCGGACCGGATGGCTTGCGGATCGAGGTGACAAACACGCAGCGCCGGGTCGGTGACCTATTCGTACACAGCGGCACTGTCACGGCCGGAACAGCCCGCGTGGGTCAGCCGATCCTGGCCAGCGTGGACCACAGCCGCCGGCAGGCGATCCGCGCACATCACAGCGCCACGCACCTGCTGCACGCGGCGCTGCGGGAGCAGTTCGGGGCCCATGTCACGCAAAAAGGCAGCCTGAACGCTCCGGACCGGCTGCGTTTTGACGTAAGCCAGCCGACACCCATGCCTCGAGTGGCGCTGGACGCAGTGGAGCGGGTGGTTAACGCGCGTATCCGCGACAACTCACCCGTCACCACCCGGCTCATGACGCCCGAAGCCGCGGTGGACCAAGGGGCGATGGCGCTGTTTGGCGAGAAGTACGGCGATGAGGTCCGCGTCGTCAGCATGGGTGGTGAGGGGCCCAACGAGGGACGGGGTGCGTTTTCGGTCGAGCTGTGCGGCGGCACGCATGTCGAGCGGACGGGCGATATTGGCCTGTTCCGCATCGTGTCCGAGAGCGCCGTCGCCGCCGGGGTCCGCCGGATTGAGGCGGTGGCCGGGGAAGCTGCGATCACGCAGATCATGCAAGCCGATCAGCGGCTGCAGGAGTTGGCCACCACCCTGCGCGTGCCCCCGGCGGAACTTGCGTCGCGCGTGGCGCAGTTGCTCGACGATCGCAGCCGCCTGGAGAAGCAGGTGAGTGAGCTGCAACGTAAACTTGCGACCGGGGCGGGCACGACCGAGACCATCGCCGGCCTGACCTTGGCCGCCCGGATCAACGATCTGCCGGCGCGCGAGCTGAAGCCGGTGGCCGAAGCGATTGGGCACGAGATCGGCAGTGGCGTCGTGGCCCTGGTGAGCACGGCGGAGGGGAAGGCAAGCGTCGTGATACTGGTTACGCCCGACCTGGCCGGGCGTATCGACGCGGTCGAGCTTGCCCGCGCTGCCAGTGCCACGCTGGGCGGTAAGGGCGGCGGCGGCAAGCCCGGCCTGGCCCAGGGCGGCGGTCCCGATGCGACGCGTGCGGAGGCTGCGTTAGATCAAATCCGGACGCTGCTTGCCAAAGGCTGAACGGACCTTTTGCGTAAGCAGCATTGGCTATCGAACAGTGACGTTGCTATGGGCAAACCTTTATAGGAGGGCCTCACATGGACGTGGCTAAACGTTTGCCAGCCAAGCCAGGCTGGGTCGGCGAGTTTCAAGCCTTTATCCTGCGCGGCAACGTCGTGGACTTGGCCGTCGGCATCATTATCGGCGCGGCCTTCACCGGGGTCGTGACCAGCTTGGTCAAAGACTTGTTCACGCCCGTGCTCGGATTGGCGCTCGGTGGCATCGACTTCAGCAACCTGTTTATTACCCTCAAGGGCCAAGCTCAGCCGACGCTGGAGGCGGCGCAAAAGGCCGGCGCCGTCACCCTCAATATTGGTTTGTTCCTCAACGCGATCATCTCATTCTTGATCGTAAGTTTCGCGATCTTCTGGGTCGTGAAGGCGCTCAGTCGCTTCAAGGCCAAAGAAGCCGAGGCCCCGGCGGCCCTGAGTCAGACGGAGGCGACGCTCATCGAGATCCGCGACCTGCTGCGCAACACGCCGCGAAGCTAGAGCACTTTCCGACCAGGCTGCTTCGCCTGGGCGGAAGTAGTGCTCGCCAAACCTCAAAACCGAGAGCCCAAGCCGACACCCTTTGGTCGGATTGGGCTCTAACCAACGCAGGGGTTGAGTGTTACGCCACTCCGTTGGTGCGAAACCACGCCAGCATGCGGGTCCAGCCCGCCACAGCCGCATCTGGCCGGTAGCTCGGCCGATAATCGGCATGGAAACCGTGCGGTGCGTCCGGAAAAATCTCGATCTCGACCGTCTTGCCTGCCGCCTTGGCCTTGGCCGCAGCGGCCTGCACCGTGTCAACCGGAATGCTCGGGTCCTTGCCGCCATACAGGCCCAGGAGCGGTGCCTTCAACTCACCCGCCACGTCCGTTGCGGTCTGCGGCTGGATGGGCGACGGCGTCCCGCCCACCGGGCCATACCAGGCGACGGCCGCCTTCAGCGCCGGGTTATGCGCAGCGTACAGCCACGTATTGCGACCACCGCGGCAGAAACCGGTTACGGCAAGCCGGCCCAGATCGCCGCCCTCCGTTCCGGCGAACGCCGCCGTTGAGTCGAGGTCCTGCAGCAGGCGCGCATCTGGGGTTTTGCTGATCACGTCGCGGACGATCACAGCCGCATCCGTCATGCCCGACAGATCGGCGATGCGGGCGTAAAGTTCGGGTGCCACCGCATAGTACCCCTCCCGCGCCAGGCGGCGGCAGATATCCTGGATATATTCATGAACGCCAAATATTTCCTCGATCACCAGCACAACCGGGAACGGCCCGGCCCCCGCGGGTTTGGCGCGATAGCCGGGCAGGGTGCCCTCCGTCGTCGGGATCGATACGGGCCCTGCGACCAGGCCGGTCGCGTCGGTGTGGATAGCCTGCGCATGCACGACTGTCGTCGCCAGCGTGAACCCGGCAATCAGCCCACCCATCACGCCCCGGCGCGCCAACGGGTACTCGGTCAATCCAACAAGCTCGTTCATCATGCCATCGCCTTCTGCAGGTTGCGGTCAATCGTATCCAGGAACGCCTGGGTGTTCTGCCAGGGCTGCTTCGGCCCCACCAGCAGGGCCAGGTCCTTCGTCATGGCACCGCTCTCGACGGACTGCACACAGACCCGCTCCAACGTCAGGGCAAACTCCGTGACATCGGGCGTGTTGTCGAATTGGCCGCGGTACTGCAGCCCGCGGGTCCAGGCGAAGATGGAGGCGATCGGGTTTGTACTCGTCTCCCGTCCTTTCTGGTGCTCACGGAAATGCCGAGTGACGGTGCCATGCGCCGCTTCACTCTCGATTGTTTTGCCATCGGGCGACATTAGCACGCTGGTCATGAGGCCGAGGCTGCCGAAGCCCTGCGCCACGATGTCGCTCTCCACGTCGCCGTCGTAGTTCTTGCACGCCCAAAGATAGCCGCCCGACCACTTCAGCGCGCTGGCGACCATGTCGTCGATCAATCGGTGTTCATAAGTCAGGCCGAGCGCCTTGAACTTGTCTGCAAACTCCGCGTCGAATACTTCCTGGAACACGTCCTTGAACATGCCATCGTAGGCTTTGAGGATCGTATTTTTGGTCGATAGGTACACCGGGTACTTGCGGACCAAGCCGTAATTCAGGCTGGCGCGGGCAAAGCCTTCGATGCTGGCGCGGGTATTGTGCATGCCCATGGCGACGCCCGGACCTTTGAAGTCGTGCACGTTCAACACCATCGGCGCACTGCCGTCGGTAGGATGATACTGAAGCGTGACGGTGCCCGGCCCCGGAATGCGTGTCTCGGTCGCGCGGTAGATGTCGCCATACGCGTGGCGCCCGATCACGATCGGCTGCGTCCAGTGCGGTACAAGGCGCGGCACGTTGCTGCAGATGATCGGCTCACGAAAAATCGTGCCGTCCAGAATGTTGCGGATCGTGCCGTTCGGGCTCCGCCACATCTTCTTCAGGCCAAACTCGCTCACCCGCTGCTCGTCCGGCGTGATGGTCGCGCATTTGACGCCCACACCGTATTGCTTGATGGCGTAGGACGCGTCGATCGTGACCTGGTCATTGGTTTGGTCGCGGTATTCGATACCCAGATCGTAGTATTTCAGGTCGATGTCGAGATAAGGGAGAATGAGCTTGTCTTTGATAAAGCCCCAGATAATCCGCGTCATCTCATCCCCGTCGAGCTCGACGACGGGGGTCTTTACCTTGATCTTGGCCATGAAGTCCTCTGCGTTGGGTCCATCCGGACGGCGGCCGGACCATCGCACCCGGGCACGATTGGGGCAACCATGAGGACCTATTTGGCAGGCCCGGACGTGTTCTTCCCCGACCCGCACGGCTGGGCCGCCCGCCGGGCCGCGATTTGCCGTGCGCATGGGTTAGACCCGGTTTCCCCGTTCGACCCGGTCGAGGAGCCGGCCGGGTGGGCCACCCTGCCCGAGGCCGCGCGGATCGCCCGGCGCAACGAGGCCCATATTCGCAGTGCCGGGGCCGTCATCGCCAATCTTACGCCATTTCGCGGCCCCAGCGCGGATGTGGGGACCGTCTACGAAACCGGCTTCGCCCGTGCGCTCGGCCTACCGGTCTTCGCTTACTCGACCGTCGCGACACCGCTGGCCGAACGCACCGGCCCAGGCCTGCGGGATGTGGATGGGCTGGAGATTGAGAATTTTGGACTGCCTGAAAACCTCATGATCGCCTGTGCGGTTGATGTGTTCGTGGTGCAAGACCGGCCGCGCTGGACCGACCTTGCGGCGTTCACCGCCTGTGTGCGGTTTGCCGCGGCGCGCCTGCTGGGCCGGGCGGTGCCGGCGCCCTCTACGGCCAGCGGAGGATGGTCATCACCGCCCGCAGCGGAGCCGTGATCTGCCAAGACCGGCTGCGGTAGAGCTGGCTGAGTTGATGCTGGCTGTGCCGGGCCGCCTCAAGCGCCGCCTGTGCCCCGGCATTGGCCTGCCGTGTGCTGACGTAAGCCGCCCCGGCGCTGGCGCGGGCAGCCTGTGCGATGGCGTCAGCCTCTGCCGCTCTTGTTTGGGCGGCACAGGCTAAAGCCTTCGCCGCGTGCGCCTCGGCCCGGGCCTGGCGTTCGGCATGCAGGGCCCGCGCAGTGTCCGCGTACGCTGCTTCGGCCTTCGCGCGGGCGTGGGCGGCGCCGGCGGTGTGGACGGCGATTTCAGCCCGTACCGCTTCCAGCGCGCTGGCCCGTGCGGCGTAAAGCCCGGCGACCTCGGCCTGTGTCCGCGTCAGCAGGTCGGCCATCGGTTTCAACTCCCGCATTGCGGTCAGGGCGACGTGGTCGAAGACAGTATCCGTCGCGGCCCGCATCAGGCTCGCCCATGCCGGACCGCCCGCGGAAATTTCGGCCCAACGGCCCTGTTGCCGGGCACCTGTCCGCCTGAATAGGGTTGGCCACCAGGGGGCGCCGGCGCTGTCCCGCAACGCCGCTTCTGGCCGGGCCACGTCATGGTTCATGATCGATGGGAAATGCAGGCTGGTCGGCGCCCGGCAGAACGCGGCCGGTTTCGGCTCGCCCGCCTGCAAGATCGACTGCCAGCACCGCCAATCGGCACAGTGCGGCACATCCTCCGGCCAATAACCGGCGCGGTCGAGTGCGGAGCGCCGATGCAGGACGCAGGTCGATGGGATGCTGTTCTCCGTCGTCATGAACCAGTCGAGTTCGTCAGGTAGGGTAAGATTGACCGGTGACGGGACGATGGCTCCGTCGCGGCAAACCCAGAGCGGGCGGCTATACGCCCAGTCCGCACCCGCAGCCTCGAGCGTCCGGATCAGCTGTTCGAGATGATCCGGAAACCAAAGGTCGTCATCTTGTGCGTAGGCCACAAACTGGCCGCGGGCCCGGCGTAAGGCGATGTTGCGGTTGGCGTAGCCGCTGAGTGGGGCCTTAGGTAAATCGAGCCAAACGATACGGCTGTCGCTCAACGAGGCGACGACGCGCCGCGTGTCATCCCGGCAGCCGTCCCCGGCGATCAAGAGCTCGAAATCCCCGACCGACTGCGCCAGCACCGACCGGATCGCAAAGCCGAGAACGTCAGCCCGGTTATGCGTCGGCAGTAAGACTGAAACTAACGGAGAGTGACTGCCCTCCATTCATGCCAACTTAAAATCGATAAGGAATGAGCTGCTGAGCCGCGTCGCTGTCCCAAGGTAGATCAAGTGCGTCGGGTTCGTCATAGTTGTACTCGGCGGTCGGCATGTTGATGATTACCGCGTCGGACGTCCCGATATTCTTCCATCCGTGTTACAGGTCGGGTGGAATTGTCAGTAGTCCCGGGTTCTTTTCACTCAGGATCACCTCTGTCACGGCCCCAAAGGTCGGTGAGCCGCGCCGGCCATCGTACACTGCTAGCTTAACTAGGCCCGTGACGACGAACAGGCGGTCGGTACTACGCCGGTGCAGGCCCCAGGCACGGTGCCGCCCGGGCAGCGTCGTGGTCGTGTGCACCTGCACGATCGGGGCCGTGATGGTGTCCCAGCTGGCCCGGGCCACTTTGGTCACATGGCCATCGTCATGCGGAACGGGGCGCACCAGGCGCAACGTGACGTCGTGCACCTGTACCTGGCGCACGCGGCCATGCGAGTCGACCGCGGAGTGCTTGGCTTGCGTCTGATCCGCCCCGATCACGTCCGGAACAGCGTTGGCCAACCGGATTGCCCCCATTGGATCGTCTTCCACGTGTGTGCCGTAAGCAAGTCGTTACAGTATCACCGCCAACACAAACGTGGAAGACATTGTGGTAGTCCGGTCAGCGGATCCAGCCCAGCGCCTCGCAGATTGCGGCGTCATCTGGCAGGCCGCCCAGTGGATGAAGCTGCGTGACATGCCCCATCTTGCGCCCGGCCCGCGCCTCTGCCTTTCCATACAGGTGCGCACACAGCCCGGCTGTCGCCACGATGCGCGGCCAGTGGTGCACCGCGTCACCCACCAAATTCTTCATGACCGCATCCGAATGGCGCGTGCCCGCTGGCAGCGGCAGCCCGGCGACAGCGCGAATGTGCATCTCGAACTGACTGACCGGACACGCGTCGATCGTCCAATGGCCGGAGTTGTGCGGGCGCGGCGCGATTTCGTTGACCAGCAGCTGGCCGGCGGCAGTTAGGAACATCTCGACCGCCAGGACGCCGACCAGCGCTAGCGCCTCCGCTACCCGGCGCGTGATTGCCTGCGCTTCTGCCGCGACGGCCGGCGCAATGCGGGCCGGGGCGAGCGTTGTGTCGAGGATGCCGTCCTGATGCCGGTTTTCCACCACGTCGAACACGGCCATCGCGCCATCCACGCCCCGCGCGACGACAACGCTCAACTCGCACACGAACGGCACGAAACCTTCGAGAATGAGCGGTCGGGGCGCCAGGCTGGCCCAGGCCGGCGCGCGGTCTGCCAGGGTGCGCAACACGGCCTGACCCTTGCCGTCATAGCCAAGCCGCGTCGTTTTCAGCACGCCGGGCAGGGGTACGGGCGCGACCGACAAGCCTTCTTCGCTCGTGATCTCAACCCACGGCGCGGTCGCAACACCCGCCTGCGCCAGAAACGATTTTTCTACCACCCGGTCCTGGCTGATGCGCAACACGGTGGGCGAGGGGCGGACGGGTCGTAACGACGCCAGCAGGTCTAGCCCGGCGGCGCTCACGTTCTCGAACTCGAACGTAATGACATCGACCGCGCGGGCGAAGGCGCGCAGGGTGTCGGGGTCTTCGTAATCGCCCAACGTGTGTGCGGCCGCAACCTGGGCGGCGGGACTGTCGGGCTCAGGCGACAGGATGTGGCAGCGGTAGCCGAGGCGGGCGGCGGCCAGGGCTGACATGCGGCCCAGTTGCCCGCCACCGACGATGCCGATCGTGGCGTTCGGGGGAAGCGCCGTCACGGTGCCGGGATTTCGGCCACCGCCGCCGTGCGCGCTGCCCGCTGCGCCTCTAGCCGCGCCGCCAGGGCCGGGTCGGATAAGGCGAGGATAGCCGCCGCGAGCAAGCCCGCGTTGGTGGCCCCGGCCGGGCCGATAGCGAACGTCCCCACGGGCACGCCACCTGGCATCTGCACAATCGATAGCAGGCTATCCATGCCTTTCAACGCCGCGCTTTCAACCGGTACGCCCAGTACAGGCAGGGACGTCCACGCCGCGCACATGCCCGGCAGATGCGCCGCCCCGCCCGCGCCTGCGATAATAACCTGCAGGCCGCGTGCCTTGGCCGTACGCGCATACTCCGCCAGCCGGTCAGGCGTGCGGTGGGCGGAGACAATCCGGGTTTCATACAGGACGCCCAGGGACTCCAGTGCCTCGGCCGCATGGCGCAGCGTGGGCCAGTCCGACTGGCTGCCCATGATCACGCCAACCTGTGGCTGCATCAGGCGATACTGTCCGGTATCAGCCGGCTTTCGAGCCAGGCGACCTCATCCTTTAGCAACAGCTTGCGCTTTTTGAGCCGTTGCAGGTGCAGCTGGTCGCTGCCTGTCTCAGCCAGCCGGGCGATGACGGTATCAAGGTCTCGGTGCTCGCTTCGCAGCTCGTGCAACTGGCGCAGCAGGGAATCGCGATCGGTGAGCATGCAACCCGCATACCATGGTGCTGATGGCGATGCCACGCAGGCCCGCTCGCATTTTACTTGGTTTGGCTAGCCCTGCCGTATTAGCTTTGGAATGCGCGGTTCGTGCGCAGTCAGTGCGACAGGAGGGGTGTTTGAATCTACAGTCCCGTCTCGATAGCCTAAAGGATCGTCATTCTGCGCTTGATAAGCGCATCGCCGATGAGGATCACCGGCCTCGGCCGGATAGCGGGACCCTGGCCAAGCTGAAGGTGGAAAAACTGCGCCTGAAGGAAGAAATTACCCGGATCGCGGCCCGCTAGCCGTACCGGACACCTCCTCCTGCACGGCAGGAGGGGGTGCCTTGACGGGCGGAAGGCGCTCGGCCATACACCGGCACTTAGGGTGCCTAGCGCCGCACTTGTCTTTGAATAGGGTTTACCATGTCCCGTCGCTGCCAGTTTACCGGCAAGGGCGTGCAGTCTGGCAACAACGTCAGCCACGCCAATAACAAGAGCCGCCGGCGTTACTTGCCGAACATGCAGCATACATCGCTGTTGTCGGACATCCTGGGTACGACGGTGCGTGTCCGCCTGACCACACATGCGATCCGCACGATCGAGCACAACGGCGGCCTAGACTCGTTTCTGCTGGGCACGCCGAACCGTCGCCTGCCGGAAGAGGCGCAGGTACTGAAGCGCCGGTTGTTACGCTGCCAGATCAAGCGCGCGGCGGCTCAGCCAGCAGCCTAGATCCATTCACGCCGGCCGTTCTGCCGGCTGGCTTGCTGCATTACAGAATGGCGTGGCCACGTTGCGCCGCCGGGTCCGGGTGCGCCGGACTCGGCTGGCGTCATTGGTCGTATGCCTGCCCGATGGACGATCCATTGCCGTCGAGGAATACGGTAACCCGGCCGGCCCGCCCGTATTTTATTTCCATGGCTGGCCAGCCTCGCGGCTCGAAGCGGGGCTGATTCCAAATGTGTCGGTCCGCCTGCTGGCGCTCGATCGCCCCGGCTATGGCAAGTCGTCGCCGTGCCCGGGGCGCTCCTTGCTCGGCTGGGCGGCGGATGTGGCGTGTGTTGCGGACCAGCTGGGTTTACAGCAATTCCACGTC
>JANONC010000449.1:0-10709 GCA_031420655.1 Rhodospirillales bacterium | reverse complement strand
TGACGGTGGCCCCGAACTGCAGGTCGGCCAGGTCGATCCGGTTGCTGATGCCAAAGCCCGCGACGGTGGCAGCGAAGGCGGACGAGCTGTCCAGACGCAGCGTCCCGCTCGCCCCGGCGTCGAACGTCACCGCCTGCCCGGCGCCAGCTTGCCCGGCGAACTCCACACCCGCCGCACCTGTCAGCTCCACCCGGCCGGTGCCGGTCACGGCCCCACCCAGGAACACCGGCCCACTGCGCGCCCACACCAGCCCAGCATTCGTCACGTCGCCCAGCACCTGCAGCCCGCCCGCGCCGGTCGCGCCAAGTGTCCCGGCGTTGATCACCGCGTGCCCCGGCGTGTTCACCACCAGCGCGTTGGCCCCGGTGGCGAAGACCGTACCCGTGTTGGACAGGCTGAGATTGCCGTCCCCGTCCCCCAGTCGCCCCGCACCCGCAATCGCCCCTGCGTTCGTCAGCACCGCGGCCACGCCGTCGCTGGTGATCCGGTTCTCGAAGTTGTCGCTCAGCTGCACCGCCCCGCCCTGCAGCGTTATTGCGCCCGACGCCCGCAGCGCCGTGTAGTTGCCCACCGAGGCCACCTGCACGGTTCCCCCAGCCAGCGTGCCGGCAAGGGTAAGCGATGTATTGTTCGCCACCGTTAGCGTGCTGCCCGCCGACATCGCAGCGTCGCGGATCACGCTGCCTCGGTCCAGCGTCTGGATCACGCCTCCGCCCGCCGTCGCCAGCGTGCCGCCGATGATGGTTGCCATCTGCAAGTCCACGTGCGTCCCTGCGCCCGTGGCCAGCACCGTGCCCGCCTGCGCCGCCGCCAAGGTTCCGCCCGCCGTGTTGTCCAGCGTGCTGCCCAGAATCAGCAGCCCGCCCGCGCCCGTGTTCTCCAGCAGCCCGGCATTCACCGCCGTGCCGCCCGCCACGTTCAGTGTCATGCCCCCGCCGCCGTCTGAGATGATCGTTCCCCGGTTCACGAGCGCCAGGTTGGCGTCCCCGTCCCCCAGCCGCCCCGCGCCCTGGATCGTCCCCGCGTTGGTCAGCGTCGCGGCCGCGCCGTTGCTGGTCACCCGGTTCTCGAAGTTGTCGCTCAGCTGCATCAGCGATCCCGCCTGCAACCCCACCTGCCCGGCCACCGCCAGCTGCGTGTAGTTGCCCGCCGAGGCCAAGGACACCACCGCCCCTTGGCTCAGCGCATCCTGCAAGGTCAGCGTCGTGTTGTTCTGCACCGTTACGGCGCTGCCCTTCGTCAGCGCCGCGCCCCGCAGCACGCTGCCGCGGTCCACCGTCTGAATCACGCCGCCGCCCATCGTCGCCAGCGTGCCGCCTATGATGGTGGCCGTCTGTAGGTCCACGTGCGCCCCCGCGCCCGCCGCCACGATCCGCCCGCCGCCGGTGTTGTCCACCGCCGTGTTCTGGATCAGTAGCCCGCCCGCGCCCGTGTCTTGCAGCACCCCGGTGTTCACGACGCCCGTGCCGCCCGTGTTCAGCAGGACCGCGTTGGCCCCCGTCGCGCTGACCAGGCCGGCGTTGGTGAAGGACAGGTTCGCGTCCCCGTCCCCCAGCCGCCCCGCGCCCTGGATGGTTCCCTTGTTGGTCAGCACCGCCGCATGGCCGTCGGCGGTGATCCGGTTCTCGAAGTTATCGCTCATGCGGACCAGGGACCCCGCCTGCAGCGTGACGGCCACGGACGCCGCCAGTTGGGTGTAGTTGCCCGCCGAGTTCAGCAGCACCGTCCCCGACGTCGCCAGAGCGTCCCGCAGCGTCAGGGTCGTGTTGTTCGTCACCGTCAGCGTGCTGCCCGCGCCCAGCGACACTCCGCGCAGCACGCTGCCGCGGTCCACCGTCTGGATGACGCCGCCGCCCGTGTTGGCCAGCGTCCCGCCGATGATCGTCGCCGTTTGCAGGTCCACGTGCGCCCCTGCGCCCGCCGCCAGAAGGGTTCCGCCCTGCGAGCCGGGTAGCGTGCCGCGTACGGTGTTGTCCAGCGTGCTGCCCAGGATCAGCAGCCCGCCCGTGCCCGTCGCCTCGATCAGCCCGGCGTTCACCGCCGTACCGCCGGCCACGTTCAGCGTGATCCCGTTTGCCCCCGTGGCGTTGACCGTCCCCTGGTTGACCAGCGCCAGGTTGCTGTCCCCGTCCCCCAGCCGCCCCGCGCCCTGGATCGTGCCGGCGTTAGTCAGCGTCGCGGCCGCGCCGTTGCTGGTGATCCGGTTCTCGAAGTTGTCGCTCAGCTGCACCAGCGATCCCGCCTGCAAGCCGACGCCTCCCGCAACGGCAAGCTGCGTGTAGTTCCCCACCGACGCCAAGGAGAC
The DNA here is from genome assembly GCA_031420655.1 of Rhodospirillales bacterium. GTDB lineage: Bacteria > Pseudomonadota > Alphaproteobacteria > Acetobacterales > Acetobacteraceae > JANPPS01. The sequence goes on along the minus strand of JANONC010000449.1, from coordinate 8,404 downwards.
CACCGCCGCCTGGCTCAGCGCGTCACGCAACGTCAGCGTCGTGTTGTTCAGCACCGTGATGGCGCTGCCCGCGACCAGCGCCCCCCCGCGGAGCACGCTGCCGCGGTCCACCGTCTGGATCACGCCGCCGCCCGTCGTCGTCAGCGTGCCGCCCAGGATCGTGGCCGTTTGCAGGTCCACATGCGCCCCCGCGCCCGCCGCCACGATCCGCCCGCCGCCGGTGTTGTCCACCGCCGTGTTCTGGATCACCAGGCCGCCTGCACCCGTGCCCTCCAGCAGCCCGGCGTTGGCCACCGTGGTCCCGCCCGTATTCAGGACGATGCCGTTGACGCCCGTGGCATTCACCGTGCCTGCGTTGGACAGCGTGAAGTTGCCGTCCGCGTCGCCCAGCCGGCCCGCCCCCTGGATCAGCCCGGCGTTCGTCAGCGTCGCCGCCGCACCGTTGCTGACGATCCGGTTCTCGAAGTTGTCGCTCAATTGCACCGTGCCGCCCTGCAACGTGACCGCGCCCGCAACTGCCAGCGCGGTGTAGTTGCCAACCGACGCCAGCAGCAGCGTCCCGGCGTTGGCCAGCGCGCCTTGCAGCGTCAGGCTGGTGTTGTTCGCCACCGTGACGGCGCCGCCCGCCAGTATCGCCACGCCGGCCAGCACGCTGGCGCGGTCCACCGTCTGGATCACGCCGCCGCCCGTGGCGGCCAGCGCGCCGCCACTCACCGTGGCGGATTGCAGGTTCAGCGTATTCGCCCCAGCCGCCAGCAGCTTGCCGCCTCCGGCCACCGACACGCCCGCCAGGGTTCCCGTGCCGCTGGCGCTTATTGTCCCGGCGTTGCGCACCAGGTCGCCCGCCGTGCCGTCCGCCGTCAGCGTGCCCGCCAGGGACAGCGCGCCACCGGCCGCCACCGCCAGCACGCCCGCCGTCCCGCCGTTGCCAAGGGTCAGCGTGCCCGACACGGCGCCCGCGCCGCCCAAATCCAGCTCGCGCGCCAGCGCCACGCCGCCCAGGATGGCATAGGCGGCCGCGGGGCCGGTCACCGTCAGCCCGCCCGCCAGCATCGCGCCACCGGTCCACTGCAGCCCGGCCGTCGCCGTAATCACCCCCGTTCCGCCCAGCGCACCGCCGGACAGTATGAGTTGCCCCACCGCCGCCGTCCCGTTCGGTGCGAAAGCGCCGCCACTGATGGACAGCGTGCCCGCCGGCAGGTCCGCCCGCTGGCCGACCGTCAGCGTCCCGCCCGTCACGTCTAGCTCGCCGTTGCTATCGACCAGCACTGCCGCAGCCCCGGCGCCGCTGCCGAATACGACCGGTAGCCGCACGCCGATGAAAGCGCTGTCCGCCGCGGTGGGCACGGCGCCGGTGGTCCAGTTGGCCGGCGTCTGCCACAGCCCGCCAGTGCGCGGTGCCCACTCGGTCGAGAACGCCTGCACCGTGAAGTCCGTCGTCACTGCGCCAGCGCCCAGCGGCACGCCGCTGGCGCTGAACACCGCGGACGCCTGCACTGTGTAGCTGTAGGACCCGACCGGCAGCGCGCCATAGCTCGCCTGCACCGTCCGCCCGCCGCCCACCAGCGCGATGGCCGTGGGCTGGATGGCGGCGCCGGCCGCATCGCGCAGCGTGAACACCCCAGCCGCCGCCGCGCCGGGCTGCAACGCCTTGGAGAACGTGAACAGCAGCGTCTTCGTGCTGGTGCTGATGACCGAGTGCTCGGCGATGGTCGCCGACACCAGCCGCGGCGGCGACAGGTCCGGGACCAATTGCAGCGCAATGGACGCCGTCGTCGTCACGTTGCCGTTGGTATCCGTCGCCCGCACCTGCAAGCCGACGGCGGAGCCGCCGTTCGCCGCGATGGTCGGCAGCGCCACCGACAGGTTGAACGGGTAGGACAGGCTGGTCAGCACGGACTGCCCGTTCAGCAGCACCTCCACGCTCCGCACCTGGCCGGGGCTGGACACCTGGATGCCGAGGGGGACCGATGCGCCCTCCAGCACCTGCGTGCCGGGCGTGGCGGGGTCGATATCGGCAGGCCCCTGGGTGACCGTCAGGGTGGGCGCGACCGTGTTGGGCGTGTAGGCGGCGTAGCGCACCTCCTGCAACCCGCCTGCTCCGTCCGCCACGAAGCCCAGCCCACCGGAGATCGCAACGTCCCCCGGGGCCGCCGGCAGGCTGAACCGGGTGATAAGCGCCCCGGTGCTGGTGGGATCGGAGGTATTGACCAGGTCCAGGTCGTTCTGCAGCGTCCGCGCCCGCACCTGGATCTGCCCGGCGAACAGCCCCAGCCCCGACCCGTTCAACGCCGCCGCCGACCCGGCCAGCCCGGCGTTGGCCACCCCGGCGATCAGCTTGGGCTGCGTGGGGTCGCTTACGTCCACCGTCAGATAGCCGCCGTTACCGCCGGCATCCCCCGCCGGGACCGTTGCGACGCCATTGCCGACCACCAGCCCGTTGCCGCCGCCGGGTAGCAGCACGGAGCCGAGCACCGTCATCGCGCCGCCCACCAACGCAACCGCCCGCAGCACGCGCCCGGCATCCATCGCGTACAGCGTGGCCCCGTCCAGCGCGAGGCCGGTGACGGCCCCCTGCGCCCCGCCCAATGTCCCCAGCAGCTCCCCGGTCTGCGCGTCCAGCGCCTGCACCGTGCCGCCCGTGCTGGCATAGGCGACGCCGCCGCGCAGCACGACATGCGTGAAGTTGCCCGGCGCCGTGGCGATCACCGTCGGGTTGGCCAGGTCGGCGTAACTGATGAGTTGCAATCCCCCGGGGCCGTCGGCCACGGCCGCGACCTGCGCCTGAGCGTCCACCGCGATGCCGCTAGCCGCGCCGCCGGCTAGTTGAAGCTGGGACAGGACCACGGGTTGCTTCGCGTCCGACACGTCCACAACGGCCAAGCCGTAGCTGCCGGTCGCCACCAGCGCCAGCAGCTGCGTGCCGCCGGACGGGCCGGACTGGTTGCCAGCCAGGGCAATGGCGCGCGCCTCCCCCTTCAGGGCGACGCTGGCCTGGATACCGGTGCTGGTGGGCAGGCCGGTGTCGGCGAATAAGCCTTGCTGCAAGGCGGCCAGGTCGGTCAGGCCCGGCGCCAGATTGCTGGCGATGCTGGGGTCCACGCCGATGATGAAAGCCTGCTTCGCCGTTAGACCGTCCGCCAGGGTAGGGTCGCCGGTATTGATCATCGGCAGGGGCGGCGTGTCCGTCCCCGTGCCGGTCGGCCCGGTGACGAACACCGTCGTTCCCGTCGCGCCCGACACCGGGTCGAAGCCGCGCAGGGTGTAGGCGGTGTTGGGCGCCAGCAGGCGGTCCATGCCGGCACCGCTGGCAAAGCTAAACCGCTCGGTCGCGCCGCCGGCGGTGGTCAGCGCGGCATAGATGGTCGCCCCGAGCGTGCCCTGGCCGTGTCCGGGCGGGTAGTAGGTGTATGAGGTGATGGGCACTGCGTCTTGGGGGGCCGACGAACCGCCGCCGACGGCAACGGACGCTGAGAACAAGTCCTTCCAAGTCTGCGTGTAGGGCATGCCCGCCGCAAAGGCCGCGTCGCGGTCCGCCAACTGCTGTGTCGTCAGGGGCGGAATGCGCCCGGTGGGCGAGTTGTATGGGACGAAGTCTAGCTTGGCCGTCAGGCCCAGCCCGGTGCTGCCGGCGTTCAGCAGGTCTTGCACCAGTTGGCCTGGCCGGTTGTGGCCGGCCAGCAGCTCCTCTGCACCCGACAATGCTATGAGGCTGGGCAGGTATCCCTTGATGGCTGCATCGCTCAGGCCGCCGTTCGGCAAGGCGGGGTTGTAGGCGTCCTTGAGGGCGAACACCGTTTGCAGACCCTTGATCTCCGTCGCCAGCACAGGCAGGACGAAGCTCAGTTCGCTTAGCGCCTGCTGCATGGCGGACTGCTGCAACGTCCTTGCCGCCGTCACGGTGTCGCCGACCTGGAAGCTCGTTGTCGCCTGGGTACCCGCGCCATACAGCTCGTTGTTGAACGCAAAGCTGCGTCCGTTGAACTCCGCACCCGAGACATACACGTTGCGCTGGGTGGCTACCGTCCCGCCCGAGGCCGGGTTCAGGAACGTCACCACGACATCGTGTAGGTCGGCACCCAGGATACCGCCGATGGTGATGTCCTGGGACCCGCCCTTGCCGTGCAGCGCCGTGACCGCGGTCGGGACCAGGACCTGCACGCCGTCGATGCTGACGCTGACCTGCGCGTCGCTTTGCCAAGCGTCCTCGGACACGTGCAGCACCAGCGTCGGGTCGAACCGCGGGCCGAACGGGTTGTTGTTGCTACTGAAATATTGCTGCACGTCCGCGCTGAGGTGGCCTGCGGCGGACTCAGCTATCCCAAGGGCGCTGAAGCCGACCGACACCGCATTCAAGATGTCCTTTATCCCTTGCGACACTATGGTGAACGGCACCGCCCCACCCGACGCCGTCACCAAGCTAACGCCGTCCAGCCCACCGATGCTAACGTCAAGGGTAATCTTGGTCACAGCGGTCAAGCCATCGGCGATGTTGATGGCAGAAATATTTTCTTTCAGCTTATCGTACGTCGCGTTCGCGGCGTTTGTGTCGGTAAGTAAAGCATTCGCGTCAAGGGTCAGAGCTAGCGGTGCGAAGCGCCCAACTTTTTGTAGGAGCCCCTTTACTGCCTCTTTTCCTTCTGGGCTTCGCGTAGCAAACTCCAAGGAATTCTGTACGGTAGAAAGAACCGTACCGCCCAGGGAGGCGTAATCCCAGGCGTCCGTTGCCCCAAGGTACTGGCCGACCGAGCCTTGCAGCAGGCCGTTCGGCCCCTTGACCCAGGTTATGGTCTTCGTCTGCGTCCGCGGGTCCGTGTAGCCGTGCCACCCCGGCTGGATCACGCCGGACCCCGGGTCGCTGGTCACCGTCTGCCCGTCCGCCGACACCGTGCCGGTGCCGTCGGTCTCCAGCTTGCCCGTCGTGTGGTTGAACAACAGCATGTAGGTCTTTTGGCCCGCCAGCAGCCCGAACACGTTGGGCATCGTCAACGTCGCCGGCGCCGTGAACACTGTCCCCGCCGGCGCCTGGATCGTGATGTCGAAGGTGTGCTGCTCCAGGCCCGGCGGCAGCATGTCCTTCACCAGCGCCGCCGGCACCGGGCTGATGCCGATGACGGGGTTGGCGACCGGGTTGCCATTTGCGTCCAGCAGGCTGCCGGGTTGCACCGTCAGCGACAACGCACCGATCTGCTTGGCTGTCAGGTTCAGGCCGCTTGCGCCAGCCGTGTCGGGGTTGGCGGTGATGACAGTCGGCGCCGTCGCGCTCAGCGGCTGGAAGATGCCGGTGCTGACACGCGGCAGATAGACGGAGGGGTTGCCCTGCTCCGCCGCCCTCACGTCCTGCGCGCCCAGGCTGCTGCCGACCGTGTTGGCGACGCCCGCGCGCACCTGCAGATCCAGCGTCATCTCGGGGAAGAAGAAGCCGGCCGGCGCGTTGGTCGCAGTGCGCCCGTTCACCACCAGCTTCACGTCGCCGGCCGGCACGTCGGACAGCGTGAACTGCCCCGCGGCGTCCGTGGTCGCAGTCAGCTCCGGGTGGCCCAGCACGTATAGCGTGACGCCGGCCAGCGGCAGCTTCCAGGTGTCGTGCGCGAAGTCCGCGCTGCTGCCGGTCGGACTGCTCACGTCGTCAGGCGTCAGCGGCGTGTTGTCGGCGCCGGGGTCCACGACGATGCCGGTGATGGAGGTTCCCGGCACGATGCTGGTGGACGCCGTCTGGAACGATTGCAACAGTTGCGTGCCGGTGGCGGCAAAGCCCGCGGTCTGCAACGGCGTGCCGTCCGCCGCGCGTATCACCGAGCCGTCCAGGTGCAGGGTGATGGTGGACGACCCCGGCATCGCCGTGGAGAACAGCAGCCACGCGCCGGTCCCGTTCTGCAACGGCGCGATGGCGGCGGGCACCACGGCGCCGGACGGATCCGTGGCGTAGAAGCTCTGTGCCGTCAGGGTGGCCGGGTCCACTGCGCGGCTGAAGGTGACGAGCGGGCGGTAGGTCACGCCCACGGCCAGGGTGTCCGCCGCGGGCGTCAGGCTGGCGACCGTAAAGGGCACCGGCGCGGCCATGGTCACGTGCAGCGTGTCGGTGGACACGTTGCCCGCCGCGTCCACTGCGGTCAGCACCAGCGTGTGCGCGCCTGCCCCGGTGCTGAACAGGTTGATGCCGGTGGCGAAGTCGTTGGCCGCCCCGAACGCGACCGGCATCGGCGTGCCGCCGTCTAGGGTGTAGCTCAACGCCGACAGGGCGGTGCCGGACGAGGGTGCGGCCGCGCCGCGGACCACGGCGCCTGCCGCCAGCGCGCCGCCGTCCTGCAGGCTGGCCGTGTCCAGCGTGATGACCGGCCCCTGCCGGGCCAAGGTGTAGGCGACGCTCTGCAGCGCGGTCTGCCCCGCCCCGTTCGCGGCAGCGAACAGCACGTTGCGCGTGCCGTCCGCCGCCCCCGCCGGCAGCGGCGGCGTGACGCTGAAACGCCCGCCCGCATCCAGCGCCACGGGCGTGAAGATCCCGCCGCCGTCGAACGACACCGACACCCCCGACCCCGACGTGAGCTGCCCGGTGATGGCCGGCGGCGCCTTCACGGATACCGTAGATGCCTGGTCGAACATGAGGCGCGGCGGCGCGCTGGCCCCGCCGCCGAACGCTTGCACGACCCACTGCCCGACCTGGTCGCCCCCGGTGATGGCGGCGTCGGCGGAGAACTGGAAGTGTATGCCGCCGTAGATGCGGCTTTCGGCCGCCTCCAACGCAGCTTGGCTGAAGCTCGTGTAGCTGCGGGTGGCGCCGGGCAGGCTTTGCGAGCTGGCGGTGAAGGCGGTGCTGTCGCCGAACACGCTGGCCAGCACCGTGGCAGCGGCGCCGCTGAAGTAGCCGTGGCCCTCCGCGTATTCGGGGAAGTTGGGCGTGGTTAGCAGCGGCTGCCAGTTGGGGTCGGCAGTGGTGGCCGGGTTACCGTCGGCCCCGGCGTTCTGGATGGCTGTGACGGGCCGCCAGCCGTTGTAGGCGTACTTGGCGTTCCAGGCGGAGATGGCGCCGTCGGCCTCCGCCACGTTCAGCTCCGCGAACAGCTTGGCGTCCTGTTGCAGGCTCAGCCCCGCCGCCAATGACACCGTGGCGGCGATGCCGTTCCACTGGCCCGCCGGCGTGTCGGTGCCGGTCTGGTCGTTCCAGAACCGGGCGATCGCCGTCTGGTCCTCCGTGCGCGTCGTGCTGGTGCGGCTGCCGAGCGACTCTACCTGGTTCAGCGATTCCGCATAGGCCGCGCTGTCCAGCGCCGGCGGCGGCGGCGGCAGGAACTGGCCGGGCGACGTCAGCGCGAACGGCGTCACGTTGGCGTATTGCGGGCTAAGGCCCGGCGTATAGCTCGGCCCCGTCGGGCGCCACTGGCCCGGCGCCTGGTTGCCGACGGCGGTGACGTAGGCGGACGACCCGTCGTTGGCGCGCAGGGCGAACACCTGTTGCGCCACCGCCCGCCCCAGTGCCGCGCCGTCTGCCTTGGCTTGGCCATCCGGCAAGGCCGCCAGCTCGGTCCGCAGCATCGCGTCGAACGTGCCGGACTGCCCGGGGAGCAGCAGGTCCAGCATGGCGTTCGCCGCCCCCGCCACCGCCGCCTGCGCGTCCGCGCCGCCCGGTGCCGCCATTGAAACCAGGTAGCCGCGTGCGCCGCTGATCGCGTTCAGCGCGTCATAGACTGCCAGGCTTTCCATCGCGAGCGCCCGCGCGGCGGCCGGCGGGCCGCTGGCGTCGCCCGCGATGGCGCGGCGGACCACGGCGTTCCATTGCAGCGCCAGGTCGCCGCCCAGGGGCGGCGGGTCCCGCAGGATGGACAGGGTAGCGGTGGCGCCCGGGCCGGACGGGTCCGCGGCGCTGACCGTGACCGTATTGCCGCCCAGCGCCAGCGGCACCCCCGTGAACGTGAAGCCGCCATCCGCCCCCGCAACCACGGTCAGCGCCGAGGGCACTGCCCCCCCGGCCTGCAGCGTCAGCGCCGCACCCGGACTGCTGCGCCCCGTCAGCGTGACTTGTTGCGACCCGGTCTCAGCCCCAGCCGCCTGGCCCGACTGGTCCGACGGCGACAGTGCGAGGGCGACCTGCGCCGGCAGCGCGAAGGTGAACGGCACGTCCGCAGACGCCGCGCCCCCCGCCGCAGACACCTGCAGGTGCAGCGTGTGGGCGCCGGGCGGCACTGCCCCGCCCGCGACCGCGGCCAGCACCGCCGGGCTGAGCACGAAGCCTCCATCCGGCTGCACCGCCCCGGCCAGGCTGACCGCCGATGCGGACGGCGCGCCGTCCAAGGTAGCGGTGAAGGCCAGCAGCCCGCCTGGAGCCTGCAAGGCGCCGCTCACCGTCAGATCCTGGGTCAGTCCGTCCGTGGCGGACGCGCCAGTGTCGTTCACCAGGCGCGCAGCC
>JANONC010000448.1:0-2865 GCA_031420655.1 Rhodospirillales bacterium | reverse complement strand
TCGCTCGCTTCGTTCCGCGCCTGGATCGCCAGGGCACAGGCCACCGCCTCACGGGCACCGGGGCACTCGGCAATCACGCCGTCACCGGTCGTCTTCACCACCCGGCCGCCTGCGTCGGCCACTGCGGGCTCGATAATGTCGTGCAACATGCGCTGCACGCGGGCGAACGTCCCGGCTTCGTCCAGTTCCATCAGGCGGCTATACCCGGCGATATCGGCCGCGACGATCGACGCAAAACGGTTGATGACGGTGCCGCCCGTTTCGGCCGGGCTGGACACGACGGGCGTGGCCTACGCGCTCCGGCCGGGCACGGTGGCGATGGCCCGGACGGAGCAAGGAGTGTTCATGAACGTGAATAATGCGTCAGAGGTGCCACGGTCGTAAAGACATGCTTGGCCACATTGGGCACAAGACAACGCAAGGGTGTTGCGTGGGCGGACCCGCAGGCGATCGGCTTGGGCCGGCTGAACTGGTAGCCCTGCACCTGCTGGCAGCTTTCTTACTTCAAAAAGGCGAGTTGCTCCCATGTATCAACCCACTCCGTAATGACTGCCATGCCGAGCGACCGCCCCAGCCCCAGTCCCAGCATGGCCCGCACGATCGCCGTGCAATCGTCGCCGACGTGTAGATCGCGGATCAAGCTTTGGTCGATCTTGATTTTGTCGAACGGGAACCGGCGCAGGGAGCTGAGCGACGAGTACCCGGTGCGGAAATCGTCTATCGACACGCGAACGCCCAAGGCGCGGATGTACTGTCGCGTGGCCAGAACCCCCTTCATGATCCCACCACAGCAAGGACTCGGTGATTTCAACCTCAAGGCGGCCCGGCGCCAGGCCCGGCTGGTTCAGCGCCTTATATCACTGCCTCGTATGCCCTGGTGCTGGTTCGTGTCCGTGGCCGCAGTGGTAGGCGCAGCCTTTCCGTCACGGTGGGGAAGCTATGGCGGCACCGGGAGCTCGTGAGCCGGACACTCAGCGCACTTTCGTGTCCTGATCCCAAGTGGCCGGCGCGGATGACGAACCAGTCGTCACGAGGCTGAGCACATCTCCGGCAAGGGGCCAGGTGTACTCAGCCATCGTTGGTTAGCGGATGGCGCGGCGCCGCCGGACGAGGCCAGCTACGCCGAACCCAGTGAGCAACAACGCCATGCTGGCCGGCTCGGGCACTGCAGTGCCCGCCGCGACTTCAAAGTTGTACGTGGTCGTGCCGTTCGATGTGCCGAGGATCACGTCGTCTGCAAAGGCATGGTAGGTCGCCAGTGCACCCGATCCATCACCGACGCTCAAGCCCGAGACATAGGCGTTCGCGCTGTAGTTCTGGCTAATCCAACTCGTGATGGTCTTATTACTCTGCACGCCGCCAGTTAGGGTGACGCCTGAACCTGCAACAAACTGGTAAAAGTTGTCGGCGAAGCTGCTGCTGTACCAAGTGTCTCGCTGAGTATTGCCGTAAGTTCCGTTATAGGCTCCTTCCCAAATCAACTCGCTGCGCTGCGACCCATCCTGTACCAAAAGCCGTAACGCGGGGGTGTAATCTGGATTGTAATTATTGACGCTGTTAGCCGCGATGCGCCAATCGAAAGATAAGCCCGTCACGCCGCTCAGCGGCATTAGAGGCTGTCTCGAAACGGTTACGGCATGATCGCGTAGGGGCTGGGCGGCCGGGACAAATCGTGATTCGTCGAGTGTGCGACTACCTGACGAGAGAGCGATGTGGACCCCGACCACCCGACGGCAGCATAGCCGGATGGGGCTACGCTATGGAAGCGACCTGACCGACGCGGAGTGGGCCATTCTTGGCCCGTTCCTCCCGCCCGATGCCAAATCCGGACGCAAACGGGCCTATCCGATGCGGGAGTTAATCAATGCCATGTTCTACGTCCTGCGCGGCGGCATCGCATGGCGGCTAATGCCCGACACGTTCCCGCCGTGGGGTACGGTCTACCGTTGGTTTGCCCGGCTTCGCGATGACGGCACGTGGGAGACGATCAACCATCACCTGGTCATGCGCGACCGTGAGCGGACCGGTCGCGAGGCCAGCCCGACAGCGGCCGTGATAGATAGCCAGAGCGTCAAGACGACCGAGAGCGGAGGCATCCGGGGCTACGATGGCGGCAAGAAGATCAAGGGGCGCAAGCGGCACGCGCTGGTGGACACGGACGGCCGGGCACTCAAGCTCCAGGCGCATGCGGCCGATATCCAGGACCGCGATGGTGCCGGGCCGCTGTTGCGGGCCTCGCGCCCAAGCTGGCCGTTTGTGCAGCTCGCCTACGCCGACGCCGGCTACCAAGGGCCTCGTGTCGCAGCGGCTAGCCCGATCCGGGTCGAAATCGTGCGCAAGCCGCAGGGGCAGGTGGGCTTTGCCGTCCACGCGCGACGATGGGTGGTCGAACGGTTCTTTGCCTGGATCAACCGCAACCGCCGACTGGCCAAGGACGTCGAGGCCACGATCGCGTCGGCGGAGGCCTTCCTCTACGCGGCTTCGGCTATCCTGCTGCTACGACGGCTGGCACGTTGATAAACCGATTCGAGACGGACTCAGAATCCGTTTGAGAAATCATCGGTGTGCGATCCGGCGTAGCAGCAAGCTTCCCATGGCGACGTGGATCATGGCTTCGGAGACGTCGAGGCGCTTCTCGTAATCGCGCACCAGCCGCCGCCAGCGGATCATCCAGCCGAAGGTCCGTTCGACCACCCATCGGCGTGGGATCACCTCGAACCCGATCTGCTTGTCGGACCGCCGCACGATCTCGATGACGAAGTCGAGGAACGCGGCCTTGTCCATCAGCCGGGTCCGGTCGTAGGCGCCATCGGCAAACAAATGCTTGAGCCAGGGCCAGCGTTTGCGGATGCCGTCCAGGATCAG
>JANONC010000447.1:0-6910 GCA_031420655.1 Rhodospirillales bacterium | reverse complement strand
GTCACCGCGTCATGCCCGGCGCGCCAGCAATCGTAGTCGGTTACCATCGCAACCGTCGCATAACAAAGCTCCGCTTCGCGCGCGAGCTTGGCTTCGGGCATGTTGGTCATACCGACCACACTGGCACCCCAGCTGCGATAGAGTTCGCTTTCGGCGCGGGACGAGAATTGGGGCCCCTCCATCACGAGATAGGTCCCGCCGCGCGATATCGATAGGCCGAGCGCTGCCCCGGCGTCCGCTACATGGTCGCCGATACGCGGGCAAACCGGGTCGGCAACGGACACATGCGCCACGCATCCTGCGCCGAAGAAGCTTTTGGCGCGGGTAAAGCTACGGTCGATAAACTGGTCTACGATCACGAAGTGGCCCGGCGGTAGGTCTTCCCGGAGGCTGCCGACAGCCGAGACCGATAGGATATCGGTGCAGCCCGCCCGCTTCAGAACGTCGATATTAGCGCGGTAGTTAACGTCGGTCGGCGACAGCACGTGACCACGGCCGTGCCGGGGGAGGAACACGCATTGCACGCCATCGAGCATTCCAAACAGCAACGCATCACTCGCCTGGCCCCAGGGTGACTCGACATGCCGCCACTCTGTATTCGATAGCCCGGCGATCGAGTACAGGCCGGAGCCGCCGATGATGCCGATAACTGGCGTGACCTGATCCATCCGTGCCCCTGTCAAACAAAACCGCCGCCCGTTACCGGTGCGGCGGTTTATGCGTCAGCCTTGGCGAGGCGGTCTAGTGCCTGAGGCTCAGTGAACGTCTTTCCAAATCTTCTTTTTAACCATGTAGGTCAGACCGGTCAGCGCCACGAAGATCGACACCCACTTTAGGCCCATCTGCTTGCGCCGCTCCATCTCTGGCTCGGCCGCCCAGGTCAAAAAGGCAGTCACGTCGGTCGACATCTGCTCGACCGTGCCCGGCGTCTTATCGGCATAGTCGACCTGCCCGTCGCGCAACGGCGGGGGCATCGCGAGCTGCTTGCCAGGAAACCAGATGTTATAATACAGGCCGTCGCCAACTTTCACGCCCGCGGGTGCGTCCTGATAGCCGTTCAGCAGCGCCCGGACGTAGTTGGAACCATCCTCCCGAGCCTTGATGATCAAGGACTGATCGGGCGGCAGCGCGCCGCCATTCGCTGCCCGGGCAGCCTTCTCATTCACATATGGTGCCTTGAAGTGATCGGACGGTAAGCCGGACCGCTCGGTCGGCTTACCCTCGTCATCAAGGGCGCCTGGTACCTGGAAAGACGTCGCAACCTGCTTCACCTGTTCCGCAGTCAGGCCGATCTCCTGCAGGTTGCGGTAATACAGTTCCTTCATGGAGTGACAGTTGGAGCAGACCTCGGAATAAACTTGAAATCCACGCTGCAACTGCGCCCGGTCATAGGTTCCAAGTGGTCCGTTGAAGGTCCACGGGAACTTAGGCAGGTGCTCCTCCCCGTGCTGCGCCAGCGCCGGGAGGGACGTGCTGGCCAGCGCGAGGCCGGCCAACACGAATGCGATCCGCATCACGGCTTCTCCATCGTCTTGGCCATCGCACCCTGCGGCAAAGGACCACCTCCGCCACCCATCGATATGCTCCGCGGTACGACCGGGCGAGAAATGCTCTCCGGAAGGGGCAACGGCTTCTCTATCACACCCAGCAGCGGCAGCAGCACTAGGAAGTGCAGGAAGTAATATGCCGTCGCAACGCGACCGATAACGACCCAAATGCCCTCCGCTGGCATTTGCCCCGCATATCCCAGCAACAGGAAACTCGCAACGAACACCAGCAGCAGCTTCTTGTACATTGGACGGAAGCGGGCACTACGGACCGGCGACGTATCGAGCCACGGCAGCACGAACAGCACTGCGATCGAGCTGAACATCAGGATGACGCCCGTCAGCTTATCCGGCACCGACCGCAGGATGGCGTAGTACGGCAGAAAGTACCATTCCGGCACAATGTGCGCGGGCGTGACCAGCGGGTTGGCCGGAATATAATTGTCGGCGTGGTTCAGAAAGTTGGGCGCAAAGAACACCAGTCCGGCAAACACGGCCAGGTAGACCATCATGCCCACGCTATCCTTGGCCGTGTAATACGGGTGGAAGGGCAGCGTATCCTGCGGCGACTTCACGTCGATGCCGAGCGGGTTGTTCGAACCCGTGATGTGCAATGCCACGATGTGCAGGAACACCACGCCCGTGATCATAAACGGCATCAGATAATGCAAGCTGAAGAACCGGTTGAGCGTCGGATTATCGACACTGAACCCACCCCATAGCCAGGTCACAACACTCTCGCCCACGATCGGGATGGCGGAGAATAGGTTGGTGATGACCGTCGCACCCCAGTAGGACATCTGGCCCCACGGCAGCACGTAGCCCATGAAAGCGGTAGCCATCATCAGCAACAGGATGACGACGCCGAGCATGAACAGCAGTTCACGCGGTGCCTTATAGGACCCGTAATAAAGGGCGCGGAAGATATGGATGTAGACGACGATAAAGAACATCGAAGCACCGTTGGCGTGGACGTAGCGGAGCAGCCAGCCATAGTTCACTTCACGCATGATCCGCTCGACGCTGCCGAACGCAAGGTCCGTATGCGCGGTGTAATTCATGGCAAGGAAGATACCGGTCGCGATCATGATGCTCAACGTGATCATCGCCAGTGCGCCGAAGTTCCAAAAGTAGTTGAAATTCTTCGGCGTCGGGAACGAACCGTATTCCTTCGACATCAACGTCAAGATAGGCAGCCGCGTGTCGATCCAGTTAGCGACGGGGTTAGTAAACTCGCTTTTGTGTAATCCGGCCATTATTGCTGCTCCTCAGCCGATCTTGATTTTGGTGTCAGACATGAAAGCGTAAGGTGGTAGAGCCAAATTGTAGGGGGCCGGACCTTTTCGGACCCGCCCGGCCACGTCGTATTGGCTACCATGGCAAGGGCAGAACCAACCGCCGTAATCCCCACGCGGATCCGTAATCTTGTTGCCCAGTGGCACGCACCCAAGATGCGTGCAGATACCGATGACAACCAGCCACTTTTCATGCCCGGCCTTCACGCGTTGTGCATCGGTTGCCGGATCGATCATTTGGTTGGCCTGCACAGCCTGCGCCGTAGTGATCTCGGCTTCGGTGCGGCTACGCACAAAAATCGGCTTTCCGCGCCAGACGAAGGTAATGGCCTGGCCTGTCGCAACCGGTGTCAGGTCAATCTCGACCGAAGACAGTGCCAGCGTATCTGCGGCCGGGTTCATGCTGCTGACGAAGGGCCATGCGAGCGACGCAACCGCAAAAACCCCCGCCGCTGTCGTCACCAGCGTCAGCATGTCCCGCTTCGCCGGGTCGGCCGGTTCGTGTCCGGGTAGCGCAGTAATGGTATCGGCCATATCCTGTCCTTGTTATGCGGCCGGGGCCGCCCTTTTCCAACGCATGTCATAAACAGGGGCCTGGGCCGCTGCAACATCACCGTAGTTGAAATTGGAAGGTTTACCTATGCCGCAAGGGCCGGAACACGTCCTAAACCACCCACCACACGCCTTGCTGAAGCCCGTCGCGCGCGCCTGGTTCGAGAGCCTGCGCGACCAGCTCTGCGCGGCGTTCGAAGCCATCGACGCCACGGGCGGTTCGGCACCCGGCCGGTTTCAGCAAAAGCCATGGTCCCGCCCAACCGACAGCGGCGAGGAGGGCGGCGGCGGCGTCATTAGCCTGATGCGCGGCCAGGTCTTCGAAAAGGTGGGCGTCAACGTCTCCACCGTATGGGGTGAATTCAGTCCGGAGTTCCGGGCGCAAATCCCAGGTGCGGCAGAGGACCCGCGGTTCTGGGCGTCTGGCATCAGCGTGGTCGCGCACCCACGCAGCCCCCGCGTGCCGGCGGCCCATTTCAACACGCGCATGCTGGTCACGACCCGGGGCTGGTTCGGCGGCGGCGGGGATATGACGCCGATGGTGCTAGACGCCCCGGAGTCGCAGCAGGACGCTGTCACCTTTCACGCGGCATTCCAGGCCGCCTGCGACGCGCACGACCCGGCCTATTACGCGCAATTCAAAGCCTGGTGCGACCGCTATTTCTTTCTACCGCACCGCAACGAGCCGCGTGGCGCGGGCGGTATCTTTTATGACCATGTCTTTACCGGTGATGCGAACGCCGACTTCGCGTTCACCCAGGATGTGGGCCGCGCGTTCCTCAGTGCCTATCCGGCTATCGTCCGCCGCCGCATGGCCGAACCCTGGACGCAGGCGGAACGCGCGCATCAGTTGCTCCGCCGCGGCAGGTATGTTGAGTTCAACCTTCTGCACGATCGCGGAACATTATTTGGCCTCAAAACAGGCGGTAATGTGGACGCGATCCTAATGAGCCTGCCGCCCGAAGCGCATTGGGAATGAGACCGGGGCGCCGGATGCGTCAAAGAAAGAGCAAGAAGGAACCTTCCATGTTCGCTCGCCTCCGCCTGGCCCTGCTGGCCGCTACTTTTGCGCTGCCCGCGCTCGCGCAAACGGCGCAGGGCGTGCCGGCTCCGCTTGCTCCGCCGCCGGTCACGAACCCCATCCCCGGCGCGGTCAAGCCATCCACCCTGCCGCCCCGTGCCACTGCGCCATCCGCACCTGCCCCAGCAGCCGTGGCCAAGCCAGCTACCCAAGCTGCCGCCCCCGCGACAATCGCGGCCCCGACAAGCAAGGTCGATATCAACAGCGCCAGCGCCGAACAGCTCGACACGCTGTACGGCATTGGGCAGCCGCGGGCGAAGAAGATCATCGCCGGCCGCCCGTACACGAGCCTTGATGAGCTCGTGACAAAGAAGGTGCTGACCAAATCCATCTTCGAAGGTGCCCGGAGCCGCATGGCGCTGGCCAATATCAACACCAGCAGCGCGGCCGATCTGGCAAAGACGCTGCCAGGGATCGGCGAGGTCCGCTCTAAGGCGATCGTTGCCGGCCGGCCCTATGCCGCGCCTACCGACCTGGTGAGCAAGGGTGTACTGACCCAAAACCAGTTCGACGCCATCGCCGGGCTTATCTCCAACTAAGGTGGTAGGCCGCCCTCCCCCACCCTGGTTTACAGCGTGGGGGAGAGCGACAATCGCACGGCTCCGCGCGGCGTGCCGATCACGGCGCTGACAGCAGCAGGTCCTTCGGTGACCCGCACGGACGCAACATTCAGTTCGATCGCCGTGAAGACGCTTCGTAACCGGTCTGGGTACGGATGGGTCAGGTCCAGCGAGATCAGCCGGCAGCCCAGATCAACCATCGCCAGCGCCGGGTGCGGCCCGGGCCATTCGATGAGGGACGGCACGGTACCACCCTCGATCAATACGCCGTCGTCCGGGACGGTGATCTGCCACGATAGGGTGCCGCGGGTCACGCGCAGGGGCGGGCCTGGGTCGATCGGGCTGGCCGCGCGGGCGGCGGCCACGTCTGGCACGGCCGCCAGCCACGTCACCAGCTGTGGCCCGGCCGGCGGTGTATCCATGCCGAACCAGCGTGCCCGGCGTGGCGGCGGCGCAGTGGGGTCGATGGCGATGATCTCGAAAAAGCTGGTGGGACCAAGCCGCATGAGCCTGTTATGCGTGCCCATCATGGGATGCGAGCCGCCAGGCGGCACCGTGACGCCGAGCCGGTCGGCCACCCACGCGACGCCTTCGGCCAGCGTAGGCGCAACGATAACAAGGTGATCGAACCGCGCCGTCACAGCAGCGCCGCAGCCGCTGCCTGGCCCGAACGCACGGCGTCGGACGTATTGGGGCCAAGGCACCAGTCGCCGCACACAACCAGGCGGTCTACCCCGGCCAGGCATGGTTGCCCGAGCGGGATTGCGGTGCGGGCGTAGCGCCAGCGGTGTACGGCAGCGTAGGTGACAGGGCCCGACGCGCGCGTTGATGTTACAACCGCCTCCAGCAGTGCTGTTTGCACGGGTGCGGTACCCGCGTCCAAATGCCTGACAGACCAATCCGTCGTTGCATGAGCGACCCAGCATGACGGCACGAGCGTACGGCCCGGCCGCGCACTGTCCTGCACGATCACGCTGAATACGTCATTTCGCGGTATGCCGATCCCCGGCCAGGGGCATGCTGCCATCAGAGTCCAAACCGGCATCATCGTCACATTTTGCAATGCGGGCGCGAGCGGGTGCGCCATGGCCTGCAGCAGCGCGATCGCTTGCGGTGCGGGAACGGCTAGCACCATTGCGTCGAACGGACCCGCCGCATCGCCATCCTGACCGACATAACCGGGCGCTGTCTGCCGTGCGTCGCGATGCAGCACCGTCCAGCCCGCCGCGCCATGCGTGAGGAACGAGACATGGCGACCAGACTGCACCGGGCCAGGGGCGAGTTGCCCGGCCAGCGCCGCCATATCACCCGGGCCAGTCCAGCCGCCGTCCCAGCGCTGCGTATCCAGCCCGTCGATTGGTTCATGCAGCCAGGGCGTGCCGTGGTTGAACACGTACTCACCCGCGCGCCGGGTCGCAACGCGTCCGCCGGGCTGGCGGCCCTTGTCGAAGAGCGTAACCGTGGCGCCTTGCGCGTGCAGCATTTGGGCGCAGCTTAGGCCGGCCAACCCGGCCCCGATGATCGCCACGCGCATTATTGCGGCAGCGCCGGAACACCGATCACATAGGGGTGGCCGCCCAGCACCACGGCCCACACGACCAGGCCGACGATGGGTACAAGCCAGCCAATCTCGCGCAACACCAAACGGTTTCGCCCGGCCAGGATGGCAGCGCCCGGCACGATGCTGGTGGTGCGCGCCAGCCTGGCCCACCGATCGGGGGAGCGGGCGGCAAGCTTGGCATCGATCGACGGCATACCCGCCAGCGCGGTCAGTGCGAATGCGCCGAAAAATACCACCGCCGTCCAGGTGCCGTTGGCGATCACGTGCACAGTGCCCCAGATCGCGAACGACCACAGCATTGGATGACGGGTGAT
>JANONC010000446.1:0-4723 GCA_031420655.1 Rhodospirillales bacterium | reverse complement strand
ACGCTGGCACTGCTGATCTTTTTCGCCCTGCCCCGCACCGGGCTCATGCTGGACCCGGTGCCGGCCGGGATCGCGACGCTCACCCTGTCCACCGCGGCGTTCAATTGCGAAATCTGGCGCGCGGCGCTGATGGCACTCCCGGCTGATCAGTTGGATGCCGCGCGCGCCATGGGGCTCCGCCGCGGCACCCGGTTGCGGCGCATCGTGCTGCCCCAGGTGGCCCGCGCGGCGCTGCCGGCCCTGGTCAACGAGGTCACGCTATTGGTTAAGGTCAGCCCAGCGGTGGCGGTCCTGGGCGTGGTGGACATCACCCGCGCCGCGGTCCGCATCGGCGCACAGACCTATGAGCCGCTACCGCCGTTCATGGCTGCGCTGTTGATCTATAGCCTGATCGTCTTCCTATTCGTAAAGCTGCAGCGGGTGGTGGAACGGCGGATGGCGACATGATTGCCGAATTCGCCGTGGTCTGGGCGCAGCGGGGCATGCTGCTGGACGGGTTCTTCACCACAATCTGGATCGCGTCGCTGGCGTCGGCTGGCGCACTCGGGCTGGGCGCGCTGCTCTCGACCGGATTGATGTCGCCGCACCCTGCCGTGGCGCGGCTGGCGGCGGCGCTGGTGGATGCCATGCGATGCGTACCGTTCCTGCTATTCGCCTACCTCATCTATTACGGCCTCCCATCCCTCGGCCTGCAGTTCGGTAATCTAAGCTCGGGCGTGGCGGCGCTGGTGATTTATCACATGGCCTATATGGCGGAGCTGCTGCGGGCGGCCTGGACGGGCCTGCCGGCCGAGACGATCGAGGCCGGGCGGGCGTTTGGCTTCCATGGCTTCGGACTGTTCCGCCGGGTCATCCTGCCGCCGGTGCTGACAGCGTCGCTGCCGAACCTCGGCAACCAAGTGATCCAGGTGATCAAAGACAGCGCGTTCTTGACGATCATCGCAGTGCAGGAGTTGACGCATGCCGCCACCGCGATCCAGGCGACGTATTACGTGCCATTTGCGTCGTTCATCGTGGCGGTCGGGCTGTATTGGTTGCTGTGCCTGGCGGTGGAGGGCGTGGTGAGCCTCGGTGAGCGGAGGGCGACAGCATGGCGGTGACCGACCCGGTGCTGCGCATCCGCGGCCTTGGAAAGGCGTTTGGCGCCAACACGGTGCTGGACGGGATCGACCTCGATGTGATCAAGGGGGAGACGGTCTGCGTTCTGGGGCCCTCGGGCTCCGGAAAGTCGACGCTGCTACGCTGTATCAATTGGCTGGAGCGTCCGGATCGCGGCCAGGTCTATCTCGGCACGCAGCAGATCGGCCTCCACCCCGGCGGTAACATCGCCATGTCGGACGCCGAGCTCGCGCAGATCCGCACCCGGATCGGCATGGTGTTCCAGCATTTCGCCCTGTGGCCGCACCGGACCGTGCTGGAAAACATCACCGAAGCGCCGCTCCACGCCCAGCGCCGCCGCCCTGCCGAGGTATTGCAGGAGGCGGAGGCGCTCCTGGTCAAGGTCGGCCTGCTGGACAAGCGGGACGCCTATCCGGCCCGGCTGTCGGGCGGGCAGAAGCAGCGGGTCGGCATCGCCCGCGCCGTCATGATGCGGCCGGAGCTGCTGCTGTTCGACGAGCCGACGAGTGCCCTGGATCCCGAGCTGGTTGGGGAGGTGCTGGCGGTAATGCAGGCCCTGGCGCAGGACGGCATGACGATGATCGTGGTGACGCATGAAATGGCATTCGCGCGGGATGCCGCCACCCGCATCGTCTTCATGGACCAGGGCCGTATTGTCGAGAGCGGGGACCCGCACGCTTTCTTCACCGCGCCGCAGACCGCCCGCGCCCGGCAATTTTTACTGCGCTACGCACAAGGAACTCCCCCATGACCGGTCCGATTTTTCACATGATCCCCGGCGCGCCAAAGCCCGTCGCACCCTACAGCCACGTGGTGGAGCAGGATGACTGGCTGTTCGTAACCGGGCAGCTCGCGACCGACCCGGCCGATGATACGCGTCCTTTGCCAGCGGGGATCGAGGCGCAGACGGCCAAGGTCATGGACAATCTGGACCGCGCCCTTCGCGGTACCGGCGCCACTCTCGCGAACGTCGTATGCGTGCGGATCTATCTCACGCAGTTCGAGCGGGACTATGCGGCGATGAACGCGCTGTATGCGACCTATTTCCCACCGGAGCGCTTACCGGCGCGCACCACGATCGGCGTCACGGGCCTGGCGCGCGGCGGGATCGTGGAGATCGACATGATCGCCCGGCGCTAGGCGGCTCTACCCGGTCCGATCGGCGCCCATCCGCCCCCAACCCGGCGAAATCGTGGCGTGGCAAAGGCTTGCACCACCGGCACAGAATTAGGCCAGGCCGGCCGCCAGTGATCGCCCTGCACCATCGCCACCGCAAGTCCCACGGGTTCCACCCCCGCGAGCCGGAGCAGCGCGAGCCCGGCGGTGGCGGAACTGCCCGTGCTGATCACATCGTCCACCAGCAACACGCGGCGCCCCGCAAGCCGCGGGAGCAGACGCGGGTCCAGCCACATGCGCCTTGCCGCATTGGCGCCGGTGGCGGGTGCGGTGATGGAGCCGAGCGGGACGGATAGCGCATCGTCATACCAGCGCTTGCGTGTGGTGGAGGGCGCTATCCATCCGGCATGGCCCAGCGCCCGCGCCACCGCGGCACCGACGGTATGACCGAGGGTTGGCAGGCCCACGACGATGTCGGCCTCAAGCGGCTGGGAGGCAGTCGCGACCCACGCCGCAAGCTGATCCAGCACCACGAACGAGGTTTGGTTCGCGATCAGACCGGCGACCGCCACATCGCCGAAATCGCGTAACGGCAACCATAAAGTCCGTCCATCCGGCATTGCAGCCGGGTAGCGATCGGTCCAGGCGACTTGGTCCGGAACCGCGTCGCCGAACTGCTGCCAACAGGGTAATCTCATGCAACGTGGCCCAGGCGGCGTGTGGCTGGTATGCCTGCACCATGTCTGACCCCGTCGCGCTCGACCTTGCCTCCCGCCCCGGTTTCTTGATCCGCCGGCTGCATCAGATCCATGTGGCCCTGTTTTTCGAGGAGTGCGGACAGTTTGACGTGACGCCCGTGCAATACAGCATCATGACCGCGGTGCAGGCGCGTCCCGGGCTGGATCAGGCGCGCTTGGGCGAGGAGGTCGGCGTGGACCGTGCGACGCTGGCAAACGTTTTGGCCCGGCTGGACAGACGAGGCCTGGTGCGGCGCCGCGCCAGCCCCGCGGACCGGCGGTTGCGGCTGGTGGATATGACCACGGCCGGCATAGATATGCTGGTGCTAATGGAGGGTGGTGCCGAGCGGGCCCACGCCCGCACCATCGTGGCTTTAACCACGGGCGCGCGGCAGGATTTCATCCGCGCGCTTACCCAGCTCGTGCAGGTCGGCAACGGTCATGGCCGCGCGCCACTCCGCCTCCGTTAGGCGGCAACTGCCAGCGGCTTAGGGATCAACGGGCTGGTCGCGTCGAACCGGCGCCCGGCGCGCAGCGTGAACGCCGGGGCGATCATCTGCGAGGACATCACGGTCACGCCACTATTGTCCGCCAGCTCAAACCGGCCGTCCAGCAGGTCCAGTACGGAAATGTCCGCCTCCCGCCCCACCTGCAGGCTGCCGATGCTACCGGTCATGCGGAGCATCGCGGCCGGGTTGCTGGTGACGGTCGCTACGATCTGCGGCAGGGTCATGCCGAGTGCCAGCAGCTTGGTCATGGCGTTGGTGAGGTTGAACGGCGCCACGCCAGAGAAGGGATTGGCCGCCCGGTCTGCGCCCGCATCGGGCACCCGCACGTTATAGCCATGCATGTCGGCACCCAGCGTATGCGGCAGGATGCCGGCTCCCATAACCTTGCGCGCCATGTCGAACGAGAAGTGGGACCCATGGCCCACATCGACAGTGACCCCACGCTCCAGTGCCGCCCACACGACCGGATGCACTTCGCCGGTTTCGGCCGAGATGAATCCGCCGGGGTGCCGGCTGAAGGGATGGGCCAGCACGTCGCCTGCCTCCATGATCGGCATCAGCTCCCGCACCACCTCGTCTGGATCGATGGTGACGCCGTCCGCCTCCGGCCATAGCTGACCCAGATGGATATAGAGCGGCAGGCCGGCGCCCCGGGCAATCTGCTTGCCGATCTTGATCACCTCAAGCCCCCAGCGGGAGGCGCCACCGATCTCGGCATGCGCCTTGATCCCGCGCACCAGATCCGGATTCTCCCGTGCGGCACGGACGGTGTGCTCCACATTCAACTGCCCGGGACCATACAACTCCGGATACAAATGCCCCTCGAGCCCGCCGACCAGGTAGGCGGATATGAAGCACAGCACCCGCGTTGCCGCCGGTTCGGCGATGAAGGCGCGAAAGCCGGGAATGGTCATGCAACTGGGGCCGCCCTGGTCCACCACGGTGGTGACCCCGGACTGCACCCCAACCATGTCGGCATTCAGCCCGAACTTGCCGGTGACGTGCTCATAAACGTGGCCGTGGGTGTCGATCATGCCGGGTATGACGATTTTCCCGGAGACGTCGATCACCTCGCGCGCCGCATCGGTGGGCAATTCCCCGGCGATGGCGGCGATCCGGTCACCGGCGATGCCGATATCGGCGATGCCGTCCCGCCCGGTTGCCGGGTCGATCACGCGGCCACCGCGAAGGATCGTATCGAGAGTTCCAGCCATTCCAGCCTCCTACGACAGGTGGGTCGCT
>JANONC010000445.1:0-3921 GCA_031420655.1 Rhodospirillales bacterium | reverse complement strand
CGACAGGGTGCCCGCATGCGCCCAGCGGTCCAAGCCTGCCGCCGGAGGCGCGCCGCCATCCAGGATCAGCACGCTGCGCCCCGCCTGCAGGCGATGAAACCCGCCTTCCGTCAGGCCCGCCGGGGCCCGTCCACCGCGGCCGGCCTGGGTCAGCACCAGCTCAATCAGCGCCGCTTCCGTGTCGCGGGCGCTGCCGTCGCGCGTGCCGTTGAACAAAGCAAGCCCGCCGTCGCCATGACGCAGCGCCCGCAGCGCCGGGGCCATGCGTTCGATGGCGGCAGCCAACACCGTGGGTGGCGGTGTGCGCGCAGCCTGCAGCAAAGCGCGGATTTCCACGAGGTCCTGTAGCGCGATCAGTTGGGCGGCCGGGCTCCGCTCGACATGGCACCCATCGGGCAGCACTTGCCGGCCGATTTCGCCCGGCAGCAGGCGCAGACCGCGGGCCAGGAACGCGCCGTGGTCCGGCAGCGCCACACCGGCGGCGATAAGCCCGCGCAACGCCGTCAGCGCGCGTCCGTCGGCGTCGTCCCCCGGCAGGCTTGCCGCCAGCAGGCGCGTATCGGCCACCAGCCGGGACATGAGCGCCTGGCGAAACGCGTCATCGGCGCTGGCGGCGAAAAAATCAAAATGGCCAAGCCAGGCGGCAATCCGGGTCCCGGCCACATCCGGGCGCTGGGCCAGACGTTCCAGCCCTTGCGTGGCGATCCAGCTGCTGGTCAGCAGGCGCGCGCGGGTGCGGGCGGCGTCTGTGCCGAGGGTACGCAGGTCGCGCAGCCAGGCGAAGCTGTGGGCGGCTGCGCGTAGGCGGGGCACGCCGGTCGTGTTGGCCCACTGCCCCGGCACCAGCGGCCAGGTCGCGCCCCACGCCTCCATCTCGTCGCGCAGCAGGCGTGCGCCGCGTCCGGCGTCACCGGGCCAGGGGTCGCGCACGGGAATCACCGGCCCGTCCGGAATGCGACCCAAGGCGGGCACGCGCGCCAGAGCCACCCGTGCGGCGCGACCAATGGCGCGGGGGCCAAAGCTGGTCATGCGCGGCGCAACGCCTGGATCGCCGCCGCCCAGTCCGGCTGCCCGAACACCGCCGTACCCGCCACCAGCACGTCCGCCCCGGCGGCCACGGCGTCCAGCGCCGTTTCCGGCTCCACGCCGCCATCCACCACCAGATGGATCGGTTGCGGCGCCTGATCGATCAGCATACGCACGCGGCCAATCTTTTCCAGCGCCGGCGCCAGGAACGCCTGCCCGCCAAAGCCCGGGTTTACGGTCATGACCAACACGATGCCAACCATGTCGAGCACCGGCTCGATCACCTGCCAGGGTGTGCCGGGGTTGATGGCGATGCCAGCCACGAGGCCCCGGGCGCGGATGCGCTGCAACGACCGGTGGACATGCGGCCCCGCCTCGGCATGCACCGTGATGTGGCTGGCCCCGGCGTCGGCGAACGCATCGAGATAGGGGTCGGCCGGGGCGATCATGAGGTGTACGTCGAACGGGATGGAGGTGCGCGGCCGGAGCGCTTTGATCAGCGCCGGGCCGAACGAGATGTTGGGTACGAAATGGCCGTCCATCACGTCCAGGTGCAGCCAGTCGGCCCCGGCCGCCACCACCCCGTCCACCGCCGCACCCAGGTGCGCAAAGTCGGCCGCCAGCAGCGACGGCGCAATCCGGACGGGGCGGCGCGGCGGAACGGCGTCGTCGATCACCGCAGCATGCGCCGTGGCGTTGGGATTGGGATTCGGCATATGACGCTAATAGAGCAACGTGGCGGGCGGTAACAGCTTCGCCCGCAGTGCCGCAAGGCTGCTGCCGGTCCACGACCACGCCTGGGCAAGCGATTGCAGTAGCTGAGCCTCCACCGGACGGGGCAGCCAATGCATTAGCAGGGCGGCATAGACGCCCCCGCCGGTCAGCAACAACGCAAGCAGTAGCAGCATAAGCCATTGCGGGCGGCGTGACGGCGGCCGCAATGCGCCTGCCTCGGTGGCGGTCAGCAGGCGGTGCGAGGCCAGGCTGTCGCCAGCCGTCTGCGCCATGGCGGGCACGGCACGCAGATGATCGGGACGCGGATCGTTGGTACGCACCGGCTGGCGCGCGGGCACGTCGGCAATAGGCTCCAGCCCGGCAATGAACACCGGATTGGGTGGGCCCGGCACCGCCACCGGCATCTCCACCGGCATCTCCACCGGCATCTCCACCGGCATCTCCACCGACACCGACACCGGCACCGGCACCGGCACCGGCACCGGCTGGGGCATGGCCGCCTCTGGTTCCGCCGGGACGATATCGGGTGTGCCGATCCCCAGCACCGACCGCATCCGGCTCAACAGTGGGTGGCCGAGTGCGCGGGCAAAGGCAGGGGTGCCGGTAAACAGTATCTGGGGCGACGGTCCGCCGGACTCGGCCGGGCGCGCGATCTGATCCAGCAGCAGCAGCGCCATCGGGTGCAGGGTCTCCGCCTGCTCGATGCTGATCACCATCCGGTCACGCCCGCCCTGCAGTTGGCTCAGTACGGCGCGCAGCACCGAGTCGGTGTCTTCGCCATGCGACATCTCATCCTGGAACCCGGCCAGCTGGATCAGGATGCGTTCCAGTGTGAGCGGCGCCCGCAGCGGATTGGCGAGACGGATGATGTGGACGCCAGTATTTGACAGAGAGCGCAGCGCACCCTCCAGCGCGGCAGACCGGACGATTGCGTCATAGGCTAGGATGGTCGCGAACGGCTCCCGCTGCCGCAGCCGCTCCAGCGCGGCGTCACCCGGGGCCAAATACAATTTTTCCACCATCAGCCCTCTGTACCCAGCCATGCAAGCTTTAGCCAAGGCTGCGGGGTCGCGCCATGGCCGTCACCCAAGCGGTCGCCCAGCGGCAAGCGGGGGCACGCGCGGACCCCGTCGCAATCGGGGCTGGAATGGCCCATGTGGGCCGGTATGGACCTGGATTTTACGCCCGGCGAGATCGACCGGTATTCACGCAACATCTTGCTGGCCGAGGTGGGCGGCACCGGGCAGGCCCGGCTGCGGGCGGCGCGGGTGCTGGTGGTGGGCGCCGGCGGCCTGGGCTCGCCGTTGGTGCTCTATCTGGCCGCAGCGGGGGTGGGTACGCTGGGGCTGGCCGACCACGACACGGTGGCGCTGTCCAACCTGCAGCGGCAAGTGGCGCACACCACGGACCGGGTTGGCATGGGCAAAGTCGCGTCCGCCAGCGTGGCGGTGGCGGCGCTCAATCCAGAAGTGCGGGTCGAGCCCCATACCGGCCGGCTGACGGCGGCCAACGCGATGGAATTGGTGCGGGCTTATGACCTCGTCTGCGACGGCACCGACAACTTCCCCACCCGCTTCTTGCTGGCCGATGCCTGCCACTTGGCCCGGCGTACGCTGGTGAGCGCGGCCGTGCTGCGGTTCGACGGCCAGTTGTCCACCTTTCGCCCGGGCGGCCCGTGCTATCGCTGCCTGTACCCTGCCCCACCACCGCCGGGCCTGGTGCCCACGTGTAGCGAGGCGGGTATCTTGGGGGCCGTGACCGGCGTCATGGGCGCGCTGATGGCGACCGAGGTGCTGAAGGAGATCATGGGCATCGGCGATACGATGGCTGGGCGCGTTCTGATCTGGGACGCGCTGGCCGCCCGCGTGCGCACAATCGCCCTACCGCGTGACCCGGCCTGCGCGCTATGCGGCGACCACCCCAGCATCACCGACCTCGGCATTCATGCCTGACCGCGCGTCGTCCCCCACGCTGGGTGTGTTGCTGATCAGCGACGGGCTGGAGCGGGCGCATTACGCGTTTGTGCTGGCCACCGCGGCGGCGGCGATCGGCCGGGACGTAACCCTTTTTGCTACCAACGCCGGCTGCCACGCTTTACTGGCGGTCCTACCTTACGATGGCCCGCATGCGCCCGGCGTGGCCACGCTGGCCGAGTTGAGG
>JANONC010000444.1:0-2662 GCA_031420655.1 Rhodospirillales bacterium | reverse complement strand
GCCAAAAGGCCATGATAACTGCCGCCTAATGTGCCCACTCTCGTCTCTAGAATTGGAACTGCGGTGTCAATCAGCGTTGAATAGTTTCCAGGGAACAGCGTCCAAAAGTTTCCAGTTTGTCAGCGGGATTTTTGCGTCTGGTTGCGGTGTTTGAAGCGGAACGAGTCGTTGCCGGTTTCGAGGATATCGCAGTGGTGCGTGATGCGATCGAGCAGGGCCGTGGTCATCTTGGCGTCGCCGAACACCGTAACCCATTCGGCGAACGACAAGTTGGTGGTAATAATCAGCGAGGTCTTCTCGTAGAGTTGGCTGATCAGGTGGAATAACAGGGCACCGCCGGAGGTAGGGAATGGCAAGTAGCCCAGTTCATCGAGGATAACAGCGTCGGCCTGGACCAGTTGTCTGGCCATGTTGCCTGCTTTGCCCTGCTGCTTTTCCCGCTCCAGTTGGTTCACGAGATCGACGGCGTTGTAGAAGCGGACGCGTTTGCGCTGATGGATGGCGGCCACGCCCAAGGCTGTGGCGACGTGTGTTTTGCCGGTGCCCGTTCCACCGACCAGGATCAGGTTCTGCGCCGTGTCCATGAATGCCGCCGTTGCCAATGTCTCGATCTCGGCTTTCGGCAGTGGCGTTTCCGCCCAGTCGATACCGGTGAGATCGCGATGCACCGGGAAACGTGCTGCCTTGAGCTGGTAGCGCAGGCTGCGAACCTGGCGGTCGGCGAGTTCGGCCTCGATCAGCCGGTCCATCCAGGCCTCGGGCTGAACGGGCCGCCGTGGTCCTTCGGCCAGCAACTCGCTCCAGGCGGTTGCCATGCCGTAGAGATGCAGCGCGTTGAGGTGGGCCAGGCGATCAATGCCAAGGGGGCTAGTGGATGACATGGGCCGCTCCGCGCAGACGGTCGTAGCGGCGGCAATCGGCCAGAGGTTCCACCTCGAGCTTCAGCATGTCGGGCACGTTCATCGTGACCGGCTGACTGGGTGCGATCAGCCGCCGCATCGCATTCATCACCACGGACGCGGTGATGACATCACCGTCCAGCACCAGGTCACACGCCACCTCCAGCGGTTCCAGCCCGGCATCACGCGCCAGCATCAGCAGCTCGACGAAGGCCCGGTCGCCCTTGGGCTGCTTGAGGATGCGGTCACGCACACGCTGGATGGATTGTGGCAGGTTCCACTCGCGAAACGGCGTGCCGTTGCGCAATGCGCCGGGCTTGCGCTCCAGGATTGGCAGGTAATGCCAGGGATCGCAGATCAACTGGTCGCGTCCGAAGCGACGGGCATGCTGGGCGATCATCGTGCCGTCGGCCACGACGCTGACCTGGGTGGCGGTACTGCGGACCGAGACGGCGCGGCCGGCAAACGCCGCCGGCACGCTGTATCGGTTACGGTCCAGCACCACGAGGCAGGTGCTGGAGACCCGCAGCATGTGCTCCACATACCCGTCGAAGGTCGCGATGATCTGCCGCAGGGCAGGCTGCTCCTCGGCAAAGCAAGCAGCAATCGACCGGTCCGGTGTCGCCGGGTGCTTGCGCTGGGCCAGCTCCCGGCACCGCATGGCCAGCCATTCATTCAACGCCTCGAAGTCGGCAAACCGCAACAGCGGGGTGAACAACCACTCCCGGATGTTGCCAACCTGGTTCTCGACCTGACCGCTCGCCTCGGTGCTCGGACCGATGGCGCACGCTCGGCTCGCCCCAGCCCGACGCAGGTGTGCAGGCGACCGGCTCGAACAGATAGTGGTTCGCCAGCACCATGAAACGCCGGTTGAACAGGCGCTCCTTGCCGGTGAAGATCGTCTCGACCACGGCCTTGAGGTTGTCATAGACCATGCGCTGGGGCGCTCCGCCGAAGAAGGCGAACGCGCGGTTGTGCGCATCAAAGACCATCTCCTGGGTCTCCCGCGGGTAGGCCGCGACGAACATCTGGCGGCTGAACGCCAGGCGGAAATGCGCGACCTTGATGGTCTGCATGATCCCGCCGAGCTCGACGTGCTCATGGCTCCAGTCGAACTGGCAGACCTCGCCGGGCGAGAACGACAGCGGCACGAAGGCCTGGGTGAGAGCTGGGCCGGATTTGACGGCTTTCCAACGCCGGACGAACCGCTGCACGCTGTCGTAGGCACCGCGGTAGCCCTCAGCCTGCAACCCCTCGAACAGCCGGCGTGCGGTGCGGCGCTGGGCTTTCGGCAGATGGCGCTCGATTGTAAGCCAAGTCTCCAGGGTTGACTGGAATGCACCTAACATCGGCGTCGGTTGCTTGTGGCGGTGGTAAAGCGGCTCGCACTGACTGCGGCAATGTTTACGCACAGTCGGCCGGGACAGGTTCAGATCACGGGCGATCGAACTGATACTCTCCTTGCGGGCGAGACGACGGCGCCGGATCTCGGCAATCAAATCCATGATCAACACCCCAGATTCTCCAACGCAAAGGCCAGAGGATCGCACGGACCAGGGTGGAAACTATTGGACGCTGTTTACCCCCGGAATCTGGAAATATTTGCACGCTGTTTTACAACTCTGACCCGCACCCGTGCCGCCCTGGAGGCGGCTGTGGCAGCGGCCGAAGCAATGTCTAGCAAGGCACCGGCATCGGTCGTGCAAGCCGGCTGGAAGGCTAGCCTGGCTGAGGTCACGGCCATGTTCGACCAAGCCGACGCC
>JANONC010000443.1:0-10290 GCA_031420655.1 Rhodospirillales bacterium | reverse complement strand
GCCACCGTTGTGCCGCCTCAGTATGAGGGCTTTGTCGATGAACGCAGCCCGTCTCACCTGGCTGGCTGGGTCTGGAACAAGGCCGACCCGGCGGAACGGGTCGCTTACGAGGTGGTGGAGACCACGGCAGCCGGGTCGCGCGTGTTGGTGCGTGGCGTGGCCGATGCGTTTGGCCGGGGGCTTGTTTCAATTGGCGTCGGCGACGGGCTTCATGCATTCGTCATCTTCCTGCTCCAGCCCGTGGCGGAGGCGGCGCAGCTTAGTGTCCGCATGCAAGACGCCGATGTCACGCTTCCCATTGCGCCGTTGTGCACCGGGCGATTCGAGCCTGTGGGCCATGTGGCAATGGACATCGTTGACAACTGCAACCTGCGCTGTCCGTTCTGCCTGTATGACTACACTGGCGTGCGGACGACGCGGTTTATGGACGATGCGACATTCGAAAGCGCGCTGCGGCTATTGCCGTATGTGACGGCCGGTAATTTCTGGCTGTCCTGCTTGCACGAGCCGACCCTGCACCCGGCGCTGCTGGGCTTTGTCGACCGGGTGCCACCGCACTATCGCGACCGGATCATGTACACGACCAACCTCGCGCGGCGGATGCCGGACGCGTATTTCGAACAGCTGGCCGGCAGCGGCCTCTATAACATCAACATCTCGGTCGAGAGCTTCGAGCCTGAGCTGTATGAGCGGCTGCGCAAGGGGGCGCGGTTCCGTATCTTCATGGAGAACTGGGCCAAGCTTGTCGCCGCCTGCCGCACAGGGGCCAACCCGCCCCGGTTGCGCTACAATATGATGGCCTACCGCTCCAACCTGGCCGAGCTGCCTGGCCTGGTCGAGCGACTGTTGGCCGAAGGCTGCACGTATCAGGTCGAAATCCGGTACACGTTCGACGAAGCGCATATTCCAGCCGCCTTCAAGCAAGCCGAATATTTGGAACCGGCCGAATGGGATTGGCTCGCGGCCCAGCTGGCCCACCACGATCCGGCGCGCGTGCTGCTGATGCGACCGCCGCCTGCGGAAGTTGAGGCCCCGCCCCCGTCCGGTTTGGCAACGACGAATGTAAAGCCATCATACCCATTGGGGATGCGGATCGAGCACGATGGCAAATTGTATCTCTACAGCCAAGCCGTCGGGCCAGACGGCCGTCCGCAGCACACCAACCATGTCGTGACCAATGTGAAGGACATCGAGGAGCCAGCCGACCTGATCGGCCAGCTGCTTGCTAGCATGGGTTAATGCGGGTCTTAATATGAGTACTTTGTCTCTACCTCGCTAACCCGGGTAAAAACGAAGCAACGACCGACGTAGCAGTTCCGGCCAGCCGAAGCAGACTGGCCGGATAGTGCTTTAGGCGGCCTGGTCGTGGTCTGTTACCACAGGCGGGCGGGCGCGGCCGCGTTCTGCCATGAACTGGTCGAACTCTGCCTTGTCGCGCGCCTGGCGGAGGCGATCCAGGTACTGCACGAACTCGGCCTGCTCGTCCTCCAGCCGGCGAAGCGTGTCGGCACGGTAGGTGTCAAACGCCTGGTTACCGCTGGCACGGGGGGTCGTGAAGCCGGCGAACGCCTGGTTGCGCAAATTGTGCCACTGGCCGGGCACCTGCTGGCGGAACGCGGCCAGCTTACCGGACGCCGCCAGGTAGCCTAGCACGGCCAGTCCCACGGGCCATGCAAGCCAGAAGGCGACCAGCATCGCCCCGAGCCACCAAAGCGGCCGGGCGGGGGTTTCGATCTTGGAATAGCTCACGCCAGGTCTCCGTTCTAAATGTGAACGGCCATCACATTGGTCCCAGATAATGCGAGTTCAAGGGTGAGGCGGTGCAACGCCGATCGAGCGCAAATAGAGCAGCAACGACGCTTCCAGCAGGTCGTCCGGCGACATGGGCAATAGGCGGCGACGGGCATTGAGGAACAGGCCAGCCACACCGTGGGTCATGGACCAGACATGCAACGCCACCATCAGTGCGGGCGGGCGTGGGGCAGTCGCCAGGGCACAGGCTGCGTCCGCGGCGCGTTTAAGCACAGCGAAGGCGTGATCGGTCGCGGTCTGCACGGCCGGGTCGGTTTCGGCACCACCCTGGAACATGGCTTCGTAGGCGGCGGGTTCGGCGACAGCAAAGGCAAGATAGGCCCGGCCGCACCGTTCGAGCGCCGCCACGGGATGCGCCGGGCCGGTGGCGCGTGCCGTTTCCAGCGCGGCTGTCAGGCGCTCGAAACCCTGGCGCGCCACCTCGGCGATCAGGGCATTGCGGTCGCGAAAATGGCGGTAGGGCGCGGCCGGGCTAACTCCCACGGCACGGGCAAGCTCGGCCACGGCCAGTCCGGCCAGGCCACGGGAGCCGATCATGTCGAGCGCCGCGCCGATCAGCGCCTCACGCAGATTGCCGTGGTGGTAGCCGCGCTGGTTGGGACCACTCATCGATGGTTGCTCGACGGTGAACCGTAGGTGTTGAGAAACATCGTGACCGCCGCGTCGACCACGTGGGCCACCGCCTCCGCAGTGGCGGGGGTGCCCACGCGAAGGCGGCATCGCATGGCGACGCGGGTTTGGCACAGGACAAAGAATTGCTCGGCCGCGAATTCCGGGTCAGACACATGCAGCCGCCCGGCCGCGTGTTGCTCCAGCAGCCACGTCGCCATGATGGCGATACCCTGGCGTGGCCCAGCATCGTAGAAGGCGTGGGCGAGCTCGGGAAACGCCTTGGCTTCGGCCGCGACCACCCGGTCGATCGTGACGCAATGCGGCGATAGCAGAAAGGTAATCATACGCAGCCCGATGTCCCGCAACGCGGTGGCCGTGTCATGTTCATGGGTTAAACCTTGAAACACCGGCGCAAGCGTCTTGTGACATTCCCGCTGCACATACGCCCCAAACAGGGCGGCTTTGCTGGTAAAGTGGTGATAGACCGTCGCCTTCGAAACGCCTGCTACCCGGGTGATCTCGGACATACTGGTGCCCTCGTAGCCATGCAGCGCAAAGGTAGCGCCGGCGCTATCGAGGATAATGGTCCGCTTGTCACGCGGCAGATCGGGCGCAGTCATGGGGTCAGAATGGCAGATTAGGACGGTCTTGCAAGACTGAACCGTTCAGTTCAGCTTAGACGCATTACAGAACCGGAGCTATGCCGGACGTTTATGACACCAACTCTGACGGGGACGAAGATGGACGACGATCGCGGCCGAGAGAAGGACCATCCGGACCCGGCCCCGATTGGCTATGCGACCCAGCTGGACAATGCGCCGCTTGGCACGCCCACGGTGGATTGGGCGCACCCCCCCGCCAGCGCGCCCCGCCAGGACTGGCGGCCCGCGCAGGAAAAGACCCAGGAGGCCAAGGGCGAAGACGATAAAGCGGACGGGACTAAGCCCAAGCCAATGTCCCGCGGCAAGAAACTGTTGCTTTGGGGAATCGGCTTGGCCGTGCTGGCTGCGCTGATCATCGCCGGCTTTTTGTATTGGCTCCAAGCGCGCCACTTCGAGAGCACGGATGATGCGTTCATCGATGGCAACATCTCGCAGATCGCCAGTCAGATTGCTGGACGCGTGACCAGGATAGCCGTCGAGGACAATCAGGCGGTGAAGGCCGGGCAAGTTTTGATCCAGCTGGATCCGCGTGACTACCAGGTGAAGCTCGATCAGGCCTGGGCGCAGCGGACGCAAGCGGCGGCGCAGCTCGATCAGGCCCGGGCGCAACTGGCGCTGCAACAGGCTAACCTGGAGCAGTCGGCCGCCAACACCCGCGTGTCGGAGGCCGATCTGGGACAGGCGCAGGCCGACCTCGCACGCTACCGGGCCGTCGATCCCAAGGCCATCAGCCGGCAGCAGCTCGATACGGCGGGTGCCACGGCCCGGGGTGCCACGGCCCGGGTGGATGCGAGCCGGCAGGCGATGCAAGCGGCACGGGCGCAGGTGCGCGCGCAGGAGTCGGCCATCGCCGCTGCAGCGGCCACGCTGGCGCAGGCCGATGTGGGCGTCGCCAATGCGGAGCTGCAGCTGTCTTACACCAACCTTATTGCCCCGGCGGATGGCCGCGTGACCCGCCGTTCGGTGCAACTCGGCAATTATGTCAACCCTGGCCAGGCACTTGTGGCGGTGGTGCAAAACGGCTTGTGGGTCACGGCTAATTTCAAGGAAACCCAACTCGCGACGATGCGGCCGGGTCAGGAGGTGCGGGTGCGGGTTGACGCGTGCCCGGACCAGGACCTGCCCGGCCGGATCGACAGCTTCCAAGCCGGCTCCGGCCAGGTGTTCAGCGCGTTGCCGACCGAAAATGCGACCGGCAATTATGTGAAGGTCGTGCAGCGGTTGCCGGTCAAGATCGTGTTCACGGATGCGGATGCGGAGCAGAAATGCCGGCTGTTCCCCGGCCTGTCAGTGTCGCCGCGCGTCACGGTGCGCTAGGCATGGCGGCTGCCAATCCGGACCTGCCGCGGTCGGCAGCTGGGCCTAACTCGCCATGGCTGCTTGCAGTGATCGTGTCGATCGCGACGTTCATGGAGGTGTTGGACACCACCATCGCCAACGTGGCGTTACGGCACATCGCGGGCTCGCTCGCTGCCAGCCAGGATGAGAGCACGTACGTCATCACCAGCTATCTGGTGAGCAACGCGATCGTGCTGCCCATTAGCGGCTGGCTGAGTAATGTCATCGGCCGCAAGCGATTCTACATGATCTGCGTGGGGCTGTTTACCATCAGCTCCGTCGCGTGCGCCTTTGCGACCAGCCTGCCGATGATGCTGCTGTTCCGGGTGTTGCAAGGCGTGGGCGGCGGCGGGCTGGCGCCGACGGAGCAGAGTATCTTCGCCGATAGCTTCACGCCCAAGCAGCGGGCGCTGGCCTTCTCGCTGTATGGGTTCACGATCGTCACGGCGCCGGCCATCGGCCCGGTTCTGGGTGGGTGGCTGACGGACAGTTTTTCGTGGCATTGGGTATTCCTGATCAACCTGCCCGTTGGCGCGCTGTCGCTGATCCTGACGTGGCTATTCGTGTACGACAGCCCGCTGGTGCAGCAGGAGCGGGCGACGCTGATCGCGAAGGGGTTACGGCTCGACTACTTCGGCTTCCTGCTCATCATCCTGGGCTTCGGTTCCCTGCAAATCGTGCTGGACCGGTTCGAGCGGGAAGACGGGTTTTCGTCCACCCTGATCGTAGTGCTGAGCATTGTCTGCGTTGTGTCGCTCGTAACCCTGGTGGTGTGGGAGCTGGTGCACGATCAGCCGGTGATGAACCTGCGGCTGCTGAAGGTGCCGGCGTTCAGTATCAGCTGCGTGATCATGTTCATGTTCGGCTTTATTATTGTGAGTACCACGCAGTTGCTCCCGCAGTTGACGCAGGAGCTGCTGGGCTATGACGCGACCACGGCGGGGCTGACGCTGGGGGTGGGCGGGTTCTTGACCTTATTTATCATGCCACTGGCGGGCGTGGTCACGGGCAGGCTGATCCAGCCGCGCTGGCTCGTGTTCTCGGCGCTGTGTGGCACGGCGGGAGCGCTGCATTATGCGAGCGGTCTTAACCTCGAAATCTCGTTCTTCAACGCGTCGTTGTCGCGCGTCATCCAGGTGATCTGGCTGCCGTTCATCTTTATTCCGCTCAGTGCGGTGCAGTTCACGGGCGTACCGCCGGGTAAGAACCCGGATGCGAGTGCGATCATCAACCTCATGCGCAACCTGGGCGGCAGCTGGGGGGTGTCGGTGGCGACGACCGAGCTAGCGTGGCGCAGCCAGTTCCATACTGCCCGGCTATCGGAACACATCACGCCCTATAACGGGTATGGCTGGGGCGTGCCGCTGGGTCAGATTGCGCGGGCCGTGCGGGAGCAGGCGACGATCCTCAGCTACCTCGACGTGTTCACCGTGTTGTCGCTGATTGCGCTATCGGTGGCACCGCTCGCGTTGTTTCTGCCCAATGTGCAAAAAGGAGCGGCCGCCGGTGGCCATTAGACTGTGGTGCGTGGCGCTGGCGCTGCTGGGTGGCTGCACGGTGGGGCCGGATTTTGATCGGCCATCACCGTGGTCACCCGCTAGTTGGTTTAGTCGGTCAGCGCCAAAAGCCCAGGTAGCGAGCGAGCCGGTGCCGGTACCGGTCGACACGGCCTGGTGGGCAGCGTTTCACGACCCGGTGCTGACGGGGCTGATTGACCGCGCGGCCTCCTCCAACCTCGATGTGCGAACGGCCACCAGCCGGGTGGCGCAGGCGCGGGCGCAACGTGGCGTCAATGGGGCGGCGGAGTATCCGCAACTGAACGGCAACAGCAGCGCCACCCGGCAGCGGCTGAGCCGGAATGGGGCGGCCAGCGTGTTCACCGGTGGCGGCGCGCCGGGTGCCGCGGCCAATGGACTAGGCGGCAGCCAGGGCGGCGCCATCCCGTCGCGCGGGGCCATCCCGGCGTTCGACCTGTTTCAGGGCGGGCTTGATGCATCGTGGGAGCTGGATTTGTGGGGGCGGGTGCGCCGATCGATCGAGAGTGCGGATGCGTCGCTCGAAGCCTCGCAAGAAGCCCGGCGCGCGTCGCTGATTTCGGTCACGGCAGAGGTGGCGCGCAGCTACCTGCAGCTGCGCAACACGCAAGCGCAGATTACGATTGCGCGGGCCAACCTGGCCACGGCGCGGGAAAGTGCGGGGTTGACGGACGCACGCTCCCGCGGGGGCCTAGCGACCGACCTGGATGTGGCCAGCGCCCGCGCGCAGCAGGAAAGCACAGCCGCGACCCTGCCGTTGCTGGAGCAGCAGGAGGCGCAGGGCGTAAACGCGATCGGCCTGTTGCTGGCGTTGCCACCCGCGGCACTGGCGTCCGAACTATTACCGCAGCGCCCCGTACCGCCCGTGCCGCCCAGCGTGCCCGTGGGTGTGCCGTCCGAACTGGCGCGCCGGCGCCCGGACATCCGTCAGGCCGAGGCGCAGCTCCATGCAGCCACAGCCGATATCGGGGTGGCGCAGGCCGAGTTCTATCCGCGCATCACACTCACGGGCAGCGTGTCGCTGCAGACGTCGCAGCTAAAATCGCTGTTCAATGCGGCGTCCGGTGCATATGCGTTCGGACCGAGCATTACGATCCCGATCTTTGAAGGCGGGCGTATCCGCCGCACGGTGGAGCTGCGGCAGGCGCAGCAGCAGGAGGCGGCGATCCAATATCAGCGCGTGGTGTTGCAGGCGTTCACGGACGTGGATAACGCACTCGTCGCCTATAACTCGGAGCAACGGCGGCGCACGAGCCTACAGAACCAAGTGGGCCAGGCCCGGCGCGCACTCGGCCTCGCGCAGTCGCGCTACCGGCAGGGTATCTCAGACTTTCTGGAGGTGCTGACGGCGCAGCGCACGGTTCTCGCGGCGGAGCAGCAACTGGCCGACAGCCAGGCGACGGTCAGCGAAAACCTGGTGGCGTTGTACAAAGCGCTGGGCGGCGGCTGGGAGCAGACCTACCCCCTAGAGTGATGGGCAAAAGCCCGATACGGTCCGGCCAGCAGACGGAGCGGACGAATGGGCGTGCGGTGGTTTGGAACGGTATGGCTGGCACTTGGCGTCGCGGCCACCCCGGTCCACGCGCAAAAGGTACTGAACGTCTATAACTGGACGGACTACATCGACACAAAGGTTATCGAACGATTCAGCGCCGAGACGGGCGTCACCGTCCGCTATGACGTTTACGACAGCCTGGAAACGCTGGAGGGCAAGCTACTGGCCGGCAAGTCCGGCTATGACGTGGTGGTGCCGACGAACGAGCCCACGTTTTCCCGACTGATTGCTGCCAAGGCGCTCCGCCCGCTGGACCGCGCGGCTATTCCCAACTGGTCCAACCTCGACCCGGCGCTCATGCAGCGCGTGGCAGCGAGCGACCCGGGTAATAAGTATGGTGCGATCTACTTGTGGGGCTCGGTCGGGCTGGGGCTGTTGCCGGACAAGATCCACGCGCTGGACGCCGCCGCGCCGATGGATAGCTGGGATCTGCTGTTCAAGCCCGAACATGCGAAGGCGCTGGCCCCGTGCGGCATTACGCTGATGGATAGCGCCATCGACACAATCCCGAGCGTGCTGAAGTACCTGGGCCGCAACCCGGAAAGCAGCGACGCGACGGACCTGGCCGATGTGGAAAAGGTGCTGATGGGCATACGCCCGTACATCCGCACCTTCGCCAGCGGCGGCGCGGTGGAGGCGTTGGCGGCGGGCCAGACCTGCGTGGTGATGAGCTATTCGGGCGACGTCATCCAAGCGTCCGCCCGTGCGAAAGAGGCGGGACAGGCCGAGGTGCGATATGTCGCGCCCAAGGAGTTCGCGCAGCTTACTTTCGACATGCTGGCCATCCCAGCCGATGCGCCCCACCCGGCGGAGGCGCATCAATTTATCAATTTCCTGCTGCAACCCGAAATTATGGCCGCGATCACGAACCAAGTGCGCTACCCCAACGCCGTGCCCGCCAGCCGGCGCCTGATCGAGCCAGACATTCAGGCGGACCCCAACGTATTTCCGGATGCGACCGATAAGCGCTTTTTTACCGCCCGCGCGCCGAACCAAGCAGCCGACCGGGCGCGGACGCGCATGTGGGCGCGGTTCAAGGCCGGATCATAAGCTCTGGCCGAAGTCGAGATTGAGGGCCTGGCCGTTCGCTATGGCCAGCTTTTAGCGCTGGACGGGTTGGACCTGACCATCGGACGCGGCGAGATGTTTGTGCTGCTAGGCGGGTCAGGCAGCGGTAAAACGACGCTGTTGCGGGCACTGGGCGGATTTGCGCCCGTCAGCGCCGGGCGGATCACGCTTGGCGGACAGGATATCACGCATCTGCCGCCACATCGGCGCCCGGTGAACACGACGTTTCAATCCTATGCGCTGTTTCCGCACATGAGCGTCGCGGACAACATCGGCTTCGGCCTGCGCCGGCAGGGAGTAGCGCGGGCCGAGATCGACCGGCGCGTAACGGCGCTGCTGGCGCTGGTGCGGCTGCCGGAGGTGGGCGGGCGGCGGCCAGACTCCCTTTCGGGCGGTCAGCGGCAGCGGATTGCGCTGGCCCGCGCTCTGGCCCCCCGGCCGCGGCTGCTGCTGCTGGATGAGCCGCTTTCCGCACTGGATCGCAATTTGCGCGAACAAACCCGGCAGGAGCTGCTGCGCGTGCAGGCCGAAACGGGTACGACGTTTGTGCTGGTGACGCACGATCAGGACGAAGCGCTGGCGATCGCGACCCGCATCGGCCTACTGCACCAGGGCCGGCTGGCGCAGGTGGGCACGCCGGCTGAAATCTATGAACGGCCAGCCACGCGCTATGTCGCGGAGTTCATGGGCGCTGCCAACATTCTACCCGCCATGTCCGGGCCAGGAGGTGTGTTTCTGGATGGTATAGGACCTGTCTACGCACCAGCGGCGCCACCCGGGCCGTTGCACGTGGCGCTGCGGCCGGAGCGGCTGACGCTGGGCCGGGGTGGCGCGAACG
Organism: Rhodospirillales bacterium; assembly: GCA_031420655.1. Classification (GTDB taxonomy): domain Bacteria; phylum Pseudomonadota; class Alphaproteobacteria; order Acetobacterales; family Acetobacteraceae; genus JANPPS01. The sequence continues at coordinate 870 of JANONC010000443.1, read as the reverse complement.
TCGTGTCTGGCGTGGTCGAGCGGAGCGCCTATCGCGGCGCGACGCTGGAGCATGCCGTGCGGCTGCCGGGCGGGCCGGTGCTGCTGGTGTCGCAGCCGCTGGTGGCAGGGCTGGGCACCCCGGTGCCGGCCGGGTCGGCCGTGGACGTGTCATGGCCGGCAGAGGCCTGTATTCTCCTGACGTCATGAACCGGTTCTGGGTTCTGGTGCCGGTCTGGGCGTGGCTGCTGCTGTTTGTGGCGGCGCCGGTCGTGATCGTGGCCGCGCTCAGCTTCAGCACCTCCGTCCCCGGCGTGCCACCCTACACGCCGTTGCTGCACAATCCGGATCCGGCCAACTACGCCGTGCTGGTCGCTGACTTTTACTACGGTAGCGCGGCGCTGCAATCATTCATCCTGGCACTGTCAGTATCTGTGCTGTGTTTGCTGATCGGCTATCCCATGGCGCTGGCGATCGCGCGTGCGCCGGAGCGGTGGCGCAGCCTTTTGCTGCTGCTGGTCATGCTGCCGTTTTGGACCGGGTTCCTTTTGCGGGTCACGGCGTGGATCGGCCTGCTTCGCGACGGCGGCTGGCTGGATGCGGCGCTGGCCCTGTTAGGTGTCGGGCCATTGCATCTGCTGTACACGCGCTGGGCGATGGCGATCGGCGTTACCTACGCCTATCTGCCGTTCATGATCCTGCCGCTGTATGCACGCCTGTCAAAGCGCGACCCGGCGCTGGAGGACGCGGCGGCCGATCTGGGTGCCGGGCCATGGACGGTGTTCCGCACTGTCGTCTGGCCGTTGTCGTGGCCGGGCGTGGTAGCGGGGCTTGCGCTCGTGTTCATCCCGGCGATGGGCGAGTATGTTATTCCTGAGTTGCTGGGCGGCCC
>JANONC010000442.1:0-3398 GCA_031420655.1 Rhodospirillales bacterium | reverse complement strand
TGAACGCCCAGGTGTCTATTACCTGGTCGCCATGGGTGTTGACCACGCGCAGGAGTTGACCTTTGCACATGCGCGCAGCTGCGCCGCGGCGGGCGGGGATCGTGATCAGAGAAGCGTCGGACATGGGGGAACTCCTGCTTGGGGCCGCTAGCGGCTGGGTTGAAGGTGCAGTGTGACAGCGACCTCCGCTCGCCGGCCTAAAGCGGCGACCAGTGCGGCCGCGAGCCAGTAGAGCAGGGCGAGGGCGAAGTAGGGTTCGACGACGGCAAGCGTTTCCGTGACCATGCGGGTGGTTTCGAAGGTCAGCTCCGGGACGGTGATGACGGACAGCACCGCGCTTTCCTTCAGCAGTACGATAGCCTGACCTGTTGCTGGGGGTAGCGTCAGGACGAGAAGCTGTGGGACCTGCACCAGCCTCAAACTTTGCGCCCAGGACAGACCCAGCGAGCGCGCAGCTTCGACCTGACCGCGCGGCACACTATTGAGGCCGGCCCGGAAGATTTCGGCAAAGAATGCGCCGCCATACAACGCCAGGCCGATCAGCCCGACCTGTGGCCCGCCGTAGTATGCCAGGAAGAGCTGGATCAGCAGCGGCGTACCCCGTAGCGCTGGCAGTGTGCCGTCATCGTCCGCGGCCTGCTATAATTTCCACAATGCAATCGTCCGCAGTCTCCTGGTATGACGCGAATGCGGGCCGGCTGGCAGCCGTCTATGAGGCCGTTCCTCCCACTGTAAGCCGGGATTGGCTCGCCAACCTGCTTCCGGCGCCTCCGGCCTTGGTCATCGACATCGGTTCAGGCACGGGGCGCGATGCCGGCGCGTTTGTCACCGCGGGCTACGACGTTATCGCCGTCGAGCCGTCGATGGCCATGCGCGCCGAGGCAGCCCGGCGGCACACCTCGTCGCGGATCCGTTGGGTTTCAGACAGCCTGCCTGGCCTGGTTTCCACGTCCTTGCTCGGTCTGGCAGCCGATCTGATATTGCTAAGTGCCGTCTGGCAACACGTGGCCCCTCTCGATCGTCCACGGGCATTCCGCAAGTTGGTGGGGCTTCTGAAATCCGGTGGCCTGCTTGTCCTGACGCTCAGGCACGGACCCGATGACGGCCGCAGCGGCCATCCGGTTAGCCTTGCAGAGGTCGAGACACTGGCGCGAGCCCATGGCCTGCAGATATTACGCACGGCTCCATCCCCGGATCTGCAGCAGCGACCCGACATCACATGGACCAACGTGGTGCTTCGCTTACCAGACGACGGGACTGGCGCTCTGCCTCTGCTCCGTCACCTGATCCTAGCCGATGCGAAGAGTGCAACCTATAAGCTCGGCCTGTTGCGAGTGCTGTGCCGTGCGGCTGACGGCGCCGCCGGGTTGGCGAAGGACGATGGCGACGACCATATCCGACTACCCCTCGGACTGATCGCGCTCTACTGGCTCCGGCTCTACCTTCCCCTGACCGCTGCCAATCTCCCCCAGGCGCCGGGCAATCGATCGTGGGCGGAAAGCCTGGGCTTTGCCGGACCGGGCTGGACGTCTGTGGCTGCGGGCGCGACGTCACAGCGAGATCTCAGGGTTGGTGCGGTCTTTGGTGGCACCTCTGCTGCTGCCTTGCACGCCGCCTTACGCGAGGCCGCCGATCATGTCTGTCGTATGCCGGCAAACTACCTGACGTTTCCGGCAGGCGGACGGATCCTGGAAACAACCCGCGCGCGGTCTCCACGACCGGCCGGCACCTTCATCCTGGATGGACCTACCCTCGCTTCATTCGGCAGCATGCGGGTGCCAAAACACCTCTGGATGGCAATGCAGCGCTTTGCGGTCTGGGTAGAGCCTGCCCTCATCAGCGAGTGGACGCGACTTATGCAGGGCTATGCAACGACTCAGGGACGATTGCTCGAGGTAGGCAAGATCGCTGCAGCGATGACCTGGGCTGATCCAGCTCGCGACGTTGTTCTTCCGCGAGCCAGGGCACTAGCGCTTCTCAGTCATGGGCACACCATCTATTGCGTTTGGAGCGGCAAGCGGCTCTCAGCCGACAACCTGGACGTGGACCATTGTCTACCTTGGTCGGCATGGCCTTGCGGCGACCTTTGGAATCTGGTGCCCGCCGATCGGCGCGTGAACCAGCATGGGAAGCGTGAGCGGCTGCCTTCAGCCGATGCGCTGCAGTCTGCTGCCGAAGCGATCGAGGCGTGGTGGTCGGCCGCCTACTTGCGACCAGATGACGCCGTGTTGCCCGGCCGCTTCGCGACCGAGGCGTGCGCAAGTTTACCCTGCCTCACCATTGAAGCTGCAACTCGATCTGAAGACGTCCAAGCGGCGGTGGCGCTGCAACGCTTGCGCCTTCATCAGGATCAGGGGGTGCCAGAATGGACCTGGCGTTCTGGAATGTAGTCGTGAGCGTGCAACGCCAGTGAAAGCACCTCCACTATCGCTCCAGAGCCGCTACGATCACTCCTGCCTGCCTACCAGCACAGCGATCGCCGCCACGGATTCCGGAGGGCGGCGTATGATTCCGGCTGGCAGCTACACCCTCAGCAGTTCCTCCGGCCAGGGCCGAGCAGAAGGCAGCTGACCGAGGCCAGCTCGGACCCGTATGCTGTGTTTGCCGTGATGCTGGCAGGCGGTAACGCGATGCGTCAACAAGCGAAGAACATCACCGTCCCCCAAACCTGGCAGGCGATTGTGAGACGCCGAAGGTTTGTGAGACGCATTCTGTGGACGGGAAAACTGCCTTTGAACGGCCGCTGCCGGAGCCGTCCAGAGTGCGGACAATTACGGGATAGTCGGGTAAATTCAACAATGTTTGCTTTGGTTCCGGCTTAGCTTTGTCTGGCGTCATCCCGCCAGCCCGCCCGCAGGATGCCCACAACGCGCTCGCCAAGATTGAGCAGCTACCCGGGATCGCCGATGCGGGACAGGATCGCTACGGCGCGCTGCAGGCGCAGTGGCATCGGGTCGACCATCAAGGCTCTCGCGCTCCTTTTGAGCCTGTGGGGATTGGTGGATGCGTGGATTTCCTAGCTTTCGCGCTCCACCCATGCCGTAGGCCGTTTCGCGCCAACGTGCACGGCTCGGCTTAGCTATCCTGTCCCGGTCGTCTTGCATTCGCCACGATGTTCGGCCTCACTGTGCCGCAACGAACGGGAGGCGGCCCATGCGGAACAGGTTGACCGGATACCTGGTGGCGGGAGCACTGGCGCTGGGCATGCTGCTCCTAGCGCCGACGGCCCGTGCCGAAGCCGCGCTCGCGGCGCCGGCGGCAACGGCGCAGGTGCCTGGCGACCTGGTCCAGACGGTCCAGTATTACCGCTACCCAGGCTATTACGGCCGGCCCCGGTTCTACGGGCGACCACGCTTTTACGGTCCGAGGCGAGGCTACTACGGCCGGCGCGGCTACTA
>JANONC010000441.1:0-1902 GCA_031420655.1 Rhodospirillales bacterium | reverse complement strand
GCGGCGCCGAAGGCGGGGTTGAACCGGCCCGACCTTGCCTGGACTTATACTTGGCCTTCAGCAGGCAAGTGTGTGTTGGGGGGTGGGCGGTGCGGCAGAGTCCTGGCCGTCGGACTCATGAGCCCGGCCGGCAGCTTAGGGTAGGCGAAGCGGCACAGCACTTTGGCGTGGAAGGTCTGGTGGGCGCACCGGCTTGGAGCGATAGAGTGCCGCCCTCGGTAGAGGAAAGATAACCAGCCTTAGCGTCGTCGGGGCAGTCCGATCCAGCGTGCTGCGATGTAGAGGCCGAGGGCTATGAGGCCAAAACCTACGCCGGTGGTGATCGCAAGACCCACGAAATAGTCCATCATGATCAATCCCCCGCCGGCGGTGACAGGAACCCTAGAATACGCAGGGCTAGCAGCTCCAAGGTGGCAAAACCAAGGCCACCCGTGATGAAGCTCACAACCGTCCCCTTGATCAATCGAGGTGATAAAGGTTCCGACCGCGATCAGCTGGCATCCTCCTGCGAGGAGCTTCATTCTCTCGGTGACGATGGCGTCGTTGGCCGGTTGGCCTATGAGGCGGCGTAAGATCATCCTCGTCTCCTTTGTCGTCCGTTCGCACCTTGTTCTACCCTCCATCACCCCGGAAGGTCGCTTCGAAGCGCGGCTAGCCGCGTGCGGCCTGGAGGCCCGGAGGGCGCGCGGAGCGCGGGTTTCTCATTGCAGGACCGAAGCCGGGTTGTGATGGCACTGCCATTCCTTCCTTTTGAGCCATTGGAGGCCGAGGTTGGGCGGGAACGTGGGCCCCCGCCCTTGCTGGCTCAGTCCTCCAGGGCGGCCCGCATCGCGTCGGCTGAGCGGCGCTGCACGCTCGAGGCAGCGGGCATCGCTGCTTCGTAGGGCTTCCAGGTGTCGCCGGTGATGTGGGCGTAGGCGTGAACCGCACCCTCGGCGGCTGCCATCAGCGCGTGGGCTTGAAGACCCATCTCGGCGGCGAACACCATGGCGCGTTCCTGCTTGCTTTCGAAGCCGGCCACACCGTCGCGGTCCTCGTCGCGGGCGTCGTTGAACAGCTTGCTGTTGAGGGCGAGGGCGTCGGACTTCTTGGAGCCGTAAAAGGTGGCGGCTCCGTAGGCGGCGCCGACGAAGCTGCCGACGATGCGTTGCAGGAAGATCGCCATGGCCTTCTCGTTGAGGTTGTCGGTGAGCCCGTTGCAGATGCGGACGACGTGTTCTTCGGTGCCTTCGCGGATGGCGGCGTAATCGACGGGTTCGAGCCCGTAGGTGGCGACCATGCGGTCGGCCTTGGCCAGGACGGGGGTGATGGCTCGGACCATCTCGAGCGTGACGGCCTGGCGGGTCTGCGTCTTCGGGGCGGGCTGAGCGGACTTCGGAGCGGTCTTGGTTCCCATGATGTGATCTCTCTCGCTGCCGTGGGGTCCGCCGGCCCTGTGCCGGCGTCCTCCCCCTCGGGTGTGGTTTTCTTGGACGGGCATAGGGGGTTGGAGAGAAAGGCGCGCAGCGGGACCGGAGCCACGCGCAGCTCGGCTTCGAGCGAGCATGGCGAGGACCCACCCTTTCGCGGAGGCCGCCGCCCGGCCCAAACCGCACGCATCCGAGGGGGTGACGCTGGCCCCGGCGCCGTGACCCTGGCCTGCGAGAGATTGCCATGAGGCAGATTAGACCGCCCGCACGGTTCCACTCGCCCAAGGCGCTACCCGCCATTCCCGCACATGCTCAAAGGCCGCAAGCGCTCTCCTGTCTGGTCTTGCCGGGCCTGTGGTTCCCTTCGGGCGGACTCGTGCTTCGGCGCCCCGCGTTGACCGAGCTCGTCTGTCTTGCGACCAGGACTGGCGATCGACCTCAAGGAAATGCGTGGCGAGCCGTGGTGAACGTCGCCGGCTGCTCAGCACCGCCG
>JANONC010000440.1:0-2198 GCA_031420655.1 Rhodospirillales bacterium | reverse complement strand
CGGCGCGAACGACGGAATTCTTTCGACCGCCAGCCTTATGCTCGGGGTGGCTGCTGCGGCTGGGACGCACCGGGGTGTCCTGGTGGCCGGTGGGGCGGGCCTGGTCGCCGGTGCGATGTCCATGGCGGCCGGCGAATACGTGTCCGTCAGTTCCCAGGCCGATAGCGAGCAAGCTGACCTGGAGCGGGAACGTAAGGAGCTGGCCACCGATGCCGCTGCCGAGCACGACGAACTGGCGGCGATCTACGTGGGACGTGGCTTGGATGCGACGCTGGCCCGGCAAGTCGCCCAACAACTGATGGCCCACGATACGTTGGGTGCGCACTCCCGGGACGAACTGGGGCTGTCGGAAGCGACCCTGGCGCGGCCCGTCCAGGCCGCCTTCGCGTCGGCCGCTTCGTTTTCGGCAGGTGCGTCCCTGCCGCTGGTCGTGGCAGGACTGATGCCGGCCGGCCTGATGGCGGAGGGTGTCGCGGCAGCATCGCTGGTGTTCCTGGCAGTGCTGGGCGCGGTCGGAGCCAAGGCAGGGGGCGCCACGCTTCTCAAAGCGACGGCCCGTGTCACGTTCTGGGGCGCCGTGGCAATGGCTGTTACGGCCGGAATCGGAGCAACTTTCGGCGCAGGCGGTTAGTGCCAGGACTGGCGACTGCGTTGGGCAATCGCTCGCCAGCACCTGAGCACAGCATCGGGCGTCGTCTCGGCGTGCCGTGCGCAAAGTCGAACATCCCCGCAAGCGATCCGCTCAGGGCATGAAATCGATGACGACGCGGGACGGCACGTCCCCATGCTCCAGCCGCTGGAATATCTCGTTGATCGCCGGGCGGTAGGCCGACCAGGGCGCAGGTGCGACGCTTGCGCGCCATGCCGACGCCTTGCTTGAAGGCGTCGAGTGAGGGTGCCGTGATCAGCACGCCGTGCGCGCCGCCGTCGGTTCCCTTCTTCACCGCCCAAACCGGGTCACCGTCGGACGCGTTTACCACCAAGTCGGCACCGAGCCGGGTCGCATGGGCCAGCGTGCCGTCGTCGATATCGACGGCACAGACCTGCAATCCCATGATCTTCGCATACTGGATGGCGAGATACCCGAGACCGCCGGTACCGGATACCACGAGCTACTCGCCCGGCCGCGCCTTGGTCATCTTGATGCCCTTGTAGGTGGTGATCCCTGCGCAGATGACCGGGGCTGCCGCCGTCGCTGCAAAGCCCGCGGGCACGTGGGCCACCTAGTTCGGGTCTGCCAAGATGTATTCGGCAAAGAGTCAATTTATGGTGTAGCCGCCAAACTCGGCACTGCCGCCCACGGTTTCCCATGCCGACAGGCAGTATTCGCAGTGGCCGCAGGCCGAAAACAGCCAGGGCACGCCCACGCGGTCATCCTCTTTGACCGCCGTCACCCCGGCGCCAATGGCGCAGACGAGGCCGATCCCTTCATGGCCGGGCGACGGAACCGGCATCTCACGCATTCCGAGGGGCCGGCCGAGTTACTCTACGACGGCGGCATGCATTGTCTTGGCCATTTCCGGAGTCACCTTCGGGCGCGGGATAGTGTCTTTGCGCCCGGGCTGGCCGGCGGACTGGCCCGGAAAATACCCAAACCAGGGCGGATCAGTCGCTGGGTAGTTCCCGACCCTGTCACGGCCTGTGCCACCAACTCACCGTGAATGCTGCGGGTTTAGGACTTGGCGCACGGGAGTAATGGTGGGGATCAAGACGAAGGAGTTTCAGGTCCGCGAAGGGCGCAAAGTCCAGCTACAGGGTTGGCCCGCGGATCCGATGCAACACGTCAGGGCTAGGTTGAGCCATCATTGGTGCTCCTGCCAGGCCTGAGGTCAGGCGGACCGCTTGTGATCCGCCACTTCTTCGAACTCGGCATCCACCACACCATTGTCCGGCTTACCGTCCGGGGTTCCGGCGCCGGCCGAGCTTCCGGCTGCAGCCGGACCGATCCGCATCGCGACCTGGGCCAACGCGTCCGTTGCCTGCCGCAGACGGTCCGCGTCCGTACCTTCCATCGCAGTCAGGACCGGAAGGATAGCGGATTCAGCTGCGGCCCGGTCCGCGGCGGACATCGTGCCGCCGTGCTCGGACAGGTCCTTGCGGACCTGATGGACCATGCCGTCTGCTTGATTCTTGGTCTCGATGAACGCGCGCCGTTTTTTGTCAGCGCCAGCATTCGTCTCCGCCTCGCGGACCATCGC
>JANONC010000439.1:0-5683 GCA_031420655.1 Rhodospirillales bacterium | reverse complement strand
CGCGGATAATTGCGCGATGCAGCTGGTGCGTAACCCGCGCCAATTCGACGTGATCGTGACCGGCAACCTGTTTGGCGACATCCTGTCCGACCTAGCCAGCATGCTCACAGGCAGCCTCGGTATGCTGCCGTCTGCCACGTTAGGGCTGATGGAGAATGGACGCCGCCGTGCGTTATATGAGCCGATCCATGGCAGCGCGCCCGATATTGCCGGCAAGGGTATCGCCAACCCGATGGCGCAGATGCTGAGCTTCGCCATGCTGCTGCGCTATTCCTTCGGCCTGGAGGACGATGCGGCGCTGATCGAACGGGCCTGCACCAACGTGCTCGCCAGCGGGATACGCACCGCGGACGTCATGGTGCCGGGCGCGGCCAAGGTCGGCACATCGGTCATGGGCGATAGCGTGTTGCGTGAGTTGGATAAGCTCGCAGCCTGAAGTGCGGACGTGACAAGGCTCTATATCGACGCGGACGCCTGCCCCGTGCGGGAGGAGGTGTTCCGCGTGGCAATGCGGCTGCACCTGCCGGTGTCGGTCGTGTCGAACGGCAGCCGCCCGATCCGCCCACCTGGCCTGCCCGGCGTCGACATGGTGACGGTCGGTGGCGCGCCCGACGAGGCCGATGACTGGATCGCCGGACGCATCGGGCGCGGTGACGTGTGCGTGACGGCCGACATTCCGCTGGCCAGCCGGTGCCTCACGCAGGGCGCGCGGGCGCTGAGCCATACCGGGCATGTCTGGACGGCGGATAACATTGGTGCCGCGCTCGCCGGACGAGAGATAGCGCGGCATCTGCGTGAGCTGGGGGTTGGCGGCGGTGGCCATGCTCCACTAACCAAATCAGACCGGTCCCGGTTTTTGTCGGCTTTGGATACCATCACAACAGCCGCCATTCGGGAAACGTCTGTAAAATAGGCAGAATGCCTAGAAAACCGGCTGTTAAATTGTAGTTGTGCATTGCGATGCTCCTATTCTAAGCAAGTGCTTGCGATAGCCTACGCAGGTATCGGTTGGAGTATGCCTGGTGCTGAAGCTCACCCGCTGGACCGCGATCGTTGCCTCCGCCGCCACGGTACTGCCCCGGCTAGGCCGTGCCCAAGCGGCCGGGCCAGAGGTGAAGGGCGTGAAGCTCGGCTATATCGCGCTGACCGACGCTGCGCCGCTGATCGTGGCGCAGGAGCGCGGTCTGTTTGCCAAGTACGGCATGCCGGACGTGGACGTGGCCAAGCAGGCTCGCGCTAGCGGCCGACCCACGTTTTCTGGAGTCGCGGCGGGCCATGATGAATTCCTGTATGCCCGCCACCGCAGCCCGGCGGAGGCCGCATGATGCACACCGTGATCGTGGGCGCCGGGCCAGCCGGGGTGCGCACCGCAGCCTTGCTGGCCGAGGGCGGGCACCGGGTCACGCTGCTCGGGCGGGAGCCCGGCATGCCCTACAACCGTGTGGCGCTCAGTGGCTTACTCGCCGGTGATGTGGACCACGTATCGCTGATCACGCCGGCCCATAACTCCGTCACTTACCGGGACGGGGTGCAGGTGACGACGGTGGATCGCCCAGCCAAGCTGGTTCGGCTTACGGATGGCGAGCCGATCAAGTACGACCGCCTCGTGCTGGCGACGGGGTCGCACGCCGTCCGGCTGCGCCTGCCCGGGGCCGATCTGCCCGGCGTTGTGCTGTACCGTACCCTGGCGGACGTACAGGCCATGATGGACGCGGCTGCGGCGGGCGGGCACGCCATCGTCATCGGCGGCGGGCTGCTGGGGCTGGAAGCGGCCGCGGGCCTGGCGCGCCGGGGCATGGCCGTGACCGTTGTGCATGCCATGGACCGGTTGATGGAACGCCAGCTCGACGCGGGTGGTGCCGCACGGTTGCGGGAGCGGCTGGCGACGCAGGGGATCGACACGGTCCTGTCCGCCACGACGCTGCGGGTCATTGGCGGTGACCAGGCGCACGGGATCGAACTGGCGGACGGCCGGGTGATCGAGGCCGACCTGGTCGTGATGGCCGTCGGCATTCGCCCGGCGAGCGAGCTGGCCGCTGAAGCCGGCCTGCCAATCAATCGCGGGATTATCGTGACCGATCGGATGTGTACCTCCGACCGCTACATCTTTGCAGTGGGCGAGTGCGCCGAACATGACGGCGTGTGTTGCGGCCTGGCCGCCCCCGCTTTGGCGCAGGCCGCCGTGGCCGCCACGTCCATCCTGGGCGGCGCCGCGTTCTACGTTCCCGCAAGCGACCCGACGGCGCTGAAGGTCGCGGGCGCTGCAATCTGGAGCGCCGGTGAACCCGTCGCCGCCGACGCCGACAGCCTGGTGCTGGACGACGTGGAAGACGGCCAATACCGCCACCTGCTGGTGCGCCACAACCGCCTGGTTGGGGCCGTTTTGCTGGGTGAGACCGCGGATGCGCCTTGGTACCTCAATCTTATCCGCGACGGCGTGAACGTCGCGACGCTGCGGCACGCTCTGCCGTTTGGACCTCAGTTCGCCGCATGACCGATAATTTCAGTGCCGAGCAGCAGGAATACCTGAAGGGCTTCATGTCTGGCGTGGAGGCGCGCCGTGGCACGATCGCGCCGGGCGTCACCAGCGCCCCCGCAGCCGACCCGTCCGACCTGCAACGCGTGGCGCAGGACCGCACGATCGCCGATGGCGGCAAGCTGACGCCGGAGGAGGAGGCCAAGCGCGTCCGCAATCCGCTGGACCGCACGGACGAGATCGGGCGTTTGGCGGCGGAGGGCCGGTTCCCCAAGGGCACCGACGTGTTCACGACCAAATACCATGGCCTGTTTTATGTTGCGCCGGCGCAGGACAGCTTCATGTGCCGGATGCGCATGCCGGGCGGCATCCTGACCGCGGCGCAGCTGGCTGGCGTGGCCGAACTGGCGAACGATCTGGGCGGCGGGTTTGTCGACATCACCACCCGCGCCAACCTGCAGGTTCGTGAGATCCCGGCCGGTGCCGCGGCAGAGGTGTTGCATCGCCTGGCCGATTTGGGCCTGACCAGCAAGGGTGCCGGCGCCGACAACGTCCGCAACGTGACCGGCAGCCCCACCGCCGGCATCGACCCGCAGGAGTTGATCGACACTCGCCCGGTCGCGCGGCAAATCCACCACCACATCCTGGATCACCGCGAGCTGTTTGGCCTGCCGCGCAAGTTCAACATCGCCTTTGACGGCGGTGGCCGCGTGGCGGTGCTGGAGGATACGAACGACATCGCGTTTACTGCCGTGCAGCTGCCGGACGGGGTGTTCTATGCGCTCGCCCTGGGTGGCATCACCGGTCACCGTGATTTTGCCCGCCCCGCTGGCGTGGTGGTCGCACCAGCGGATACGACGGCCGTCTGCGACGCCATCCTGCGCGTGTTCATAGCGCATGGCGACCGCACGAGCCGCAAGACGAGCCGGCTGAAATACCTGCTCGACCGCTGGGGCCATGAGCGCTTCCTGACCGAGGTGGAAACCCAGCTCGGCCGCCCGTTGCGCCGCCAGGACCCGGTGCCGGCCCGGGCGCCACAGGATAAGCACGGCCATGTCGGCGTGCATCCGCAGCGCCAGGCGGGTTTCCAGTACGTGGGCGTCACCTGCGCCGTGGGGCGCCTGTCGTCCGGTCAGGCCCAGGGCGTGGCGCGGCTTGCGAACCGCTATGGTTCCGGCACCATCCGGCTGACCGTCTGGCAAAACCTGATCATCTCGGACGTGGCGGAGGCGGATATGCCCGCGCTGCTGGACGGGCTGGCCGCGCTTGGCCTGGACTGGGAGGCGAGCCTGCTGCGCGGCGGGCTGGTCGCGTGTACCGGCAATGCAGGCTGTAAATTCGCGGCGTCCAACACGAAGGGCCACGCGGCGGCGCTGGTCGAGTACCTAGACGCGCGCATCACTGTCGCTTCGCCCATCAATATCCACGTAACCGGTTGCCACCACTCCTGCGCGCAGCATCTGGTGGCCGATATCGGGCTGCTCGGCGCCCGGGTGGCGATCAACGAGGACGATACGATCGAGGGCTACGACCTGCACGTCGGCGGCGGCGCCGGGCCGGAGCAGCGGATCGGCCGGTTGATCCGCCCGGCCGTCGCCGCCGATGACATACCGCCGCTCGTGCTGCGTCTGCTGCAGGCGTGGAACGGGCAGGGTACATTCCAGGACTGGAGCGCCGCCCGGTCCGAGGCCGAGTTGGCCGCATTACTGGAACTGCAAGACGCATGAACGCTATGCTCCCTGGGCTGCCATCGCCCGACGCAACGCCGCTGATCCCGCCCAGCGCCCCGTTCAGCCCGGCGCAACGCGCGTGGCTCAATGGTTTCCTGGCCGGCATCTATGGCGGGCAGGGCGCCCTCATGTCCTCCGCCGCACCCGCTGCGCCGGCCGAAGATTTTCCCTGGCATGACCCGGCGCTGGAGCTGCCGGAGCGGCTGGCCATGGCGGAGGGCCGCGCGCCCGCCCGGCAAATGATGGCGGCCATGGCGCAGCTCGATTGCGGGCAGTGCGGCTACCTGTGCCAGACCTATGCGGAAGCGCTGGCGGACGGCAAGGAGACAAGCGCCGGGTTATGCGTGCCAGGCGGTAAGCCGACGATGAAAGCGGTGAAGGCGCTGCTGCAAGCCACCCCCGCCGTCGTCGTGGCCAAGCCTCCACCCGTTGCCGCCGCGTCCGTGGGCTCGCCGGTGCAAATCATCTCCGTCGGTCGTCTGAGCGGCCCGAATTCGGCCAAAGAAGTCCGGCACATCCGCATCGATCTGGCTTCGAGCGGCCTGAGCTACCTGCCGGGTGACAGTTTGGGGCTGATGCCGCAGAACGATCCGGCGCTGGTGGACAGCATCTTGGCCGCCTATGGCGTCCCCGGCGATGCGATGCGGGACAACTTTCTTGACCAATACGACATCGCCCGCCCACAGGACCGCACGATGGCGCTGCTGGCCGGCGCGGCCACGGACCCGGCAGAAGCAAAAGCGCTGCGGGCGCTGCAGGATGGCGATGACGGGGCGCAGCCGGAGGACGCCGATCTACTCGACCTGATCGAGCATTTCCCGTCAGCCCGCCCGACGCTGGCCGACCTGGTCCGCAGCCTGCCCGCACTGAAACCGCGCCTCTACTCCATAGCGTCAGCACCGGAGGCGGTGCCGGGCGAGGTGCATCTCTGCGTCTCGACCGTGCGCACGGAACGGCGGGGCCGGATGCGCAACGGCGTGGCGAGCGCGTATTTGGCAGACCACGCCCATGATGGCCGCCCGGTGCTGGCGAGTATCACCACCAGCCATTTCCGCCTGCCGTCCGACCCGCACACCGCGATCATCATGGTCGGCCCCGGCACCGGCGTGGCCCCGTTCCGCGCTTTCCTGCAATCGCGCGCCCAGGGCCCGGCCGGCCCGGCATGGCTGTTCTTTGGCGACCAGCACGAGGCGCAGGATTACCTGTACCGCGATGAGATCGAGGCCTGGCAGGAGCGCGGCACGCTGACCCGGCTCAGCCTCGCCTTCTCCCGCGACCAAAAGCAGAAAATCTACGTGCAGGACCGGATAAAGGAACACGCAGCCGATCTGTGGCATTGGCTGCAGGGCGGGGCGCATTTTTACGTGTGCGGCGACGCGAGCCGGATGGCCAAGGACGTGGACAACGCGCTGCGCACTATCGCGCGGACCGAGGGCGGGATGGACGAATCGCAGGCCCGGGATTGGATCGTCTCCCT
>JANONC010000438.1:0-1525 GCA_031420655.1 Rhodospirillales bacterium | reverse complement strand
GAGCCGAACAGCACGAAGGGCGGCGTCGCCTTCATCGCTGCGCGCACGGCCTGGTTGTCGGGCTTGGTGCCCGCGGTGCGGCTGAAGCTGAAGGTGCAGGGGATGCCCATCTCCCCTTCAAGGAAGCCGCGCAGGCCCCGGGCGTAGGTGTCGGTGGCCACCACGGCGAATGACGCAGTTGGGAAGAAGTCCTGGGTGACGCTGCGCCACAGGTCCCAGATCGGCTTGATGGTGGTGTGCTTCTCGGCCTCGATGAACGGCTCGGGGTCCAGGCCGGTCAGTTCGCCGAGCTTGCGGAGGAAGTTGGTGGTGGCGAACAGGCCGATGGGCGCCTGCAGGTAGGGGCGGTCCAGCTCCTCGCAGAGTTGCCGGCCGAACTCGCGGTAGAGGCAGATGTTCACGTCGGCGTCGGGCAGGCGCGCGGCGTCCTCGATGTGCGATCCCAGCGGGAACGTCAGGTTGACTTCGCAGCCGATGCCCTCGACCAGGCGGCGGATCTCGGCCAGGTCGGACGGCATGTTGAAGGTGCCGTAGATCGCGCCGATCAGGTTGACGCGGGGCTTCGTGCCGGGCTTGCGGTCGGCGACGGGGGGGCGGGGCTTGGGCTTGCTGCGCTTGGCGCCGAACTCGGTCCACAGCCAGTAGATCGCGCGGTCCGCGGCCTGCCACTGGTCCTCGTCTATGGTGCGCGGGATGAAGCGCAGCAGGTTGCTGCCCTCGGGCGTGACGCCGCCGCCGATCATCTCGGCGATGCTGCCGGTGACGACGACGGAGGGCATGTCCTGGTCGCCGGTGCGGGCGGCCTGGCGCAGCGCGCCCTCGGTGCCGGTGCTGCTCAGGTTGTCCTCGGACAGGCCGGTGACGACGACGGGCAGCTCGTGCGGGGGCAGGCCGTCGGTGTAGTGCAGGACGGCGGTGACGGGCAGGTTCTCGCAGCCCACGGGGCCGTCAATGACGACGCGCAGGCCGCGGATGGCGGTGAAGGCATAGACGGCGCCCCAGTAGCCGCCGGCCCGGTCGTGGTCCTGGATCAGCACCGCCTAGGTTCCTATCGCTTCGGTGGCGCGGACTTTTGCCTCGCGCACTTTACGATAGCGGTCCCGCGCACCAGCCGGCTCGACCGGCTTGCCGCGGCTGCCGTAGCCGGCGGCGGTGCCGGTCCCCACGCCCTCGAAGAAGTCCACCATGCGGTTGAACCGCCCGGCCCCGCCGATCTGCGCGGCGACTATGGCCGCCATGGACCCGGCGCCGGCCGGGCCGAACAATGGGCGGGCGGAGACCATGTTGGTGAAGTATAGCGCCGGGATGCCCATTTCTTTCGCCGCCTGCACTAGCGGCGTCGTTCCCACGGCGAGGTCTGGGCGCACGTCCTTCATGGCGGCCAGGTCCTGCTCCAGGCTGGCGCGATACTGGATGTGCGTGCCGCGGGCTTGCAGCCATTCGCGGTCGGCGTCGGACCACTCCGTGCGCGGGCAGGCCGTGCCGACGTAGCGGACCTCTGCCCCGGCCTCGATCAGCAGCCGGG
>JANONC010000437.1:0-3653 GCA_031420655.1 Rhodospirillales bacterium | reverse complement strand
ACGTGCGGCGTGAAGGTCTGGATATTCAAGGGCGAGGTGCTGACGCACGACCCTATGGCTCAGGACCGCCGCGCGGCCGAGCAAGCACCGCAGCGCTGAGGAGAAAAAGCCATGATGTCTCCCAAGCGGACCAAGTACCGCAAAGCGCACAAGGGCCGTATCCACGGTCTGGCAAAATCGGCGACGCAGTTGAACTACGGCACGTTCGGCCTTAAGGCACTGGAGCCGGAGCGGATTACTGCGCGCCAAATTGAAGCGGCCCGGCGGGCGATCACACGTTCTATGAAGCGGGCTGGACGGGTATGGATCCGTATGTTCCCGGACGTGCCGGTCAGCCAAAAGCCGGCTGAAGTGCGGATGGGTTCGGGCAAAGGTAGCCCAGAATTCTGGGTTGCTCGCATCAAGCCCGGCCGTATCATGTTCGAGATCGATGGCGTGTCGCCGGAGCTGGCGCGCGCTAGCCTGGAGCTTGGTGCAGCTAAACTGCCGATCCGGACGAAGTTCGTGCAACGGCTCGGGGAGGGCTGAGCAATGACCAAGCCAACCGACCTGCGCGCCAAGGGTGCGGATAACCTGCCGTCGTTGCTTCTTGATCTGCGGAAGGAGCAGTTCAACCTGCGCTTTCAGCGTGCGACCGGGCAGACCGAGGGTGTGGGCCGTGTGCGGCAGGTTCGCCGCGACATTGCTCGCGTGAAGACGATCATGACGGAGCTGAAAAGCTCCGCCCAGCAGAAGTAGAGGCGAAGTTCGATGCCAAGGCGCGTCCTGACAGGGCGAGTGACGAGCGACAAGATGGACAAGACCATTACGGTCTTGGTCGAGCGCCGGATCATGCACCCGCTATATAAGAAGTTCATTCGCCGGTCGAAGAAGTACGCCGCGCATGACGAGTTGAACGTTTGCAAGGAAGGCGACGTGGTTCGGATCGAGGAGTGTCGTCCGATCAGCAAGCGTAAAACGTGGCTTCTGGTCGAGCGCAACGGCACCGCGGCCGAGATGCCGCATGGTTACGTGGCTGCCGTCCGTGTTGCTCATGCAAATGAGAAGAAGCATGCGCCGGCCCCGGCCGAACACGCGCCGGCGCAGGGGTAGAGTAGATGATTCAGGTCGAGAGCAACCTCGAAGTCGCTGACAACTCGGGCGCTCGGCGTGTGCAGTGGATCAAGGTGCTGGGCGGGTCGTAGCGGAAGTCCTCCTCGTTCGGCGACGTGATTGTCGTATCGATCAAGGAAGCGATCCCGCGCGGCAAGGTGAAGAAGGGCGATGTGCACCAGGCCGTCATCGTGCGGACGTCGTTTCCGGTGCGCCGGGCCGATGGCAGCGCGATCCGGTTTGATCGCAATGCGGCCGTGCTGATCAACAAGCAGCAGGAGCCGATCGGCACTCGCATTTTCGGCCCCGTGGTCCGTGAGCTTCGCGGTAAAAAGTTCATGAAGATCATCTCGCTCGCGCCCGAGGTGCTGTAATGGCTGCACGGATCAAGAAGGGCGATACGGTGGTGGTTATCACTGGCGCCGATAAGGGCAAGCGCGGCGAAGTTCTTCATGTACGCCCGAAGGATGAGCGCGCGGTGGTGAAGGGTGTGAACATCGCCAAGAAGCACACCAAGCCCCAAGGCATGGGTCAGCCCGGCGGTATCGTCGAGATGGAAGCGACGATCCATCTTTCGAATCTGGCGCTGCTGGATCCAACGACGAACAAGGCGACCCGTGTTGGCTTCCGCACGCTCGATGACGGGCGGAAGGTGCGGTTTGCACGCGGCAGCGGCACCGTGATCGAAGGTTAGGACGATGAGCGACACACAGGAAATGCGACCGCGCGAAGTACCGCGCATGCTGCAACGTTACAACGACGAGATCAAAGCCAAGTTGATGGCGGAGTTCGCCTACAGCAACGTTATGCGCCTGCCGAAGCTGGAAAAGATCGTCATTAACATGGGCGTTGGCGAAGCGGCGGGCGACCAGAAGAAGCTCGACGCGGCAGTAGCGGAACTGACGCTGATCGCCGGGCAAAAGCCGGTGAAGACACTGGCCAAGAAGGCAATCGCCGGGTTCAAGATCCGGGAAGGTTTACCGATTGGCTGTAAGGTGACGCTGCGCAAGAGCCGCATGTTTGAGTTCTTGGACCGTCTGGTAACGATCGCATTGCCACGCGTCCGCGACTTTCGCGGCATCCCGAACGGCAAGGGTTTCGACGGGCGCGGTAACTTCGCCATGGGCCTTAAGGAACAGATCATTTTCCCTGAGATAGCTTATGACAAGGTGACGGACGTGCGCGGCATGGACATCATTTTCGTGACCACAGCCAAGACGGATGCGGAGGCCAAAGCGTTGCTGAAGCTGTTCGACATTCCGTTTGCCGCTTAAGACTTTAACGCGTCTGGAAAACTGTCTGCGTCAGCAGGACAAGTTCCGAGGAGTAGACTGACATGGCGAAGACATCGTCTGTAAACCGCAACACGAAGCGTGAGCGTATGACCGCGCGCGACAAGACCAAGCGGGCGGAACTGAAGGCGGCTGTTATGGACCGCAGCACGCCGGTCGAAGAGCGGTTCGAAGCGTCGGTGAAGCTGGCGCAATTACCACGCAATGGGGCCGCGGTGCGGGTTCGTCTGCGTTGCGCGCTGACTGGCCGGTCGCGGGGTAATTACCGCAAGTTCAAACTGTCGCGCAACATGCTACGGTCCCTGGCCAACTCCGGGCAATTGCCCGGCGTGGTCAAGGCCAGCTGGTAAGGACGCGACCCGATGTCGATGTCAGATGGCTTGGGTGACATGCTCACCCGTATTCGCAACGCTCAGCGCAGCCGGCACACAATGTGCGTGGCTCCAGCCAGCAAACTACGCGCGGGAGTATTGGAGGCGCTAAAGCGTGAAGGCTTTATCCGCGGTTACGCCGCCGAGGAGTTGCGCCCCGGCGTGGCCCAACTGCGGATCGAGCTGAAGTACAGCGAGGGTGAACCGGTGATCAAGGAGATCACCCGGGTGTCCAAGCCAGGCCGCCGGGTATATTCCAAAATTAAGGAGCTGCCGCGGGTCTATGCGGGGCTTGGGGTGTCTATTTTATCCACGCCCCGTGGCGTGTTGAGCGACGGCGAGGCGCGCGCGGCCAATGTTGGCGGCGAAGTGCTTTGCCGCGTGTTCTAAGGGGGACGGCATGTCTCGTGTAGGGAAATACCCGGTCGATGTACCGGCTGGCGTGACGGTGACGGTTCTTGACGGCATTCTGTCGGCCAAGGGCAAGCTGGGCACGATGTCGCTGAAGCTGACAGATTTGGTCGAGACGACGGTTGCCGATAACAAGGTAACGGTGAAGCCGCTGGGCGGCACGACGCCTGCTCGGATGATGTGGGGCACCACCCGCTCACTCGTTGCTAGTATGTTGCAGGGCGTGTCGGCGGGTTACACGAAGACGTTGGAGATCACGGGTACTGGCTTTCGCGCCAGCGTTCAGGGCAAGAACCTGGTGGTGAACCTCGGATTCTCGCATGACGTGATCTATCCAGTGCCGGAGGGCATTACCATTACGACGCCAAAGCCGACGGTGATTGCGATCGCTGGTGTCGACAAGCGTCAGGTAGGTCAGGTTGCGGCTGAAATTCGGGCGTACCGTCCGCCGGAGCCCTATAAGGGCAAGGGTGTAAAGTACGAGGGC
>JANONC010000436.1:0-7158 GCA_031420655.1 Rhodospirillales bacterium | reverse complement strand
GCCTGGCTGAACCGGTGCCGGCGGCTGGCCAAGGATTGGGAACGCCTCAACCGTAACGCCCTCGCGTTCCTGCGTTGGGCTTCGATCAGGCTGATGCTCCGACGCCTATGTCAAACAACAAAATGATCTTGGATCGACTCTCAATTATTATGACGATTATTACCTAGGTAGCGGTAGGTAAAAACCCTCTCAATCGTCAGCGAATATATCGCGTTTATACGTCTCGGGTAGAAAAAACGTGCCCACGACTACCGTGATACTTGCGAACACGACTGGGTACCAAAGCCCGGCGAATAAGTTGCCGGTCGCTACGAATAGCGCGAGAGCCGTGGCCGGCAACAGCCCGCCGAACCAGCCGTTGCCGATATGGTACGGCAACGACATGCCGGAGTAGCGGATCCGCGACGGGAATAGCTCGACAAGTGCTGCGGCGATCGGGCCATAGACCATGGTTACGTAGAACACCATCAGCGTCAGCAGCCCGATGATGGTCAGCGTGCGGCCATCGGCGATATCGAACGGCGACCGCAGCTTTACGATCGACTGGTTGATGGTCTGCGGGTAACCGGCCGATACCAGGGCTGCCACGGTGAAGCGGTTCAGGTTGGTCCGGGCCGCCGCCGCGCGGGTCCCGAGTTGCTGCGCATTGAATGATTCAACCGGCTCCCCGGCACCCGCCTTAATCGAAGCGATCGTGCCCGGCGGTGCATCCACGCGGGTGTAGGGGATGGACAACGAGGCCAGGACCTGCGCCGCGATGTCGCACGAAGTGACATAGACGACTGTACCGGTCGGGTTGAACTGGAAGTTGCAGTCCGCCGGGTCTGCCCGGATGACGACCGGAATGTAGGATTGCGCGACATAGAGGGCCGGGTTGGCCTGTTCGGTCAGTTTGTCGAAGATCGGAAAGTACGTCAGTGCCGCGATCGCGCAGCCGGAGAGGATAATCGGCTTGCGCCCGATCTTGTCCGACAGCCAGCCAAAGAACACGAAACCCCCGGTGCCGAGCAGCAAGGCGTAGGCGATCAGCAGGTTGGCCGTGTAGCCATCCACCTTCAGCACCGACGTGAGAAAGAACAGGGCGTAGAACTGGCCCGTGTACCAGACGACGGCCTGGCCCATCGTCAGGCCCAGCACGGCTAGGATAGCGAGCTTGATGTTCTTGCGGGTGCCGAACGCCTCGGTCAACGGCCCCTTCGACAGCCGGCCCTGCTCCTTCATGGCCTGGAAGGCAGGGCTCTCGGTCATCTGCATGCGGATATAGATCGATGCGCCCAGTAGTAGGCTCGAGACCAGGAACCGGATGCGCCAGCCCCACTGCGCGAACTCCTTCTCGCCCAGTGCGGTCCGGCTGGCGAGGATGACGAGCAGCGACATCAGCAGGCCGAGTGTCGCTGTCGTTTGGATCCAGCTGGTACAGAAACCGCGTCGGCCCTGGGGAGCCTGCTCGCCGACATAGGTTGCGGCACCGCCATATTCGCCACCCAGCGCGAGCCCCTGCAGCAACCGCATGGCGATGAGCAGGATGGGTGCGGCGATACCTATCGTGTCCGAGCCGGGCAGCAAGCCTACGACGAAGGTGCTAGCGCCCATCATCACGATCGTGACCAAGAAGGTCCGCTTGCGGCCGACCAAGTCACCGAGCCGCCCGAACACCAGTGCCCCGAATGGACGCACCAGGAACCCGGCGGCGAACGCGAGCAGGGCGAAGATGTCGCGCAAGGCCGGATCGAACTGGGAGAAGAACTTGGCACCGATAATGGTGGCGAGCGACCCGTAGAGGTAAAAATCGTACCACTCAAACACCGTCCCGATCGAGGACGCGGCAATGACTTTGCGGTCGGTGGCGGTCATACCACGGTCGCGTGACGGTCCGGATTCCAGCTTTGCTTTAGTAAGACCCATCAGAACGCCTCAGCTGCAGAAAATAAAGTTAATAGAGATTACTCCCACCAATAGCTTCGTTTAAAGCTAAACCTTTGTATTCTACGCTTCCTATCGCGACGGGTGACAGTTCCTAACTTAAGCGGGCATGTGGCGCATGATGTCATGCCAACCGTCCCACATCAGCTTGATTGCGATGTAAAAGATGACGGCTAGCCCGGCCCAGGCGATCCAGCGGTAGCGCTCCAGCAAGCGTGCGATCAGCCGCGCGGCGACGCCCATCAGCACGACCGAGACGGCCAGCCCCACAACCAGCACCCACGGATGCTCCCGCGCCGCACCGGCGACGGCCAGGACGTTGTCCAGGCTCATGCTGAGATCGGCGATAACGATCTGCGCCATCGCCTGGCGCATGGTTTTGACCGGGGCCGCGATGCCAGACGGTTGGTGGCGCTGGTGTTGAATTTCGCGGAACATTTTCCAGCAAACCCACAGCAACAGCACCCCGCCCGCAAACAGCAGGCCGACGATGGCCAAAAGCTGCACGGTGATGAAGGCAAAGCCGATGCGGAACAGGGTGGCCACGCCAATGCCCACCAGAATGGCGCGGCCCTTCTGCGCTTCCGGCAATCCCGCCACCGCCAGCCCGACGACGATGGCGTTGTCACCCGCCAGGACCAGGTCGATGAATAGCACTTGTGCGAGGGCGATCAGCTCGGGCTGCAGTGCGGCGAAATCCAGGGCTTGCTCCTTCACGGGCCGGGTCGTAGGGGTCAGGGGCATCAACGCCAGGCGCAAAAATGGTTCCTCGCTACGCCCGCCCCGCCATGACCGCCATCTGGGCGCCCGAAAACCGGTTTCGCATCTGGTTCGAGATCGAGGCGCTCGCCTGCGACGCCATGGCCCAGCTCGGCACCATTCCGGCCGAGGCCGCGCGCACCATCCGCGAACGCGGGGCGGCAAAGGTCGCGCACATCACGCCTGACGACCTGGCCCGCATCGATGCCATCGAGGCGGAGACACGGCATGACGTGATCGCCTTTCTGACGTGGCTAGCCGAAGGGATCGGCCCCGACAGCCGCTTCGTGCACCAGGGCCTGACCAGCAGCGACGTGTTGGACACCGCATTCAGCGTACAATTGACGCAGGCGGCAGACCTGTTGCTGGCAGACCTCGACCTCGTGCTGGCCGCACTCGAGCGCCGGGCGCAGGAGCATAAATACACGCTGACCATTGGCCGCAGCCATGGCATCCATGCGGAGCCCACGAGTTTTGGCCTGAAGCTGGCCGGGCACTATGCGGAGTTCGCGCGCAACCGGGTGCGCCTGCTCGCGGCGCGGGCGGAGATTGCGGTCTGTGCCATCAGCGGCGCAGTCGGCACCTATGCCCACGTCGATCCGGGCGTGGAAGCCTATGTGGCAAAGCATCTGGGTCTGGTGGCCGAGATGGTGTCGACCCAGATCCTTCCGCGCGATCGCCATGCAGCGTTCTTCTGCACGCTGGGCGTGATCGCGTCCGGCGTGGAGCGGCTGGCGACCGAGGTGCGGCACCTGCAGCGGAGCGAAGTGCGAGAGGCGGAGGAGTTCTTCCACGCCGGGCAAAAAGGCAGCAGCGCCATGCCGCATAAGCGCAACCCGGTGCTGAGCGAAAACCTGACTGGCCTGGCGCGCATCGTCCGCAGTTGCGTGACGCCTGCGTTGGAAAACGTGACGCTGTGGCACGAACGGGACATCAGCCACTCGAGCGTGGAGCGTGCGATCGGGCCGGATGCGACCGTGACGCTCGACTTCGCGCTGGTACGGCTGGCAGGCATGATGGAGAAGCTGACGATCTATCCGGCGCAGATGGCCGCCAATGTGGAGGCTCTGGGCGGCGTTGTGCACAGCGGGGAAGTGCTGCTGGCGCTGACGCGGGCTGGCATCTCGCGGGAAGACGCCTATGCCATCGTCCAGCGGACGGCGATGCAGACGTGGACGACTTTGGGCCAGCCGGGCGCGTTGCGCTTTGCCGAGGCGGTGGCGGCTGACCCGGCCATCGCGGGGCGGGTGACGCCGGCCCAGATCGCTGAGGCGATGGACACGGCCCTGCATCTGCGCCACGTGGACCACGTTTTCGCCCGGGTATTCACGCGCCATGAAACGGCCACGCGGGCGGCCTGATTTGGCCATGACGGCTCACCATTGTGAGGGTGGGCAAAGGAGGCCCATGTGCAATGGTAAAGCTTCTGTTGGGTGCGTTGATGGTGGTGGCGACAGCCGGCGCAATGTCCGGCCCGGCCGCAGCCCGGCCCGTGGATGGGCCGCGTGTGCAGACGATGCAGTATCGTGGTGACCGGTTCGACCACCGGCATACTTGGTGGCACCACCACCGTCATGACCGGCATCACGGGCGGTACGACCGCTTCTGACCCTGTGCCGCACGGGGCTGGGTAGGGCCCCGTGTGTACGGTCGTGGTGCTGTGGCGGCCCGGTCATGCCTGGCCGTTGCTGCTTGCGGCGAACCGGGATGAGATGGTGTCTCGCGCCTGGGACCAGCCCGGTGCCTGGTGGCCGGCACGCCCGGGCCTGGTAGGCGGACGTGACCGGCTGGGCGGCGGCACATGGATGGCCATGGAGGGCGGGCGCGCGGCCTGCGTGCTGAACCGTCCCGGCAGCCTAGGCCCGGCACCGGGTAAGCGTAGCCGGGGTGAGCTGCCCGGCCTGGCGCTGGCGGGCGCCCCGATCGATGCGGCGCACTACCGGCCGTTTAACGTGGTACTGGCCGGCCGGGGCGGGGCCGAGTTTCTCTGCGGCGATGGCATGCGGCTCGATCGCTGGGCGCTGCCCATTGGCGTGTCGATGATCACCGCCCACGACCCGGACGACCCGGCCAGCCCGCGGGTTGCGGCGCACCGGACGGCCTTCTTGAACGAGCCTGAATGGCCAAGTTGGGAGCCGTGGCTTTGTGCGTTGCGCGACCGCAGCGGTCCCGCGCCGGTCAATGTACCGCCGCGGAACGGGTTCGGCACGGTTTGCTCGTCGCTGGTGGCTTGGCCGGCGCAGGGCGATCCGGAGTGGGTGTTTGCCCCGGGTCCGCCGGATGAGATTGAGTTCGCGCGTGTTGCTTTGCCCGGACATTACTAAGGTAAATCCTCACCCCGGCCCTCCCCCAGCAACTAAGGGTCTTCCGGCGCAGGAGCTGCCGCATGCGACAGGCTGTCACCCGCAATAACTAGGTTTTGCCCGCCTCATCGATGGCGGCCCAGCCGAATTCCAGCAGGGGTAGCGTGGCGGCGGCTAAGTCTATGATGGCGGGGACTAGCTTTTTGCCAGTTACGGTTGCCTCCAGCAGCGGCCGGCGGGCGACGAACGAGCGCAGCCGCAGCGCATCTGCCACCGGCGCGCCTTTCAATTCCTCGTACCCTTTTGGCATCCGGCTCAGGCTGTCGCCGGTTTCCAGCTCGACGCCGTTGCCATCCAGCGCCGCTGTGACGGCCAACCAGCGATCCGGATGTACCCGGATGCGCTCGCGGATCGCATCCAGCGCTTCCGGCTCCGGATTGTAGAACGCGGCGGCCACGAAGCATCCCCGTGCGCCGAGGTGGAAATAGAGCACTCCGGCCCCGTCCTTGCCGCTGCCCTGGCGGTACCACACCGCGCCGACCGAGGTCTTGTACGGGCTTTTATCCTTGGCGAACCGCACGTCGCGATTGATGCGAAACGTGGACCGCTTGGCCTCCCCTTCGAGCGGCAGGCCCGACGCGGCGAGAGCGGCCGCCACGTCCAAGACCAGCGTCGCCATGGGCACCTTCAGGTGCTGTTCGTAGTCCGCGCGGTGTGCCTCGAACCAAGCTTTGTCGTTATTTGCCGCCAGCCCGCGCAGGAACGCGAAGCTGGCGGGCGACAAGCTCAAGCGGCGGCTTGGTGCGGTACGCCCTTTTCGGTCAGCAACGTCTCGAGTTCGCCGGATTGATACATCTCGGTCACGATGTCGCAGCCGCCGACGAACTCGCCTTTTACATACAATTGCGGCACGGTCGGCCACTGGCTGAATTCCTTCACGCCATCCCGTAGCGCCGCGTCTTCCAGGACGTTGGCGGTCTGGAACGGCACGCCCAGGTGCGTCAGGATCTGCACGACGCGGGCGCTGAACCCGCATTGCGGGAACATGGCATTGCCCTTCATGTACAACATAACCGGGTTGGCCGTGATGTCGTTCTGGATACGCTCGGTGACAGGCGTGCTCATCGGATTGGGTCCTTATGGGTGGGAGGTTTGGAGGGCCAGGGCATGCAAAGCACCGCCCATGCGCCCGGCCAGTGCGGCGTAAACCATCTGATGCTGCTGCACCCGGCTGCGGCCCCGAAAAGACTCGCTCACGACCGTCGCGGCGTAATGGTCGCCGTCGCCCGCCAGATCTTCGATCGTCACGTGCGCGTCGGGCAGAGCGGCCCTGATCAGGGCTTCGATCTCACTTGCGACCATTGCCATCCGGTCAGGCCTCCATCCAGGCGCCGAAAAAGCGCTCATGCGCTGCCCGGGCTTCTGTCAGCGATATGAGCACGCCGCCGGGCAGTGTCAAACCGTTGCCGCCTGCGACGCCGATCAGGGCTGCAGGCACTCCAGCGGCAGCGGCGGCAACAAGTGTCGCGGGCCCATCGGTGACGGCCAGCACGTAGCGGGCTTGGTCCTCGCCGAACCAAAACGCGTGATCTCCCGCCGCGGTCAGGGTGGCACCGCACGCGCCGCCCAACGCCATTTCGGCGACCGCGACCAGCAGCCCGCCATCGCTCACATCGTGGCAGGCAGCGACTGCGCCGGCGGTGATGCGGGCAGCGACGAAGTCACCGTTGCGGCGTTCCGCGACAAGGTCGACCGGCGGCGGCGCGCCTTCTTCCCGTCCCGCGATCTCGCGCAGCCACAGCGATTGGCCGAGCCAGCCGGCCGTGTCCCCCACGAGCACCAGCGCCAAACCCGGCGACAAAGCGAGCCCCACGCTGCGCCCGGCGTCTTGCAGCACGCCCAGGCCGCCAATGGCCGGGGTCGGCAGGATACCGGTGCCCTCGGTCTCGTTGTACAGACTGACGTTGCCGCTCACGACCGGAAAGTCCAGGGCGCGGCAGGCGTCGGCCATGCCGGTGATGGTGGCGGCAAACTGGCCCATGATCTCGGGTTTTGTAGGGTTGCCGAAGTTCAGGTTGTCCGTGATGGCCAGCGGCCGGGCACCCACGGCAATCAGGTTGCGCCATGCCTCCGCCACCGCCTGCCGTCCGCCGGTTTCGGCGTAGGCGGCGCA
>JANONC010000435.1:0-1546 GCA_031420655.1 Rhodospirillales bacterium | reverse complement strand
GACGGTGCCGTGGGCTGGCGGCGTCGCGATCAGCACCTTCGACAGACCGCGGGACGTGCAATCGCGGTTAAGGGCAAAGGAGGAGCCGAGTACGGTGCTGGCATCCTTCCGGACAGCTTTGCTCATGTTGCGCAGCCCCGCCGCATCCGCAGCGCCTCGCCTGCTGCCGGTCCAAACGACCGTGTCGTTGTAGGCATAGGGCTGGCACCCCGCGATCAACCGACCGCACCAATGCAATGCCACCCCCAGCGGATCATAGCCGCCAGCGGCCTCGCCGACCGCGCCGCGCGGCCCAATGACAAAAGCGCGCGGGCGCGGGCTTGCCAAAAACTTGCGGTAGATGGCCTTGCCCTGTTCGGTAAGCGGTACGGAAGCAACGTCGTCCACCGCAGCATAGCTGGTCGCGGGCGGCACCGGGTACGGCAGGTATTGCGGGTACGTGACAGCAGATGGCAGGCCGGCCCTGACCAGAAAGGCATCAAGCGCCGGCACCCAAAGCTTTAGGTTGTCGGGGTCGCTTAGGACCTGGTGGGAGTCTGCGCCAACGGTGCCGACATCCAGTAGCGCGGCCCGCGCATTGGTCCGCTGGTAGCTGTTGAACAGCGCACGCCAGGCCACGACCGTCATAACGCTGTCGTTATCGCCCCAGAGCATGAGGGTTGGTAGCGTCGTCTTACCGCCGAGCTGGCCCGCACCGGCCGCCATGCTGCTATCTTGGGCAGACGCAGCGCAGTCGGAACTACGGATGGCCGCGTTGAACGTTACCAACCCACGCACCCCCGGCGACGGCGCAGTGCCGAAGCCCAGCGTGTTCCAGCCGCCAAAGCTTTGGCCCGTCACCACCACGCGGGTGCGGTCGATGTCCGGGCGGGTCCCCAGCGCCTCGATCACGCCACGAATATCCCGGCCGTTCGCCTGGGCGAGGGCCGCCACATCGCAGCCCATCGCCACAATGCTGCCGCCAGACCCGGCAAACCCGCGCATCATCGGCAGGGCCACGGCATAACCGCGCGACAGGAAGTAATAGGCGGCGACGGTGAACCGGTAGCGCTCGCCACGGTTTTTAGCAGAACTGTTGGTCGCGCCGTGGTTCGCTAGCGCCAGCGGGAACGGGCCCGGCCCAGCCGGAGTAAATAATGTCACCTGCAGCATGACGGGCCGCGCGGGATCGCCGGGCAGGCTCAAAACCTCCTCGCGGAACGGAGCCAGGGGTAGGCGTGAGTCCGCGGTGCCTAAAGATTCGGCCGCGGCATACGGGGCCGCAAGCAAAACGGCCGCCAGTGCGGCAGTACCCATCAGCCAGGATGGCGTGGCATCGCGTTTGCCGTATCGCATTAACACAAACCCCTCAAAACCGGCCCACCCGGCCCACAGTGACCGGCGGCGTCAAGGGGCGTAATCGCCCTTGTAGGTTAGGCCGATTGAGCTGCCGCCCGCGCTGCGGCTTCGGCCACATTCTTCTCGACATCGGTCTCCGTCGTGCCGGCTGCCTGCTCGGGGGGCGTGGCGGGCGCTGGTGCGGCCGGCGCAGCGCCGGTCTGCTTGG
>JANONC010000434.1:0-1857 GCA_031420655.1 Rhodospirillales bacterium | reverse complement strand
GTCATCGTCACGATGGACAGCCATCTCACAGGCGCCGCAGCTCGCGCCGAGGCCGACCTGCGCCGGGACATCCCCGGCCTGCACCTCAGCGTCCACGCCGCCGCCGAATGGGGCGATGACGGCACAGAACTCGCCCACTGCCATGCCGCCATCGCCCAAGGCGACATCATCATCGTGACGATGATGTTCATGGAGGACCACATACGCGCCGTGCAGCCCGCCCTGGCCGCCCGCCGGGACGCCTGCGACGCCATGGTGTGCTGCATGTCCGCCGGGGAGGTCACGAAGCTGACCAAGCTCGGCCGCTTCGACATGTCCCAGGAGGCGACGGGCGCGCTGGCGATGCTAAAGCGCCTGCGCGGCAAGCCCGGCGGGGACGCCGCGAAGTCCGGCGCCGGCCAGATGAAGATGCTGCGCCGCCTGCCGAAGCTGATGCGCTTCATCCCCGGCACGGCGCAGGACGTGCGCAGCTACTTCCTGACGCTGCAATACTGGCTGGCCGGGTCCGAGCAGAACCTGGGCAGCATGGTCCGCATGCTGGTCGGCAAGTATTCGACCGGCGCCCGCCGCGCCTTGGCCGGACGCCTGCCTGCCGCCGCACCCATCGAGTATCCCGATGTCGGCCTGTATCACCCGCGCGCGCCGGGCCGCGTGGTGGAACGGCTGGACCAGTTGCCGCGCGGCGGCCTGGCCGGCACCGTCGGGCTGGTGCTGATGCGGTCCTACCTGATCTCCGGCAACGCCGCGCACTACGACGGCGTGATCGACGCCCTGGAGTCGCGCGGCCTGCGCGTCGTGCCGGCCTTCGCCAGCGGCCTCGATGCGCGCCCGGCGGTCGAGCAGTTTTTTATGAACGACGGCGTGGCGACCGTGGACGCCGTGGTGTCGCTAACGGGCTTCTCCATGGTCGGCGGTCCCGCCTACAACGACAGCGCCGCCGCCGAGACCATGCTGGCAAAGCTGGACGTGCCATACGTCACGGCGCATCCCGTCGAGTTCCAGACCCTGGACCAATGGCAGGCCGACCCGCGCGGGCTGTTGCCGGTCGAGGCGACGATGATGGTCGCCTTGCCGGAGTTGGACGGCGGCATCGCGCCGATGACGTTCGGCGGGCGCTGCGGCCGGGCCGGCACGGCGAATCCTTGCGCGCCCTGCGTCGGCAAGGCGTGCAGCCGCAACATGCTAGCGCACGAGGAGCGGGCAGGGATGCTCGCCGCCCGCGTCGCCAAGCTGGTGGCGCTGCGCCGGACCGCCCGGGCCGACCGCAAGGTGGCGGCCGTCCTGTTCAACTTCCCGCCCAACGCCGGCGCGACCGGCACGGCGGCCTACCTCGCCGTGTTCCAGTCCCTGTTCAACACGCTGACGGCGATGAAGGCGGCGGGCTACACCGTCGAGGTCCCCGCCACCGTCGCCGCGTTGCAGGGCGCCATACAGGGCGGCAACTCCGCCCGGTATGGCACCGACGCCAACGTGGCGGCGTTCGTGGGCGTCGATGACCATGTGCGCCGTGAGACGTGGCTGCCGGAGATCGAGCGGTCCTGGGGTCCCGCGCCGGGCAAGGTGCTGACGGACGGGCGGTCGATCTTTGTCATGGGCGCACACTTCGGCAACGTGTTCGTCGCCCTGCAGCCCGGCTTCGGCTACGAGGGCGACCCGATGCGGCTGCTGTTCGAGACGGGGTTCGCGCCGACCCATGCGTTCAGCGCCTTCTACCGCTATCTGTCGCAAGATTTCGGCGCCCATGCGGTGCTGCACTTCGGCACGCATGGCGCGCTGGAGTTCATGCCGGGCAAGCAGGCCGGGCTGTCCGCGGCGTGCTGGCCGGACCGGCTGATCGGGCACCTGCCAAACTTCAAC
>JANONC010000433.1:0-2814 GCA_031420655.1 Rhodospirillales bacterium | reverse complement strand
GCGAGTGTCACCGACCCCGATGCCCGGCTCGCGCGGACGTCGAACGGGCAGGCGAGCATCCTGGCCTATGCCGGGCATGTGCTGATGGAGAACCGGCACGGGCTCGTGTCGCAGGTGTGCCTCACGCACGCGACCGGGACGGCCGAACGCAACGCGGCGCTGACGCTGGTGGGGCGGCTTGGGGCCAAGCGGCGCATCACGCTGGGCGCCGACAAGGGCTATGACGCGCAGGCGTTCATCGCCGAATTACGCAGCCGGGGCGTGACACCGCACGTCGCCGCCGATCGCCGGGTCAGCAAGACCGGCTTGACGGGGCGGTCAGCCATCGATGGCCGCACGACCCGGCACCCGGGCGCCGAGCTGAGCCAACAAAAGCGCAAGCGGATCGAGGAAGTGTTCGGCTGGGTGAAAGCGGCGGCCGGGCTGCGTCAGACGAAGCACCGGGGCCGAGAGCGCGTCGGCTGGTGCTTCACGCTCGCCACGACCGCCTACAACCTCATTCGCCTGCCGAAGCTTCTCCAGGACACCCCGGTATGAGGAGCAACAGCGCTTTCGGCAGTGCTCCAGCAGTCCCGAACATTATCGCTCAAGCCTGAGCCAGCCTTTAGAGCGGGATGACGTGACGCTGATTCGTTCTTGCGCGGCTCGGCTGTGATCTGATTCACCCTGTGTGCTGGGCAGGAGGCCAGCACCCATGGCGCGTCCTCTTTCCCGAGATCTCCGCCAGCGCGTCGTCGTCGCTGTCCTGGACGGCGGCCTGTCGAACAACAAAGCCGCGGCCCGGTTCGGGATCGCCGTCAGCACGGCCAACCTCTGGGTCCGCAAGTTCAAGGCCACCGGTAGCCTCGATCACGGCAAGATTGGCGGTTACAGGCCGGCGGCGCTGTCGGGCCCGCATCGGGACTGGCTCCTGGATCGCTGCACTGGTGGCCGTGACTTCACCCTGCGCGGCCTTGTCGTCGAGCTGGCCCAGGTTCGTGGGCTCAAGGTCGACTACGTATCAGTCTGGCGCTTTGTGCATGCCGAAGGGTTGTCGCATAAAAAAAGAGGCGCAATTATACATACCTGTGGATGAGGGTATCCGCGAGTAGCAGGATTGGGTCGAATCCAGGCCGCCTGACGGCCCGATACCAACCGCCCGGTCCATGCAACAAGCCCTTAGGGGCACCTTGATCCATAACCTGACAGCGCCTCGCCGTAATTTCTTAAGTTATTATAGAGTATGATGACGTAGGAACGCTTTTGATAAAGGCGCAATTATACATACCTGTGGATGAGGGTATCCGCGAGTAGCAGGATTGGGTCGAATCCAGGCCGCCTGACGGCCCGAGACCAACCGAGATAGTCGGGTAGATGCTTCGTCGACACGCCCCTGGCTTGGCCGTTGATGAACTGCTTGAGCCGCTGGTGGTGGGCGTTGACCCGTCCAAGCCCCATCGCGTCGGGACGACGCGGTTTCCCGCCCTTCGCCTTCGCCAGCCAGTCCTTCCGAGGCGGCGCGATCCGCCGATGCTCCGAACCGGCGCGTGAGGCGACCTCGGCGTAGGAGACCAGCCCGTCCGAGCACAGCACGGAGCCTTTCTCAATCTTCCCCTCTATCGCCGCGACGATACCGGCGCGGCTCCGCAACACGCGGTCCATCACACCGTCGGCACGGTCGACGGCAGTCAGAACGGGCACCTGCTCGCCCGACAGGCCGGGCTTCATCGCCGCGCCGCCGCGATAGCGCGGCATGCGGTCCTCCGGCGGGTGACCGCGCTTCCAGCCCCGAGAACCCTTATAAGACGAGCGAAAGAACGTCTCATCGGCCTCGACCACGCCCTTGAGCGTGGCGGCCTCCTGGACGGTCTGTACCGACAGCAGGCGCACCCGCCAGCGGTGAGCTGTCACGTGGGCCACGCCCAGCTTCTCGGCAGTCTTGGCGACCGACAGGTGGGTTGGCATGGTCTGCGCGTAGTTCAGCCACTGGTCGGGTTGGCGCATCCGCGCCAGCACCGTCCCGGTGATCCCGTTGAACGTCTTGCCGCACCCGCCGCCCTCGGTCTTGCGGCAGCGGAAGCGCTGGCGGCCCCGCTCGTCCTTGCCGTGGAGGACGACGTCGGTATGGCCGCACAGGCGGCATTTCCGATCCTCGCAGACCATCTTTGCACCTTGGTCGATGATGATTTCGGCCATGCCCACATGGGCTTTTTGACGCAACACGGCGGCGAGTTGTAGGCACTGAGGCGCGGTTAGACCAACCGTAACCCGTGCCTTGAGCCGCTCGAACCTGCCCTGCTCCATCGTTCTGCCCCTGGACCGAAGGACTCAAATGGACGTTCTATATACGTTCTTCAAGCCTCGGCTTGGTGCCATCCACAGCTAACTATAATTGCGCCTTGATAAATCAGGACAATTCATGGCTACAAATAATTCGCCCTTCCCCTACAATAATTACCAAAACGTACGAGGTCATTAATGCCAATGGGATCTATACGAAATTTGCCCGTAGATAGCCGGGGCTCGATCTCGATCCTAATGGCGTTCGCGCTTACTGCGCTCATCGGTGCCGCCGCTCTCGGCGTCGAGGCCTCTTTATGGTTCATGACAAGACACACCCTCCAGAACGCTGCGGATACCGCAGTGCTCGCCGCATCCATGAACGGGCAGTCAAATTACGATACCGAAGCGAAGGCTGTTGTGGCGCTGTACGGCATCATCGACGGCACCAACGGAGTGACCGTAACGCCCTCCAACACGGCAGTTTGTCCAAGTGGGGGAAGCAATTGCTACAGCGTCACGATAACGCAGACGGTGCCTCTGTTTTTAGCTCCT
>JANONC010000432.1:0-16772 GCA_031420655.1 Rhodospirillales bacterium | reverse complement strand
TCGTGCGTATCCGGGAAACTGGCCGACGCCTCTGGCTCGTCCGGTAGCATCGTGCTGGCAAAGGCACTCGCCCGCGAAAGCGGTGTGCCGCTGATTAAGGTTCCCCACCGCGGCAACCCTTCTGCCCTGGCAGATGTCATTGCCGGGCGTATTCCGCGGCGTAATTCCGCCCACAACACTGGGCGGCCGTTATTTCGTTGTACGCGGACGGCTCTATAGCTGTACCGGCCCGGTCTTGCCCGCCGCAGATCGCCCGCGCCAGACACGTGCAGTGATGCAAGCCCGGCGTGACAAGGGCGTGACACTACGGGCCGGGGACCGCGCGGCCTTGGAAACCGCCCGGCAGCGCGTGGGTCATCTACAATGGCGCTGGGCGAGCGCGGTTCGCCATGGTGGACCGACGGCGCGCCGGACTTGAACCCGCATACGGCGCGCACGACCCCGTATGCAGCGTGGTTTGCGTCGCTGGCCTTCGCATAAGCCCGGCGCGGTCAGCGCTGATTGCTTTGCTGCGCTACACCTGGCATATCGCTTGCGTCGGCCACCCGATCGATATTGGGAGCGGGCAAATTCACACGCGGGGACTTTCCTAGGGGCGACCCCTGGATCCGGTGCTGCCTGGTAAAATTCAGGCGGCGACACCCTGCGGAGGCTTAACCGGACCACCAAGGAAAGCACAGATAATGGCTATACCCGATTTCAACCTGCGCCAACTGCTCGAAGCCGGTGTCCATTTCGGCCATCACACACGGCGCTGGAACCCCCGCATGGGGCCGTATTTGTTCGGAATCCGCAACCAGGTCCATATTATCGACCTGCAGCAGACGGTGCCAATGCTCGATCGCGCGCTGCGTGCGGTGCGGGACGTGACGGCGGCGGGCGGCCGGGTGCTGTTCGTAGGCACGAAGCGTGCAGCATCGGAGTATGTGGCCGAAAGCGCTCAGCGCTGCGGCCAGTACTACGTAAACCACCGCTGGCTGGGCGGCATGCTCACCAACTGGAAGACCATCACGGGCAGCATCAAGCGCCTGCGTCAGATCGAGGAAATGCTCGGCGGCAACATCGAGGGCCTGACTAAGAAAGAGGTTCTGGAGATCACGCGCGACCAGGAGAAGCTGGAGCGGGCGCTGGGCGGCATTAAGGACATGGGTGGCCTGCCGGACATCCTGTTCATCATCGACACCAACAAGGAAAAGCTGGCGGTCGAGGAAGCGAACAAGCTCGGCATCCCGGTGATTGCCGTGCTGGACAGCAACTCCGACCCGACTGGTGTGACCTACCCCATTCCCGGCAATGACGACGCGATCCGCGCCATCACGCTGTATTGCGACCTGGTCGCCGGCGCGGTGCTGGATGGCATCAGTGCCGAAATGGTCGCGAGCGGACAGGATTTCGGTGCCGCTGAGGAACTGCCGGAGGCCATGCTGCCGTCCATGCCGGACGCACCTTCAGAGCAGCCCGCCGCACAGCCCGCCGCGTAGGGGGGGCAACGACGATGGTTGATATCACCGCCGCGATGGTTCGCGACCTGCGGGAGAAGACCGGCGCGGGCATGATGGACTGCAAAAGGGCACTGAGCGAGAGCGGGGGCGCTGCCGAGGCTGCCTTCGACTGGCTACGCAAAAAGGGCCTTTCGGCTGCCGCAAAAAAAAGCGGTCGTGTGGCTGCCGAGGGCCTGATTGGAGTCGCCACCGGCCCGCAGAAGGCCGCCATGGTCGAGGTCAATGCCGAGACCGACTTCGTCGCCCGCAATGAAACCTTCCAGGCTGCCGTCGAGGCGATTGCCAAGATCGCGTTGGAGGTCGGCGAGGACGTTGAAACCATCCGCGCGGCCCCGTTCCCGGGTACCGGCCGCACGGTCGGCGAAGAACTCACGCACTTGGTGGCCACCATTGGCGAGAACATGACGATCCGCCGGGCGAAGGTGCTTTCGGTCAAGCAGGGTGCCGTCGCAACCTACGTCCATAACGTGCTGCGCCCGGGGCTGGGTAAGATCGGCGTGCTGATTGCGATCGAGGGTGCGTCGGAGATCGATGTGCTCGAAACCCTAGGCCGTCAGGTCGGTATGCACATCGCCGCAACCCGGCCCGATGCGCTCGACGTCGACGCAGTCGACCCGGCCGCGTTGGAACGGGAGCGCGCCGTGCTGTTCGAACAGGCACGCGCCTCGGGCAAGCCTGACGCTATCATCGAGAAGATGGTCGACGGCCGCATCCGCAAATATTACGAAGAAGTGGTGTTGCTGGAGCAGGTGTGGGTGCATGACGGCGAAAGCCGGGTTCGCGCCGTGGTGAAAAAGGCGGGCGCTACCCTTTCTGGCTTTGCGCGGTTTACGCTGGGCGAGGGCATCGAGAAGCAGTCGGGTGATTTCGCGGCCGAGGTCGCGGCGGCGGCTGGCGTCGGCTAGTTGCTTGTAGGGGGGGGCGGCACCGACTAGGGTGCCGCCGCCCGCACCCCCCCGCCTGCCGCAAAGGACTCCATGACCTTCGATCCCTCCCATAAACGCGTGCTGCTCAAAATCTCGGGTGAGGCGTTGATGGGCCGCCGGGAGTACGGGCTTGATACCGAGACACTAAGCCGCATTGCGATTGACGTGGGTGACGTAGTGAAGATGGGCGTGCAGGTCTGCCTGGTGATCGGTGGTGGCAACATCTTTCGTGGCGTGTCGGGGGCGGCGGGCGGAATGGACCGGGCGCAAGCCGATTACATTGGCATGTTGGCAACCGTGATGAACGCACTCGGCATGCAGTCCGCGCTGGAACGGCGCGGTGTGCCAACCCGGGTGCAGTCGGCGATTCCGATGAGCAGCGTGTGCGAGCCGTACATCCGGCGCCGTGCGGAGCGGCATATGGAAAAAGGCCGGGTCGTGATTTTTGCCGCCGGCACCGGCAATCCGTTCTTTACAACCGATACGGCCGCGGCGCTGCGCGCTGCCGAGATGAATTGTGACTTGCTGCTAAAGGGCACCCAAGTCGACGGCGTTTATGCGGCCGATCCGCGTAAATTCCCGGATGCGGAGCGCTATGAGGAACTGACCTATCTCGACGTACTAGCCCGCGACCTGGGTGTCATGGACGCGGCCGGTATTAGCCTTGCACGGGAAAACGGGTTGCCGATCATTGTTTTCAACATCCACGCTCCTGGCGCCTTCGCCCAGGTGATGCGCGGCGAAGGCCGGTTTACTCGCATCGTCGAACCCCAACACTAGCTCCGGAGCGCGCTGTGCCCGCCGACCTTGCGACCCTCACGACCGATCTGACCCGCCGCATGGATGGCGCGCTCGAAACCCTGCGTCGCGACTTCAGCGGCCTGCGTACCGGACGCGCCAGTCCCGCGCTGCTGGAGCCGGTGAAGGTCGAGGCATACGGGACCGAGGTACCCATTACCCAGGTCGGGACCATTGGCGTGCCGGAGCCGCGGATGATCACGGTGCAGGTGTGGGACCGGACCCTGGTGGGCGCGGTCGAGCGTGCGATCCGCGACAGTGGCCTCGGGCTCAATCCTGGCTCGGACGGGCAGGTCGTGCGCGTCCCTATCCCGCAACTGACGGCCGAACGCCGGACGGAGCTGGCGAAGGCGGCCGGTCGTTATGCCGAGGGCAGCCGGATCGCCATCCGCGGTGTCCGGCGCGACGGCATGGACCAGATCAAGACATTCGAGAAAAAAGGCGAGATCAGCGAGGATGAGTTGAAGGACTGGTCCGAGACGGTGCAAAAGCAGACGGACGGCTACATCCGCCGGATCGACGATGCACTGACCGAAAAGGACCGGGAGATCCGGCAGGTCTAATCCATGGGCGCGCAGGACAGGAACGTAGGCGCGGCCGCCCGCCCGAAGTTGCCGGGCGCAGTGCCGCCCCGGCACGTGGCCGTCATCATGGATGGCAACGGACGCTGGGCCTCGGCTCGACATCTGCCACGCGCGGCCGGGCACCGGGCCGGCGCGCAGGCGGTGCGCCGCACGATCGAGGCCGCGATCGGCGCAGGCGTCACCTGGCTTACCCTCTATGCGTTCAGCAGCGAAAATTGGCGCCGTCCGGCCGACGAAGTGCTGGAGCTGACCGGTTTGCTCAAGCACTATCTCCGCCAGGAGTTGGCCGAGCTGGCGGCGGAGGGCGTACGCCTGCGTATCATCGGCGACAGGCTGCGGTTCGACGCCGAAACTCGCGCCGAGCTGGAGCGGGCCGAGCGCACCACGGTCGGCAATGCGCGCCTGAACCTGAATGTAGCGCTGTCCTATGGGTCCCGTAACGAGCTGGTGTGCGCTGCCCGGGCCGTGGCGCAAGCCGCCGCCGCCGGTACGCTCGACCCGGCAACGCTCGACGAGGCACAGTTCGAGACATTTTTGAGCACCGCCGGCATGCCCGACCCCGATCTGCTGATCCGCACGTCCGGTGAACGGCGCCTGTCCAACTTTCTGCTGTGGCAATCGGCCTATGCCGAGCTGGTGTTTCAAGACGTGCTGTGGCCCGATTTTGGCGCGGCCGAGTTTCACGGTGCTTTGGCCGAGTTTGCCCGGCGCGAACGACGCTTTGGCGCGCGCCCTGCCTGACACAACGCCCCCATCCGGTGCGACGCCCGAGGCGCGGCTGCGCTGGGCGGACCTGCGTGTGCGCATCGTATCGGCGTCGGTGCTGGCGCCGCTGGCCCTGGGCTGCGCCTGGCTGGGCGGTGCGGCCTGGGCGGTTCTGATCTGCGTGGCGGGCGCCGGTGTGGCGGCGGAGTGGGTAGTGCTGTGTGCGGGCCGGGTGTGGAGCGGGGCTGGGCTTAGCGTGGCTCTTCCAGTGCTGGCGGCGTACGTGGCGACGGCGCTGGGTGTGCTGGCAGCGGGGGTAGCAAGCCTGATTGCCGGGGCCATCCTGACCCGGCGGATCATGCTCGGCGCCGGCGTGCTGTATGCAGGCGTGGCGGGCATGGCGCTGATCTGGCTACGCGCCGATCCTGCTGCGGGCCGGCTTAACGTGTTATTTTTGATTGTGGCCGTCGTTTCAAGTGATGTTGGCGCGTATGTTACGGGGCGCCTGGTGGGTGGACCGCGCCTCGCTCCTCTGATTTCGCCGGGTAAAACCTGGTCGGGTACCTTGGGTGGGCTCGCGTTTGCAGCCTTTGCCGGAGCGATGGTTGCAGAATGGACCGGCGCAGGGCGTTCGGTTACGGCGGCGAGCATTGCAGTGCTGCTTGCGGCCGTGGCGCAGGGTGGCGATCTGTTCGAAAGCTGGCTCAAGCGCCGGTCCGGCGTGAAGGACTCTGGCTGGCTGATCCCGGGCCATGGCGGCATCATGGACCGGCTCGATGGTTTTCTCGCCGCGGGCCCGGCGGCGGCGCTGATCGCGGCTTTCGTCGGCCGGGGGACGCTGCTGTGGCACTGAACGCGGTGAACGGGTCCGGCCAGCGGACCGTGAGCGTACTGGGCAGCAGCGGCAGCGTGGGCGTCAGTACGGTAGACCTGCTGATGGCTCACCCGGAGCGGTTCCGCGTTCGCGCCCTGGTCGGAGGACGCAATGCACAGGTTCTCGCGTCTCAAGCGCGTGCGCTGCGGGCCGAGATCACCGTCATCGCCGACGAGGCAGCCTATCCGGCACTCGTCTCCGCCCTGGCCGGGACCGGCCTGCGTACGGCCTGTGGCACGCAGGCGGTGCTGGATGCGGCAGCGCTGCCGGCGGACTGGACGATGGCTGCCATTACCGGGGCCGCGGGCCTGCCCCCAACGCTGGCTGCCATCCGGCGCGGCGGGGCCATCGCGCTTGCAAATAAGGAAGCACTGGTCTGCGCCGGCAGCGTCATGCTGTGCGCCGTGCGCGATGCCGGGGCCACGCTACTGCCGGTCGATTCGGAACACAACGCCATCTTCCAGGCGATGGCCGAGAACAACCGTGGTGGCGTCGAACGCATCGTGCTCACCGCATCGGGCGGCCCGTTCCGGACTGCGTCGCTCGATGACATGGCGCGCGCCACGGTCGAGGCAGCCCTGCGCCACCCAGTGTGGTCGATGGGCGCCAAGATTTCGATCGACAGCGCGACCATGTTCAACAAAGGGCTAGAGCTGATCGAGGCCGCCCGCCTGTTCGACATGGATGAGTCGGACATTGGCGTGCTGGTGCATCCGCAATCCGTCGTGCATGGCATGGTCCATTACCGGGACGGCAGCGTGCTGGCGCAGATGGGGTCGCCCGACATGCGCATCCCGATCGCGCATACCCTCGCCTGGCCCGGCCGGCTACCTACGAACTCTCCCCGGCTCGACCTCACGGTCACGGGCACGCTGGAGTTCTTTGAACCCGACCTGGTCCGCTTTCCCGCGCTGCGTCTTGCCCGGGACGCCTTGCGGTCGGGGGGCGGGGCCCCCACCATTCTGTCAGCTGCAAACGAAGTCGCGGTCGAGGCTTTTCTCGCCCGGCGCCTCGGGTTTACCGCGATTTCCGAGCTCGTGGCTGCCGTGCTCGACCGGCTGGGTTCACCCCCGGCCGACACCCTCGCGGCTGTTATGGACCTGGACGGCGCGGCCCGCCGCTCGGCCCAGGCGCTAGTTGAGTTGCACGCAGCCTGAAGGAAAAACTATGGAACTGATCCGCAGTATCGTGTCCTTCCTCGTCGTACTCGGCGTACTGGTTTTTGTGCACGAGATGGGCCACTACCTCGCCGCCCGCTGGCGCGGTGTGCATGTGGAGGCGTTCTCGATCGGCTTCGGTCGCGCCCTAACGCAGTGGACGGACCGGCGCGGCACCGTGTGGAAGCTGTCATGGCTACCGCTCGGTGGCTACGTGAAGCTGCATGGACAGGAACAGCCGGTAGACGTCACACCAGAGGAACGGGCAGCCTACCTTCCCGGGCGCACGTTTCATGAAAAGAGTGTGCTGTCGCGCGCTATCGTCGTCGCGGCCGGGCCGGTGGCGAATTTCTTGCTCGCCATAGTTTTGTTTGCTGGTCTGTTCATGGCGCTTGGCCGTCCACAATCCGTGCCGGTATTCAGTGACGTCGTCGCGGGCGGGGCGGCGGCCACAGCGCAGCTTCAGGTCGGCGACCGGGTGCGATCGATCGACGGCACCGCCATCACGCGCTTCGAAGACATCCGCAAAATCGTCGCGACCAATCCCGACCAGACGATGCAGTTTGTGATCGAGCGTGACGGGCAGTCCATACCGGTGACGGTCAAGACGGGCGTTCAGGTTACGCGCAACGGTAAGATCGGTGTGTTGGGCGTACGTGGCGCCGCGGGCGACTATCAAAAAATGGGCCCGTTGCAGGCCATCGGTGCCGGCGCGTCCGAGACGTGGGACGTGGTGGTACAGACGATGCAAAGCTTCGGCCAAATGCTGAGTGGGACCCGTGGCAGCGAGGAGTTGGGCGGGCCGCTCCGTATTGCCGAGATGTCGGGCCAGGTCGCGCAGCAGGGTATTCCGACGCTGATCAGCTTTATAGCGCTGCTGTCGGTCAACCTTGGCCTGATCAACCTGTTCCCCATCCCCATCCTCGATGGCGGGCACCTTGTGTTCTATGCGCTGGAGGCGCTGCGGGGTCGCCCGTTGCCGCCCCGGGCGCAGCAGGTTGGGTTCCGCGCCGGGGCGGCCGTGCTGGCAACTCTGTTCATTTTTGCGACCTGGAACGATCTGACGCATCTCGGGTTGTTCCGGTGGGTAGCCGGACTCATCGGCTAATCGAACTCACCCGTGACGGCCGGGCTTGGCGTGCCCGGCCGTCAGGCCTACAAGCTGCCAAACCGGAGTGAGTCACCGCTCATCTGGCCGGGTCGGTTTGGGGGATGCTGGATTTGAGACGTCACTTGCCGTGGATCGCCGCCGTCGCGCTTTTCCCGCTCGCGCACAGCCAGCCGGCAGAGGCGCAGCGTACCACGTCTCGCACCAGGGCCCCGCGCGTCGCATCCGCCGCACGCGTGGCAGACGGACCGGCCATTAGCGCCATCCGTGTCCAGGGTAACCAGCGGATCGAAGAGGGGACGATCCGCTCCTACATGCTCGTATCGCCCGGTGACGGCTTCAGCGCCGACCGGGTCGATCGCAGCCTCAAAACGCTTTATGCGACGGGTCTGTTTCAGGATGTGACCATTACGCGCGACGGCACCGCGCTCATCGTCAAGGTGGTCGAGAATCCGATCGTCAACCGGATCGTATTTGAGGGCAACCGCAAGCTGACGGACGATCAGCTGAAGGCCGAGCTGCAACTTCGGCCGCGCGCGGTCTATACGCCGCAGCTGGTGCAAGCCGACCGGCAGCGCATGCTGGACTTGTATGCCAAGCGCGGCCGGTTCGCCGCAACCGTCGACCCCAAAATCATCCGGCTGGACCAAAACCGTGTGGACGTCGTGTTCGAAGTGCAGGAGGGCGACTCGACCCTCATCAGCCGCATCGCCATCGTCGGTAACCGGGCTTTTAGCGAAAACCGCCTTCGCGAGGTAATCGTGAGCCGGGAAGAGGCGCTTTACCGCATTTTTAGCTCAAGCGACCAATACGATCCGGAGAAGACCAACTTCGACAAGGAACTGCTGCGCCGGTTTTATCTCAAGAACGGTTATGCGGACTTTGAGGTGCTGAACACCTCGGCTGAACTTTCGCCCGATCGGCGCGCTTTTTTCCTGACGTTCACGATCAAGGAGGGGGAGCCCTACCACGTCGGTAAGGTCTCGGTCGACAGCAAGCTGCGCAACCTGAAGGGCGAGGAACTGCTGCCGCTGCTGCGTGTGAGCGATGGCGACACGTACGACGGCGACCTGGTCGAAAAGTCGACTGAGTCGCTGCAAGAGGCCGTGCAGAACCGGGGCTTCGCCTTTGTCGACGTGCACGCCCGTATTGCGCGGAACCCAGCCAAAAAGACCGTCGACCTCGTATTCGACGTGACAGAGGGACCGCGCGTGTTCGTCGAGCGGCTCGACATCGTCGGCAACACCCGCACGAAGGACAAGGTCATCCGGCGTGAGTTCCGGATCGCGGAGGGCGATGCGTTCAATGCGACGGCCGTGCGCCGGTCTCGCGTGCGGCTGCAGGATCTGGGCTATTTCAACACCGTGACCATCACGCCCTCACAAGGGTCGGCCCCAGATCGCGCGATCTTGACGGCGCAAGTGGACGAGAAGGCGACGGGCGAGCTTACGATCGGCGGCGGCTATTCGACCGACGCGGGTGCGTTGCTGAACGCCGGCTTGCGTGAGCGCAACCTAGTGGGCACCGGCATCGACGCCAGCCTGAACGGCGTCCTGGCGCAGAAGCGGAGCCAACTCGATCTATCGATCACCGATCCGTATTTTCTAGATCGCAACCTGGTCGCCGGCTTCGACTTATTCCACGTTCAGAACAACAACCAGGATATCGCTGCCTACAGTGAGCGACGGACCGGTGGCGCGCTGCGGCTCGGCTACGAATATAACGAGCATCTGCGGCAGGCGTTCACCTACTCGCTGGTCGATCGGACCGTGTACAACGTTCAGCCGAATGCCAGCTTCTTTATTCAGAACCAGAAGGGTAACTCGACCCTGTCGCAGATCGGGCAGACGGTCGCGCTCGACTATCGCGATAGCCGCACGGATCCGCATGAGGGCTTCATCGTCCGTCTCGGCACCGATCTCGCCGGGTTGGGCGGGACGGCGCGCTATTTGCGGACGCGACTTGACGGCAACTATTACATCCCGCTCGAGCGGTTGACGGGCGACTCCGACTGGGTCCTCGCATTATCGGCGAGCGG
The DNA here is from genome assembly GCA_031420655.1 of Rhodospirillales bacterium. Taxonomy (GTDB): domain Bacteria; phylum Pseudomonadota; class Alphaproteobacteria; order Acetobacterales; family Acetobacteraceae; genus JANPPS01. The sequence continues at coordinate 7,080 of JANONC010000432.1, read as the reverse complement.
CGGGTATTTCGCTCAGCTCGGCAAGGAAGAAAAGATCATCGACCGGTTCTTCCTTGGCGGTGACAACCTGCGCGGCTTTCAGTCGGGCGGCGCCGGCCCGCATGCGATTAGTCCGACGGGCCAGATCGATAGCATCGGTGGCCGGATCATCTACACGCAGTCGACGGAGCTACGCTTTCCGCTACCGGTTTCGGCCGATCTGGGCCTGTCCGGCCGCACGTTTGTCGATGTGGGTTCGCTGTATTCGGTCACAAAGTCGATCCAGGGTGCTCCCGTTGGCACGCGGGTCACTGACTCGGCTGGGCCTCGAGTGGGTGCGGGCGTTGGCGTATCGTGGAAGACCCCGTTTGGTTTGATCAACGTCGACCTTGCCTTACCCGTTTTGAAGCGGCAGTTCGACAAGACACAAGTGTTCCGCTTTGGATTTGGTACGAGGTTTTGATGCATTTTTCGACAAAGATCGCAGCCGCCTTGTTGTTGATGTCGGCACCGGTGCTGGCCCAATCACAGGGGCCGGGGTGGTTCGTGCCGGGTGCGCCCGCCGGACCCGGCGCCGGGGGCGCGTCCACACCCCGCCCCCAGCCACGCCCGGTGCAGCCACAACCGCGCCCTCAGCCACAACCACAGTTGACGCAACAGCCGCAGCCGGAACAGCCTGAACCGCCGCCCATTCAGGTGCAGCTGCCGCCCTTGCCGGACCTGCCTGCGCTGGCGCGCGGGACACCGCCGCCTCCATCCGTGATTGGCGTGCTCGGCGTACCAGACATCATGCGGGCCGCCTCCGCCGCGTTGCAGGTGGAAAAGACCATCACGGAGCGGCGTGAGAAGCTGAACGAGGATGCGCAAAAGGAGCAAGCGTCCTGGCGCGACATGCAGCAATCGCTCGCAACGCAGCGCGCCGGGCTAAGTGCAGACCAGATCCGTGCCAAGGAACGCGAGCTGCAGGACCGGATCACCAACTCCCAGAAGCAACTGCGTGACCGGAACCGCTACATCCAAGAATCGGGTCAGGTTGGCCTTGCGCAGATCGAGCGAATGCTGATTGGCGTCATACGCCAAGTGGCCGAAAGCCGGGGCATGAACCTCGTGCTGCGACGGGAGCAGGTGGCGCTCAATGTCAACGAGTTCGACATCACGGACGCGGTAGTGGCGCAGCTGAACAAGGTGTTGCCGAGCGTCATCATGCCGCCGGACGGCGTATCGCCGGTGGCGTTCATGGCGCCAGGCGGCCCAGGTGGCGTTCCGGCCACCACGCCCACGGTTACGCCTGCGAGTGCCCCCCCCGGCGTGACGCCCGATGGCATACCCAATCCCGGACCAGGGCCGCGCCGCTGAACGCCTCCTCACTACAACCGGGGGCAGCCCCAGCGCCGGCTGGCGCAGGGGATGCGAGGTTTTTCTCGCGCGCCGGGCCGTTCGAATGGGAGGCGGTCTGTTCCGCGGCTGGCATGGAGGTGACCGCCGCCGGGCCACGCCTTTCGGGCATCGCGCCGCTGCAATCGGCCGGACCGGCGCTGATCAGCTTCCTGGATAACCGGCGCTACCTGGAACAGCTGCGCTCCACCCGCGCCGGTGCCGTCATCGTGCGCAGCGACATGCTGGACGCCGTGCCACCCGGCTGCGTCCCCCTCGTGACGAGCGAGCCGTACGCCGCCTGGGCCCGCATCGCCGCATTGTTTCACCCAGCACCGCCCGTCCAGCCGGGCATTCATCCGTCCGCAATCATCGACCCTGCCGCGCGCATTAGCCCCGCGGCCCAGATCGGGCCGCTGGTGGTGATCGCCGCGCGGGCTGAAATTGGACCGGGCGTGCGCATCGATGCCGGGGCGGTCATTGGCGAAGCCGTTGTGATTGGGCCTGACTGCCGGATTGGGCCGCTTGCCTCCATCAGCCACGCCATTCTGGGGAGCCGGGTTTACGTCTATGCCGGCGCGCGAATCGGGCAGGAAGGATTTGGCTTTGCCACCACGCCCGACGGCTTTCTGACCGTGCCGCAACTGGGGCGCGTGTTGCTGGAGGACGACGTGGAGGTGGGCGCCAACAGCGCGATCGACCGCGGCTCGGTCCAGGATACGGTGATCGGGGCCGGCACCCGGATCGATAACATGGTCCAGATCGGTCATAACGTCCGTACCGGCCGCTGCTGCGTGATCGTAGCGCAGGCCGGCATCTCGGGCTCGACCGTGCTGGAGGATTTTGTGACCGTCGCTGCGCAGGCTGGGCTGACGGGCCATCTGCGCATCGGCCGCCGCGCGCGGATCGGGGCGCAGGCCGGGGTGATGGCCGACGTCGACACCGGCGCGGATGTCGTCGGTAGCCCGGCCGAGCCAGTGCGCGAGTTCTTCCGCGGCGTCGTGACGTTGCGCAAGCTGTCGCGCAAGAGCACCCTACGCGGGAAGCCCGGCCTGGAGTCCAGCGCGGGCGAGCACGCGGGCTAGCAATGGACAGTACAGGAATGCAAAGCCCGGCGGCAGGGGCGGACACGGTGTCCGGACACGACGTGGATATCGCGGGCATCATGCACGCGATCCCGCATCGTTACCCGTTCCTCATGATCGACCGGGTGACGGAGTTGCAGCTCAACCGGTCGGCCGTCGGCATCAAGAATGTGTCGATCAATGAGAACTTCTTCCAGGGCCACTTCCCGGGTCATCCGGTTATGCCGGGCGTGCTGATCATTGAAAGCATGGCGCAGACGGCGGCCGTGCTGGTTGTTACCACGCTCGGGCCAGATGCGGCTGGTAAGGTCGTGTATTTCATGACGATCGAGAACGCCAAGTTCCGCAGGCCCGTTGTTCCCGGTGACCAGCTGCGAATTGAAGTGGAGAAGATGCGTAACCGCGGCAACGTGTGGAAGTTCCGCGCCGTGGCCCGCGTGGGCGACGCTTCGGTGGCGGAGGCGACCTACGCTGCCATGATCATGGATCGGTAAGGTGCCGCTCGCCGCCGTGAATACCGCCCCGACTCTGATCCACCCTACCGCCTTGGTCGCCCCGGGCGCACAGCTCGGCGTCGGCGTGCAGATCGGGCCGTTCTGCACCGTGGGTGAGCACGCCGTTCTGGACGATGGCGTACACCTCGTGTCCCATGTCGTTGTGGACGGGCACACGCAGATCGGGGCCGGCGTGGTCGTGTACCCGTTCTGCACCGTGGGGCTCGCCCCTCAAGACCTGAAATACAAGGGTGAACCGACCCGTTGCGAGGTAGGCGCACGCACGCAATTACGCGAGCACTGCACCATTCACCGGGGCACCGTGACCGGCACGGGTATCACGACCGTTGGGGCCGATTGCCTGCTGATGGCCGTCGTACACGTAGCCCATGATTGCGAGATCGGCGACAACGTCGTGATCGCCAACAATGTCGTCATGGGTGGCCATGTCAGTATTGGGCAAGGGTCCGTTATCGGTGGCTCGGCGGCGCTGCACCAATTCGTGCGCATTGGCCGGGGGGCCATGGTGGGCGGCGTGTCAGGCGTGGAGGCGGATGTCATTCCGTATGGCAGCGTGATCGGCAACCGGGCGCGGCTGGTGGGGCTCAACGTCATCGGCCTGCGCCGCCGGGGTGCGGACCGGGCGGCGCTGCATGGCCTACGCGCAGCGGTACGCCGGTTGTTCGACGGCTCGGACGGGCAGGTGTTCAGCGCCCGCCTGGAGCAGATGCGCCGGACGGCGGTAAGCCAGCCGCTGGTGGCTGAGGTGCTGGCTTTCATCGACGCGCCCAGCAAACGCGGCCTGATCCGTGCCGCGCTGGTTCCGGACGAGGCGGAGTAGGCCGATCCCTGCGCCGTTAGGCGTCATCGCCGGCGGCGGCCCGTTCCCGGCGCAGGTTGCTGCCGCTGCTGTGGCGCAGGGGCGGCCGGTGTTCCTGGCCGGTTTGCGCGGTTACGTGGACGAAGCCGCGCTCGCGCCGTTTCCACACCGCATCCTGCGTATGGGTGCTGCGGGTGACATCATGGCCGTGCTTCGCCAGGCAGGATGTACCGACCTGGTGATCGTCGGCCCAGTGCACCGACCCTCTTTGCTCGACCTGCGGCCCGATGCGGTGGGGATCCGGATTTTAGCCCGCATCGGCCGCGCGGCGTTTGGTGGCGATGATGGCTTCCTGTCGGCGATCGTGCATGTGCTGGGCGAAGAGGGTTTTTCCGTCATCGGCGCGCATGAAATCCTCAACGAGGCCCTGGCTCCCGCGGGCGTACTGGGCACGCTGCAGCCCGACGCCGCCGCCAGGCAGGACATCGCCCGGGGCGTGGCCGTGGTGCGGGCGCTGGGGGCGGCCGATGTAGGGCAGGGTGCCGTCGTGCAGCAAGGGATCGTGCTGGCGGTGGAAGCGATCGAGGGCACGGACGCGATGCTGGCCCGCGCCGCCGGGCTCGCACGTCCGGGGCCGGGCGGGGTGCTGGTCAAGCTGGTCAAACCCGGCCAGGACCGCCGTACCGACCTGCCCGCCATCGGCCCGGCCACCATCGCCGCCGCTGCCGCCGCCGGATTGCGGGGGCTTGCGTTTCAAGCCGGTGGTACCTTGATGACAGATCGCGCTGCCTGCATCGCGGGTGCCGACGCGGCAGGGCTGTTCCTGCTGGGCCTGATTGACGGAGATTTCCCATGAGCCGCTTCTTGCACACCATGCTGCGCGTGCGTGACCTGGACCGCAGCCTTCAGTTCTACACCGGGCTAATGGGCATGAAGGAACTGCGCCGGACGGACGTGCCCGGCGGCCGTTATACGCTGGCCTTCGTGGGCTACGGCGATGAAAGCAGCAGTTCAGTGATCGAACTCACGTATAACTGGGACCAGGCCGAACCCTACGCACTGGGTACCGCCTTCGGCCACCTGGCGGTCGGCATGCCGGATGTGTACGCCGCCTGCGACGCGCTGAAGAAGGGCGGGGCCAAGATCACGCGGGAAGCGGGGCCAGTGCAGCACGGCACGACGGTGATCGCGTTCGTGGAAGACCCGGACGGCTATAAGATCGAGCTGGTGCAGCGGGGCTGATCCCGCAACTTACCCGGCTGGCGCGCTACGCCGGACAGGCCGCGCGGGGGTTGGTCGTCGACGACACGCTACGCATCGGCGTGACTGGTTTGGCGCGGGCGGGCAAGACGGCATTCCTGACCTCGGCCGCGGCGAACCTGCTGGCGTGGGGCGCGGGCCGGGCGGCGTTACCGGCGCTGGGTCCGGCCGGCCGGGTGGGCGTCTCGATTGCGCCCGCCGGGGCCAGCGCGCTGCCGCGGTTCGACGTGGCCCGGCATCGCGCGGCGCTGGCGGCAGACCCGCCGGACTGGCCCGCGCGCACCAACGCCGCCAGTCTAATGGCGCTGGACTTGGTTATTCCGCGGGAGAGTTTCGGCGTGTCGCTGCCCTCGCACCGGCTGCGGGTAGAGCTGCTTGACTATCCCGGGGAGTGGCTGATGGACCTGCCGCTGCTGCAAATGTCGTTCCAAAATTGGTCCACGCCGACGCTCGCCCGGCTGCACAATCTGCGAGGAGCGGCGGCGGCTGTCGCACAGGACTTTTTGGCGTTCAGCGCCGGCCTACCCGCCGGGGCGGCAGCCGATGAGGCGCTGGTGGCGGCCGGGCACGGGCTGTACCGCACGATGCTGACCCGGCTACGGGACGAGCAGCATTTGGCGCTGCTCCAGCCGGGTCGTTTTCTGATGCCGGCCCCGGGCGATGCGCCCCCCTGGGTCGCGTTCTTTCCCCATTCCGGTACTGGTAATCTGACTGCGCTGCTCAGCGAGCGCTACGATGCGTATGTCGCAGCAGCGCGTGAAGACCTGGCCGAGCCGATGTTCGGCAACCTCGACCGTATCGTCGTGCTGGCAGATCTGCTGACCGCGCTGCATGCCGGCGCGGCGGCGTTTCGCGACACGCAGGCCGCGCTGGCCGCCGTCAGCAGCGCGCTGCGGTGGCGGGCGACGTGGTTGGATAGCCTGCTTGCGCTGGGGCAAGGACGCTGGCCGCCACGGGCCATCACGCGCGTGGCCTATGCCGCGACGAAGGCGGATCATGTCGCTAGCCGCCAGCGCGGCAACCTTGCGGCGCTCATGCGTGACCTGGTGCGGGATCCGGCGGAACCCCTGTTGGGCGCGGACGTGCCAGCCGGTCACTTCGCTATCGCCGCAGTGCGCTGTACCGAGGATGTGGTCTGGCAGTTGGACGGCCACCCCGTCAGCGCCGTGCGCGGTCGCCGTATCGGTGATGCTGCGCCAGGCCGGTCCTATCCGGGCGAAGTGCCGGACCGCGTGCCGGACGCATCGTTCTGGCAACACCCGTTCCTGGACCTGCCGGTGTTCGAACCGCTGCGCCTCCCCGATCAGGGCCGCGGCGGTGTGCCATCGGTTGCGCTGGACGAACTGCTAGCCTTCATTTTGGCGGACGTGCTGTGAGCGAGCGTCCCCTCCCGCGTTTCGAGCTGGAAGCCACTCCCGCGCCGCGGCTGGAGCCGGTCGCCGAGCTGGTGCTGGCCGACCCGCCGCCGCCGCGGGGGGCCGTACGTCCGGCGCTGTGGGGCGCGGCCATTCTGGCATTTGGGTTCATGGGCCTGAGTGGCGTTAATTTCATCGTGGACCAATTCGCCCGCGGCCCGGTGCTGGGCTGGGCTTCGCTGGGCGTGGCCGCACTGGGTGTGGGCGTGGGTGGAGCAGGCGTGTGGCGGGAGTTGCGGGCGCTGGGCACGCTGCGCCGGGTGGACGCGCTGCGGGCGGATTTCGCCTCGGCCGAGCCGGACCGGGTGGCGCGGGGCGCGCTGGAATGGGCGGCCATCGCGCCCGGCGGTGCAGCGCTGGTACCGGCCTTGCAGGCCATGAACGACCCGGACGCGATGCTGGCCCTGCTGCGCGCCGGCCCGAGTGCCATGCTGCGCGCCCAGGCGGAGGCGCAGGGCCGGGCGGCGGCGCTGCAAGTGGTGGCCGGAATCGCGGCCATGCCGTCCCCGGCGTTCGATGTGCTGCTGGTTGGCTGGCGTGGCCTGCGCCTGGTGCGGCAGGTGGCGGCGCTGTACGGCGTGCGGCCCGGCGCACTAGGCGCGCTGTCGCTGGTGCGGCGTACGGTCAGTTCAGCGACGCTGGTAGGTGCCTCG
>JANONC010000431.1:0-1558 GCA_031420655.1 Rhodospirillales bacterium | reverse complement strand
AACACCGCCAGCCACGCTGGCAACAGGCCCATCGAGGCCAGGGCGACGAACATGCCAACCAGCAGCGCCTTGTCGGCAGCCGGGTCCATCCACGCGCCCAGCACGGTGCCGCCGCGGCGCCGGGCCAGCCAGCCGTCCACCCCGTCCGACACGCCCGCCAGCACGAACAGCACCAGCGCCCAGCCCATCCGTCCTTGCAGCACGAACCACACCGCCACCGGCACCGCGCACAGCCGCCCGAAGGTGATGGCATTGGGCACGTTCAGCACCTCGCCGCCCCAATTTGCCGTCAGGGGGCCGCTGTGGTTGTGTCCGCCGACTTGTTCCGGACGCTGCATTGCCCGACCCTACCCCATCCCGGCCCGCCTGCCCACGAGGACCCGCATGACCCACCCGCCGCAAGGCATCACCTACCGCCAGGCAGGTGTCGATATTGAGGCTGGCGATGCCCTGGTGGACCGCATCAAACCCCTGGCCCGCGCCACCACCCGGTCCGGCGTGATGGGCGGCCTGGGTGGCTTCGGCGCACTGTTCGACCTGAAGGCCGCCGGGTTCACCGACCCCGTGCTGGTCAGCACGACGGACGGCGTGGGCACGAAATTGCGCCTGGCCATCGACACCGGCCGGCATGCGACGGTGGGCATCGACCTCGTCGCCATGTGCGTCAACGACCTGGTGGTGCAGGGCGCGGAGCCGCTGTTCTTCCTGGACTACTTCGCGACGGGCGCCCTGGACGTGGCGCAGGCAGCATCCGTCGTCGCGGGCATCGCAGAGGGCTGCCGCCAGGCCGGGTGCGCCCTGGTGGGCGGGGAGACGGCCGAGATGCCGGGCATGTATCACCAGGGCGACTACGACCTGGCCGGGTTCAGCGTCGGCGCGGCGGAGAGGTCGGCGCTGCTGCCGGCGGGCGTGCAGGCCGGCGACACATTGCTCGGCCTGGCCAGCAGCGGGGTCCACAGCAACGGGTTCTCCCTCGTGCGCCGCTTGGTCGAGCTGTCCGGCGTGGCGCTGGACGCATCCGCGCCGTTCGCGCCGGGGCTGTCGCTGGGGGAGGCGCTGATGGTGCCCACCCGTATCTATGTGGCGCCGCTGCTGGCCCTGCACCGGGCCGGGCTGCTGCGGGCGGCCGCGCATGTCACCGGCGGCGGCCTGCCCGGCAACGTGCCGCGCGTGCTGCCGGACGGGCTGCGCGCCGTGCTGGACGCAGGCGCCTGGCCGCTGCCGCCGGTGTTCCGCTGGCTGGCAGGCGTTGGCGGCGTGACACCTGACGAGATGCTGCGGGTGTTCAACTGCGGCATCGGCATGGTTCTCGCCGTCTCCGACCCGGATGCCGCGGCGGCGCTGCTGCGGGAGCATGGGGAGGAGGTCCACTGCATCGGCACCATCGAGGCCGAGGACGGCCCGGCCGCCGCACGCATCGCCGTGCCGGAGGGCTGGCTGGCTTGATCGCCCCCGCCTAGCTGAAGGTCGCCGTCCTCATCAGCGGGCGGGGCAGCAACATGGCGGCGCTGCTGGCGGCCGCGGCGGCGCCGGGCTACCCGGCGGAGGTCGCGCTGGT
>JANONC010000430.1:0-4357 GCA_031420655.1 Rhodospirillales bacterium | reverse complement strand
CCTTGCCCGGCGCCGCGCTCGAGCTGCGGACGCTGGCGGACGCATTTGCCGACATGGCCCATCGCCTCCGGGACCGCGGGGCCGAGCTTGCCCACATGCAACAGGCCGTTGCCATCAGCGAAGAGCACCATCGCCTGCTGGCCGAGAATGCGACGGACATGATCACCCTGATCAGCCCGCAGCTCATTCGCATGTATGTCTCGCCAGCATGCCGGGAGATGCTGGGGCGGGAGCCGGAAGAGCTGCTGGGCCAGCACGGCACCAGTAACATCCACCCCGCCGATCTGGCCGCCATGGCTGGCCTGCTCGACGCATTCATCAACAGTCCAAACACGACGGAGCGGGCGCAGTATCGCGCGACCCACAAAGATGGGCGCATCCTGTGGCTTGAATCCGCCGGGCGGCGGCTGCCGGGTAACGAAGGCTTCGTCGTCACCACCCGCGACGTGACCGAGCGCCGCGCGATGGAGGAAAAGCTAGAGGCCGCCAACCGGCTGTTGCGCGTGCAGGCACTGCAGGATCCGCTGACCGGCATCGCCAACCGTCGCCGGTTCGACGAAATGCTGGGAGTCGAGTTCCGCCGGGCACAGCGTCTGGCCGAGCCGGTCAGCATACTCATGATCGATATCGACTGCTTCAAGTCGTATAACGACACCTATGGCCATCCGGCGGGCGACGCCTGCCTGCGGATGGTTGCTGCCAAGATCGAAGCCCAACTCCGGCGCTCGGGTGACCTGCTGGGCCGCTATGGTGGCGAAGAGTTTGCCTGCGTGCTGCCGGGTGCGGACGGGGCGGGTGCGCTGCGGGTGGCCGAGCAAGTCCGTACGGCGATCGAATTGATGGTGATTGCCCATAGCGCCAGCCCGCGGGGCTTTCTGACGGTCAGCATCGGCGTGGTCACGATCAACCCGCCCCGCGAAGATGATGGCCCGGCCGAGTATGTGGAAGCGGCAGATACGGCGCTCTACCAAGCCAAGCATGCGGGCCGCAACATGGTCTGCGTAGCGCAAACGCAGCGGGTGTAGCCGGCTCCCCGTCCGTCGTTACTCTTCCTCTGTCACCTGGTAACTCATCAACACGCACCGATACGCGACGGTGGTGCCGGACGCGGCGGCTGCTTCGGCAAGGGTGGACTGCGGGGTGAGGTAGGCGATCACGCCCGCCTGCCCCGCCCTCTCCTGCGCACTACCGGACGTGGCCAAAACCCGGCGCTGCCGCTGCACCACACCGGCCGACACGTGGCCCAGTGCCTGGCAATACTCCAGAAGGCCAAGCTGGTTTTGTTGCGACATCACCGCCCAGCCCGGCCCCTCCTGCGCCCAGGCGGGTGACATGGCCAACAGAAATAGCGCGACCCGCATCATGAGCCGACGCTAGCTGATGCGAGCCATCGCGGGCAACGATTACCTCAATTGCGGATTGTCGAACCGCGGCGCCTGCAGCCCGCTCAACGCCCGCTCCAGTGCCGAAGCGAGGTCGCGCTTCTCTCCCTCAGCCAGCTCGGCCCCGACTTCCATGCGAAAGCCTCGGTCGACCAGCCACAATACAGGTGTGCCGGCCCGCTGCTCGATCGTGCAGCGAAGCCAGCCGGGTTTGAGCACCCGCTCCGTCCGGTGCCCGGCCGGTGTGGTGCGGACGATGCGCAGGCCATCGGGCGATAGCAGCAGCATCTCCGTCGTGCCGGCCCGCCGCGCATTGGTGCGAAGCAGCCACACGGCCAGGCCGATTTCTAGCCCGTTGAAGCCAATAACGGGCCACGCCCCAGCCCAATACAGCCCGGCGGAAATCAGGGCGCTTAACCCGCATAGCAACCCCATCACCCAGCGCAGGCCACGGGGGCCTAGGCTGCGGTGCGGAATAATAACCGCCTCCCACACGGGCGGCGCGGCGGGACCGGTTTTCATGGACGAGACATAGCACGGGGTTCCCGCTTGTCAGCCCGCCCTGTTACAAGCAGTGCGTGCTCCCAGCCCGTCGCCGCAAAACACTGCCCATGACCCGTGCCAATGTGGTGCCGTTCCTTGCTGCGTTGGCCAGCGCCTATCCGGACCCGGTGACGGAGCTGGAGTACACCTCGCCCTTCACCCTGCTGCTGGCCGTGGCCCTGTCCGCCCAGACGACGGACGTCGCCGTCAACCGCGCCACCCGTACGCTGTTCGCCGTGGCGCCGGACCCGGCTGCGATCGTGGCGCTCGGGGTGGAGGGCGTTGGTTCTCACATCCGCCGGATCGGCCTCTGGCAGGGCAAGGCCCGCAATGCCGTGGCCCTGGCGTCGTTGCTGCTGGAGCGCCACGGCGGCGAGGTGCCGTCCGACCGCGACGCGCTGGAGGCGCTACCCGGCGTGGGACGCAAAACCGCCAGCGTCGTGCTGAACATCGCTTTTGGCCACGCCACCATGGCCGTGGACACCCACGTCTTTCGCGTCAGCAACCGCACCGGCTTGGCTCCCGGGGCTGACGTCCGCAAGGTCGAGGATGCGCTGGTCCGCCGCATCCCGGCCACAGCGTTGCGCGACGCACATCACTGGATCCTGCTGCACGGCCGGTATGTCTGCAAAGCGCGCCGGCCGGAGTGCTGGCGTTGCGTCGCCGCGCCCTGGTGCCGGTTCCCGTACAAGGAGGCGGCGCCTTGATCCACCTCAGCAAACTTTGCGTGGGCGTGCGGGACGTGGCGCATCTTGCCGCCCTGTACAGCACGCGGGGCGATCCGCCGTTTCACCGCACCCGCCACATGCCCCGTCGCGCGGCCGAGCTGGTGGCGGGCGGCAGCCTGTACTGGGTCATCGCCGGGCAGATGACGGTGCGGCAGCGCGTAACGGCGGTGGAGCCAGACAATTGGCCGGACGGCAGTGCCTGCTGCGCGCTTCGGCTCGACCCGGTGCTGGTGCTGGTTGCGCCGCGCCCGGTGCGCGCCTTCCAGGGTTGGCGCTACCTGGAACCGGCCGGCGCGCCCGATGACCTGGTGGACGGCTTGGACGCGCTGGGCCTGCCACCCGGGTTGCGGCAGGAGCTGACGGCGCTAGGCTTACTGTAATCACGGAGACGATCATGGACCTGAACGGCATTGCGGCGATCGTCACCGGCGGTGCGTCTGGTTTGGGGCTCGCCACAGCCCGTGCCTTGGCCAGCGCCGGCGCGCGGGTGGCGGCGCTGGACCTCAAGCCCGGAACGACGGAACCCGGCATCCTAGCAATCGCGTGCGATGTAGCCGACGCCGCCAGCGCCGAATCGGCCATGGCGCAGGCGGCTGCCGCCCATGGCCCGGCCCGGATCCTGGTACATTGTGCCGGCATTGTCGCAGGCGCCCGGATCGTGGGGCGGGAGGGCCCGGCGCCGCTCGATGGTTTTGCCCGCGTTGTGCAGGTCAATCTGGTCGGCACCTTCAACATGATGCGTTTGATGGCCGCAGGGGCATCGACACTGCCGCCGCTGGAAGGTGGGGAGCGTGGGGTGATCATCACGACCGCCAGCATCGCGGCCCAGGACGGCCAGATCGGCCAGGCCGCCTACGCGGCCTCCAAGGCCGGAGTCGTGGGCCTGACCTTGCCGGCCGCCCGGGAACTGGCGCAGTTCGGCATTCGCGTCTGCTGCATCGCACCGGGTATTTTCGGCACGCCCATGATGTCCGGCCTGCCCGCCCCGGTGCAGGAGAGCCTGGGTGCCGCCATTCCCTTCCCCCCGCGCCTGGGCCGTCCGGAGGAATATGCGCAACTGGCGCTGGCCATCATCGCCAACCAGATGCTGAACGGCGAGACGATCCGACTGGACGGCGCATTCCGCATGCCGCCGAAATAGGGCTACCTCCGCCAGTCCGGCAACACACCGCTCAGTTACGCCTTGACCGGGTCCGTCCGGTTATGCACCAGCCGGCCCAGCAGCGGGATACTCTCGTCCGGAATGCGCGCCCGCCGGGCCGGGCGAAGGCGCGCATCATCTGGCGGCATTCGGCCGGAGCGAGGTGGAACGCCTCCTCCTCATCCTCGATGGCCAGATTTACGGTTTCCTCATATTTCTCCGTCAAGTGGCGCATGTGCGGACGGGCGGCAACCACCAGGTTGCGGGTCTGGAGGAACGCGGCCCCTGTCACGAAGGCCTACACGCCGTACCGAGGTCGCCAGCGTGAACAAGTTCCAGGATATCATCTGTCCCAACCCATCGCTGTCGTTGCGTAAAATGCGGGATATGGGCAACACGGAGCCGCTACCCGCCAAAGTTCTGGCCCCGGTCCGCTAGGAGAACATGATGCCGCGTTTTGCTGCTAACGTAACGATGCTGTTTACCGAGCTGCCGTTTCTGGACCGCTTTCAAGCGGCGGCCCAGGCCGGGTTCAAGGCCGTGGAATTCCTGTTCCCGTATGA
>JANONC010000429.1:0-2084 GCA_031420655.1 Rhodospirillales bacterium | reverse complement strand
GGCGTGTTTCCGGCGCCGGCGACGGAGTTGCCCCGCCCGGTCAATAACCACTTCACGTACGCCATTACCTGGTTCGCCTTCGCATTCAGTGCGCTGGCAGTGTTTGGCGTGTACGCCCGCAACACCCTCCGCCATCAGGATCCCGCATGACCGCCTATACCCGCCTGCACGACCGCTTTGCCCGTATCGCGACGCTGGGCGAAGCCGCATCGGTGCTGGGCTGGGACGCAGCCGCCATGATGCCGGCGGGCGGCGGAGCGGCGCGGGGCGATCAGCTCGCCGTGCTCGCCGCGACGGGCCACGCCATGTTGACCGACCCGGCGGTTGCGGCAGACCTGCACGACGCCGCCACCACGGCCCCGTGGGAGGCGGCGAACCTCGCCCTTATGCGCCACGCTCACACTCGCGCAACAGCGTTGCCGCCCGCGCTGGTGGAGGCGTGCGAGCGGGCGAACTCGTCTTGCGAAAAGATTTGGCGGGTGGCGCGGGCCGAAGCGGATTTCGCGGCCGTGCGCCCGGCACTGGCGGAGGTCGTGGGCCTAGCGCAACATACTGCGCAGGCGCTGGCGCCCGCACTGGGCCTTTCACCTTATGACGCGCTGATGGATGGCTTTCAGCCCGGCGTCACGGCGGCCGCCGTCAATCCGGTATTCACCCGTTATGCCACCTGGCTCACGACCGCACTGCCCGCCGCGCTCGAGCATCAGGCACGGCAGCCCGCGCCCCGGCCGCTCACCGGGGACTTCGCGCCTGCCCGGCAGGAGGCCCTGTGCCGCCATTTGACGGAACGTGCCGGGCTGGAGCCGGCGCATGCGCGGCTGGATCAGTCCACGCACCCGTTCTGCGGCGGCACGCCGACCGATATCCGCATCACCACGCGCTATGACCCCTCCGATCCGGGCCAGGCGATCATGGGCGTGCTGCACGAAACCGGGCATGCACTTTATGAGCGTGGCCTACCCGCCAGCTATGCCCGGCAGCCAGTGGGTGAGGCGGCCGGCATGGCCGTGCACGAAAGCCAATCGTTGATCATGGAGATGCAAGCCTGCCGCGGAGACGCCTACCTCGGCTGGCTCGGCACACAGATGCATGCGGCGTTTGGCGGTGCACCGGCGGACTATGCTTGCGCCAACCTCGCCCGGCTGTGGCGCAGGGTGGACCGCAGCCTGATCCGGGTGGATGCGGACGAGATGACCTACCCGGCCCACGTGATCCTGCGCTTCCAGCTGGAGCAAGCGCTCATCGCAGGCGACTTGGTCGTGGCCGATCTGCCCGGCGCGTGGAACGACGGGCTGCACGACCTGCTGGGCGTACGCCCGGCCAACGATCGTGAGGGCTGCCTGCAGGATATCCACTGGTATGACGGCGCGTTCGGCTATTTTCCGAGTTACACTCTGGGTGCCATGGCGGCGGCGCAACTGATGCAGGCGGCGCGGGTCGCCGAACCCACCATCGGCGACGCGCTGGCGGAGGGTAACCTTGCTCCGTTGCTTGGCTGGCTACGGCGTCATGTACATGCGCAGGGTAGCCTGATGGGGTTCGAGGCGTTGTTGACACAGGCGACGGGCGGTCCGCTCGACCCGGCCGCGTTCGAGCACCATTTAGCGTCACGGTATCTGCCGTAGAGCCTTTATAACCTGGTCCAACACTTTTTAACGGAACGTGATCAGATCATCAGCTATTGAGGACTCGGTAAGATCAGGTTATCGCTGGCCTAAGCTGGGTGTGGAGTACAATGCTAGTCGATCCTGCGTCGGGCAGTGGTGAGACCCTTGTGAGCAGCGTGGCCACGCCCTCGCCGCTCTTGGCGGCGTTGCTTGACTTGTGGCTCATGTATGCCGCGCCGATGCCGACGGCCCCGGCCAGTACTGGCGTGCCGGCTGACGCACCCGCTCAGGTGAGTGTCGCAGCGACCGCGGCGCTGGAGCAGCCGGTCTATGTGTCGCAAATACTGACCGCAGCCCCGGAACCGGTCTCCACGCCGGTGCCAACACCCACGCCAGCGCCAACACCCACGCCGGTGCCAACACCCACGCCGGTGCCAACACCCACGCCGGTGCCAACACCCACGCCGGTTCCAACAC
>JANONC010000428.1:0-4692 GCA_031420655.1 Rhodospirillales bacterium | reverse complement strand
GGCGCACATGCGGTTGCCGAACGTGATCGTGCCGGTCTTGTCCAGCAGCAGCGTGTCCACGTCGCCCGCCGCCTCCACCGCGCGACCACTGGTCGCCACCACGTTGAAGCGGATCAGCCGGTCCATGCCAGCGATGCCGATGGCGCTCAGCAGCCCGCCGATGGTGGTGGGGATCAGCGTGACCAGCAGGGCGGCCAGCACGGGCACGCCCAGGTCGGTGCCGGAATACTTGGCCAAGCCGACCAGGGTCACGACCGCGATCAGGAATATGATGGTCAGGCCCGCCAGCAGGATGTCGAGCGCGATCTCGTTCGGCGTCTTCCGGCGTTCCGCGCCCTCGACCAGGCCGATCATGCGGTCAATGAAGGTGCTGCCGGGGTCGGCGGTGATGCGGATGACCAGCGAGTCCGACACCACCTGCGTGCCGCCGGTGACGGCGCTGCGGTCGCCGCCGGCCTCGCGGATCACCGGCGCGCTCTCACCGGTGACGGCGCTTTCGTTGACGCTTGCGACACCCTCGATGATCTCGCCATCGCTCGGGATCAGGTCGCCGGTCTCCACCAGGACCAGCGTGCCCTTGCGCAGGGCGGATGCCGGGGTCTGGGTGACGCGCGACCGCTCGGCTTGCGAGGGGATGACCTTTGCCATCAGGTCGCTGCGGGCGCGGCGCAGGCTCTCGGCACGGGCGCGTCCGCGGCCCTCCGCCACGGCCTCGGCGAAGGTGGCGAATAGCACCGTCAGCCACAGCCAGACGGCGATGCTGAAGGGGAAGGACGACGACACCCCCGTCGCCAGGTTCCGCACCGCAAGCACCGTCACCAGCACCGCCACGACCTCGGTGACGAAGATCACGGGGTTGCGGATCAGTTGCAGCGGGTTGAGCTTGACGAAGGCGTCGCGGGACGCCCGGGCGATGATGGCGCCGTCGAACAGGGCGATGGTGTCGGCGGGTGCCGGAGTGGCTTGGGCCATGATGGGGTCCTACTTGGGGACAGGAACGTGAAGGGCGGGGGCATGAACCTCCGTCATTGCGAGGAGCGCAGCGACGCGGCAATCCAGGGGTCTCGCAGGGCCGGCCGTGGCGCTGGCGGCCCGTGGATTGCCACGCCGCAAGCGGCTCGCAATGACGGGTGGGAGGGGCGGCCCGTGGTGGCGGGCCGTTTGGGCGGTGGCTCGTGGTGACGGACTGTCGGCAGGGGCGCCTAGAACGTCTTGCCGGCGAGCATGGCGAAGTGTTCGGCCAGAGGCCCAAGCGACAGGGCCGGCAGGAACTGCAATCCGCCCAGGATCAGGATCACGCCGATCAGGAGGCCGATGAACAGCGGCCCGTGCGTCGGGAAGGTGCCCGCACCCTCCGGCAGCTTCGGCTTCGCCGCCAAGGACCCGGCGATGGCCAGCACCGGCACCAGGAACGCGAAGCGCCCCAGCAGCATCGCGATGCCCAGCCCGTAATCCAGCAGAGGCGTATCTGCCGACAGCCCGCCGAAGGCGCTGCCGTTGTTGCCGGTGGCGCTGGTCCAGGCATACAGCATCTCGCTCAACCCATGCGGCCCGGCGTTGGATAGCGACGCGTTGCCGCTGGCCGTCACCAAGCTGTAGGCGGTGCCGGACAGGATGCACAGCGGCAGGATCAACACCGCCAGCATGGCCAGCTTCACCTCCCGCGCCTGCACCTTCTTGCCTAGGTACTCCGGCGTGCGCCCCACCATCAGCCCGGCGACGAACACCGCCAGCAGCGCAAAGACCAGGATGCCATACAGGCCCGACCCGACGCCGCCGGGCACCACCTCGCCCAACTGGATCAGGAACATCGGGATCATGCCGCCCAGCGGCGTAAAGCTGTCGTGCATGGCGATCACGGCGCCGTCGGAGGTGGCCGTCGTCGTCACCGCGAACAGGGACGACATGGCGGTGCCGAAGCGGACCTCCTTGCCCTCCATGTTGCCCATGCTGGGGTCCACACCGAGCGCGGTCAGCACCGGGTTACCCGACCCCTCGGCCGCGTAGCAGAGCACCACGGCCGTCACCATGAGGATGGCCATGACCCAGAACAGCGCGAAGCCCTGGCGGCGGTCCTTGACGATGGTGCCGAACATGACCGCCATGCCGAAGGGGATCACGATCTCCGACCAGGTCTCGACCACGTTGGTCAGCGCCGTCGGGTTCTCAAACGGGTGGGCGGAGTTGGCGTTGAAGAAGCCGCCGCCGTTGGTGCCCAGCATCTTGATCGCCTCCTGGAAGGCGACGGGACCAAGGGCGATGGTCTGCTTGGCACCCTCCAGCGTGGTGGCGTCCACGTAGGCACCGAGGGTCTGCGGCACGCCGGAGACGATCAGGAACAGCGTGTAAATCAGCACGATGGGCAGCAGCACATAGAGCGTGATGCGCGTCAGGTCGGCCCAGAAGTTGCCAAGCTCCTTGACGCCGCCGGCCACGAAGGCGCGGGACACCATGGAGGCCGCGGCGATGCCGGTGGCCGCCGACAGGAAGTTGTGGACCGTCAGGCCCCACATCTGCGTGCCGTAGGACAGCGTGGTCTCACCGCCATAAGCCTGCCAGTTGGTGTTGGTGACGAACGAAATGGCGGTGTTGAACGCAAGCTGCGGCGCCACGCCGGACTGCCCGGCCGGGTTGAACGGCAGCAGGTCCTGGTAGCGCAGCATCAAGTACAGGATCAGGAAGTGGACGGCCTGTAGCATGACCAGCGCGAAGGCGTAGGTCTTCCAGCCCATGCCGGCCGCCGGGTTGACCCCGGCCAGTCCGTAGAAGCCCCGCTCGACCGGTCCCAGCACGGGGGACAGGAAGGTGCGCTCCCCCTGCACCACAGCGGCCATGTAACGGCCCAGTGGCACGGCGCAGAGGAACACGAGCGTCAGCACGAGCGCGATCTGCGCCCAACCCAGCAATGTCATGCGGCGCCCCTAGAAGTCTTCGGGACGCACGAGCGCCCAGATAAGGTAAATCAGCAGGCCCGCGGACACGGCCCCGCCCAGGATCAGGTCGAGCATCGCGCTAGATCCGGTCGCACAGCGCGGCATAGGCCGCCATGAGCAGGATGCCGCCGGTGCCGAGCACGGCGACGAGGAGGTCGAGCATGTAGGAACCCTGGATGTTACGGCGGGAACATGGACCGGGGTGCGTAAAGCCGCGATCACGGTTCGGGGCTGGCTGCATAAACGGGGTATAAAGATTGCCCGTCCGCAGGGTTTCGCCCGTCCGCAGGGTTTCAACTGCCAGAAATGTCGGAGCTGATAAGGGCTTTGTCTGACTACAGGCTGGCGCAAATCGGTAGGAAGATGGACGGCGCTTTCTATCTTAACGCAGCCAGCCTTAACGCAGCCAGCGCGGCCCTACCGTCCCAGCACCGCCTTGATCTCGTCCAGGATCGCCGGGTCGTCTATCGTCGGCGGGGGCGCCGCGGCCTCGCCATCTGCCAGGCGGCGGATGGAGGCGCGCAGGATCTTGCCCGACCGCGTCTTGGGCAGCCGCGCCACGACGCGGGCGTCCTTGAAGGCCGCCACGGGGCCGATCCGGTCGCGCACCAGGGCGACCAGTTCGCGGGCGACCTCTGCCGGGTCGCGGTTTGCGCCAGCCTTCAGCACCACAAGGCCCAGCGGCACCTGACCCTTTAGCGCGTCGGCTGCGCCTACCACGGCGCACTCGGCCACGTCGGGGTGGGCGGCCAGCACCTCCTCCATCGCGCCGGTGCTCAGGCGGTGCCCGGCGACGTTGATGATGTCGTCCGTGCGGCCCATCACCCACACGTCGCCATCCGCATCCACCTGCCCGGCGTCTCCGGTGCGGTACCAGCCCGGGAAGTCGTCGAGGTAGGCGGCCCGGTAGCCCGCCGCGTTCTGCCACAGTGTCGGCGCGCAGCCTGGCGGCAGCGGCAGGCGGATGGCCAGGTTGCCCACGGTGCCGCGCGGCATGGGCGCGCCGGCGTCGTCCAGCGCCTGCACGTCGTAGCCGGGGCAGGCCCGCCCACCGGCACCGGGCTTGAAGGGGAACAGGCCCAGGCCGCGGAACCCTGCAGTGATCGGCCATCCCGTCTCGGTCTGCCACCAGTGGTCCACCACGGGGCGGCCCAGCTTGCCAGCGATCCAGATTGCGGTCGGCGGGTCGCAGCGCTCGCCGGCCAGGAACAGGGCGTCCAGGCGGGACAGGTCGTGCCGGGCCATGAGCGCGCCGTCCGGGTCCTGCTGGCGGATGGCGCGCAACGCGGTGGGCGCGGTGAACAGCACGCGCACGCCGTGGTCCGCGCATACCCGCCAGAACGCCCCGGCATCCGGCGTGCCCACTGGCTTGCCCTCGTACAAAACGGTCGTGCAGCCCGCGAGCAGCGGGGCATAGACGATGTAGCTGTGCCCCACGACCCAGCCCACGTCGCTGGCGCACCAATAAACGTCGCCCGCACCCACGCCGTAGATCATCCGCATGGAGTGGTGCAGCGCCACGGCATAGCCGCCGGTGTCCCGCACGACGCCCTTGGGCTTCCCGGTCGTCCCGGAGGTATATAGGATGTAGATCGGGTCCGTCGCCAGGACCGGCACCGGCGGGTGCGGCACGGCGGCAGCCTCGGCCTCGGCGAAGTCGATGTCGCGACCCGGTTGCATGGCGGCCGCCAGCATGGGGCGTTGCAGGATCAGGCACGCCGCGGGCTTGTGGCTGCTGATGGCGATGGCGGCGTCCAGC
>JANONC010000427.1:0-1727 GCA_031420655.1 Rhodospirillales bacterium | reverse complement strand
GGCGTCCCGCTGGAGGGGCGTGGCGGACTGCGGGGCGCAGAAGCTGGCGAAGTACCAGCTGCTGTCCACGAAGGTGTCGAAGGTGTCGGTCTCGCGCCTGGCCGGGGCGCCGCACGACGGGAAGGGGACGTGCTTCCAGGTGGGATGGTGGTCCAGGGGGTTGCCGGGCTTATCGAACGTCACATCGTTCGGCAGGCGCACCGGCAGGTCGGCGTCGGGCACCGGGACCGGGCCGCAGGCGTCGCAGTGGATGACGGGGATCGGGCAGCCCCAGTAGCGCTGGCGGCTGATGCCCCAGTCGCGCAGCCGCCAATTGACGACGCCCTCCCCGGCGCCAGCCCGCTCCAGCGCATCAATGGCGGCGCGCCGGGCCGTGTCCGTGTCCATGCCGTCCAGGAAACCCGAGTGGATGATGGCGCCCGGCCCGGTGTACGACTCGGCGCCGACGGTGAACGACGCGGCGTCCTCCCCCGGCGGCAGCACGACGGCGGGCGTGGCCAGGCCGTACTTGCGGGCGAAGTCCAGGTCGCGCTGGTCGCCGGCCGGGCAGCCGAAGATGGCGCCGGTGCCGTATTCCATGAGCACGAAGTTGGCGATCCATACCGGGAATGTGACGCCGGGCAGGAAGGGATGGGTGACGCGCAGGCCGGTGTCGTAGCCGAGCTTCTCCGCCGTCTCGATGGCGGCCTCGCTGGTGCCGAGGTTGCGGCACTGCGCCACGAAGGCGGCGGCGGCCGGGTCGTGCGCTGCGGCGTGGGCGGAGACGGGGTGCTCGGGTGCCAGGGCGATGAACGACATGCCGAACAAGGTGTCGGGGCGGGTGGTGAAGACCTCGATGCCTGTCTGGCCGCCCTCCGTTTGGCCGTCCCCCGCCTGGCCGTCCCCCGTTTGGTCCCCGGCGGCGGCCAGCGGGAAGCGGACGCGGGCGCCCTCGCTGCGGCCGATCCAGCGGTCCTGCATGACGCGCACGCGCTCCGGCCAGCCGTCCAGGCCGTCCAGCGCGGCCAGCAGCTCCGGCGCGAAGCGGGTGATGCGCAGGAACCATTGGCTGAGCTGCTTCTTTTCCACAAGGGCGCCGCTGCGCCAGCCGCGTCCGTCTATCACCTGCTCGTTGGCCAGCACCGTGCCGTCCACCGGGTCCCAGTTGACCCAGCTCAGCTTGCGCTCGGCCAGGCCCGCGGCCATCAGGTGCAGGAACAGGCGCTGCTGCTGGCCGTAGTAGGCGGGGTCGCAGGTGGCGAACTCCCGCGACCAGTCGAGGGATAGGCCCATGCGCTGCAGCTCGGCGCGCATGGCGGCGATGTTGGCGTAGGTCCACTCGGCGGGGTGGACGCCGCGGTCGCGGGCGGCGTTCTCGGCGGGCAGGCCGAAGGCGTCCCAGCCCATGGGGTGCAGCACGTCGTAGCCGCGGGCGCGCTTGTAGCGGGCGACGACGTCGCCGAGGGTGTAGTTGCGGACGTGGCCCATGTGGACCTTGCCGCTGGGGTAGGGAAACATCTCCAGCACGTAGTACTTGGGCTTGTCGCCGGTGGGCACGTCCGCGGCGCGGAAGCAGCCAGCGGCGTCCCAGGCGCGCTGCCAGTGCGGCTCGGATTGGGCGAAGTCGTAGGTGGCGGGGTCGTGCGGGGCGTCCATGCCCTCTGTATCCCGCAAGAGCGGGACGGCGGCAACGGCTTGCTGCTCCCTCTCCCCTGGGAGAGGGCCGGGGTGAGGGGGTCTTGCAGTGC
>JANONC010000426.1:0-6554 GCA_031420655.1 Rhodospirillales bacterium | reverse complement strand
GGCGCTGCCCTGCACCGAGCGCCTGTGGTCGGAGCGCCAGACCGTCCGCGCCGGATCCTACAACGTGATGCCGGTCGTCAGCCGGCGCGGCCGGCCGGAGATACGCCTGGCGGGCACCGCGTCGGTCGCCGGGCCGGTCCTTGCCGGGCCTTGGGCGCCCTTTGACCCCAGGGTGCCTGTCCCCGCTCCCCCTCCCCAGGTGCCGTCGGCCACGAAAACCCCAGACAGGGAAACCTCAGACACGGAAACCCCGGACACGGAAACCTCGGACACGGAAACCTCGGCCATGGATGCGGCCGGGGATAGCGTGGACCTGGATACGTTGCTCGCGGGCTTGGGCGACGACGCGCCGGCGGGGACGGGGTCGGACAACGGCGACATCGACCTTGACGCACTTCTCGCAACGCTCAGCGCCGAACCACCGCCGGCTGCCGAGGGGGAGACCGAGGTGGATCTCGACGCCCTACTGGCCTCGCTCTAGGCGCTGGCAAGGGTGGCCGGCAGCTCCGTCATGATCACCAGCCGGTCCGCATCCGCGTCCGCGGCCGCCACGGCCATGTCCTCCCCCATGCGGGCCGGGTCAGCGCCGGCGCGGCCCAGGGCGCCAAGCGCAAGCTGGCAGCGCAGCCGTTGCAGGTCCGCCAGCCCCGGCATCGGCTCCATCGACGCGAACTGGCGCAGTACCAGCCGCCCGGCCGGGTTCGCCGCCAGCCAGGACGCGGCGTCCATCAGCTCCGCAGTGGCAGCGGCGTCCAGCATAGCGGACCATGGCGTGAAGATGACGGCACGCGCCAGCACGCCCAAGGAGCGGCGGATGCGGTCCGCGATGATCGGGTTGATGAGCCAGGGCTGCGCGCCGTCGGTTGCCTCCGCGGAGCGCTCCCGCCACAGCGCGAACACCGCCGCCCGCGTCACGCACGCCATTATCTCGACTGTGACGCCGTCCGGCAGCTCGTTCACCAGCAGCGCGCCCAAGTGCTCGTCGCCCTCGATCACCCAGACCTGGCCGTCGCTTTCCGCAAGCATCACTACCGCCAAAGCTTCCTCCCCGCTGGGCCGGTATGACGCTATAATCTCTCCACGATGGACGCAAACAGCAGGCTTTGGGGAGGCGGACCGCTAGATGGGTTGGGAAAACCGGATCGTCTGGGGCGAGGGCCTGTTCCTCCAACCCCAGCATCTCCAGCAACAGGACCGCTACTTCGACCGGCTGGTACGCGCATCCACCGGTCCGTTGCGGCCCTTCGCATGGGGGCTGACGCAGCTTGAGCTGGACAAGGACCTGCTGACGCTGGGCAAGTTCGCCGTGCGCAGCGCCGCTGGCATCCTGCCCGACGGCACGCCCTTCTCGGTCCCCGATCAGGACGACCACCCGCGTGCCATCGACTTGCCGGAGGCCATACGCAACAGCACGGTCTACCTCATGCTCCCCACCCGCCAGTCTGGCGCCGTGGAAGCGGCAGGGCCGGAGCATACCGAGACCGTCGCCCGCTTCGTCACGGCCGAGCACGAGGCGGCGGATAGCAACGCCGGCTATGGCTCTTCCGCAACGCTGCCGGTCGGCAAGCTGCGGCTGCGCTACGCCCTGGAAGGGGAGGCGCGAGCCGGCTTTGCGTCGCTGGGCCTGGCGCGCGTCATCGAGGTGCGGGCCGACCGCAGCGTGGTGCTGGACGAGAGCTTCATCCCGCCTGTGCTGTGCTCGGACGCATCGGGCGTGCTGGCCGGGTTCATCAGCCAGATCGAGGGCCTGCTGCACCACAGGGCGGAGGCGCTGGCGGGCCGCGTGTCCGAAACCGCGACGCGGGGCGCGGCGGAGATCGCCGACTTCCTGCTGCTGCAGCTCTGCAACCGCTACGAACCGCTGCTGACCCACCTGTCGGCCACGGTCGCGCAACTGCACCCCGAACGCTTCTATAGCACCGCCGTCAGCCTGGCCGGGGAGCTGGCGACGTTCACGGAAAGCCGCAAGCGCCCTCCCGTGTTCCCCCCCTACCGGCACGACGACCTGCATGCCACGTTCCGCCCCGTCATGGCCGCGCTCCGCCAAGCGCTGTCTGCCGTGCTGGAGCAGACGGCGGTGGCGATCGCGTTGCAGGAGCGCAAGTTCGGCATACGCGTCGGCCCCATCCTGGACCGCAGCCTGACGACGGACGCGACCTGGGTGCTGGCCGTGAAGGCGCAGGTGCCGGGCGAGACGCTGCGGCGCGGCTTCCCCAACCAGGTCAAGATCGGCCCGGTCGAAAATATTCGCGAATTGATCAACGTCGCCCTGCCCGGCATCGCGGTGCGTGCCCTGCCGGTCGCACCCCGGCAGCTCCCCTACTACGCCGGCACCACCTACTTCGAGCTGGACCGCAGCGGCCCGTACTGGGCCGCGCTGTCCCGCTCCGGCGGTATCGCCATCCACGTGACCGGCGATATCCCGGGCCTGGAGATCGAGTGCTGGGCCATCCGGGGGTGACGCGCGATGTCCGATAGCAGTTCCAACACGAACACCTTCGTCAAGCTGGCGATCACGCCCGATACCGGGCTGGACTTCACCCTAGACGCCATGGAGGCGACGGAGGAGCTGGGGCGGCCGTTCACGATCACCCTGGACGTCAGCAGCGACAAGCCGAAGGGCGACCTGCACGCCATCCTCGGCAGCTCGGCCACCGTCACCCTGACCTACCCGAAAAAGGCCGACCGGTATTTCAACGGCATCGTGTCCCGCATCAGCTACCGCGGCCTGACCGGCGGCGGCTATCGCTACCGGCTGGAGCTGCGGCCCTGGATCTGGCTGCTGTCGCACAAGCAGGACTGCCGGATCTTCAGCAGCAAGTCGCCCTGGACCATCATGACGGAGCTTTTCCGCGACGGCGGGTTCACGGATTTCGCGGATAAGCGCCAGAACTCGGCGGGCGACATCGTCCTGGACTATTGCGTGCAGTATCGCGAGACCACGCTGGACTTCGTGACGCGGCTGATGGAGCAGTATGGGATCTACTACTACGTTGCGCACAAGGACGGCGCCCATACCGTGACGTTCGCCGATGACCCGAACAGCCATACGTCCGCCGGCCAGGCCATCCCTTACCAGTACGACCAGACGGACTGGCGCGCCGCCGACGACCATATCTGGGACTGGTCGGCCGACGCCCGGATACAGCCCGGCGCCTACGTGTATCGCGAATACAACTTCACCACGCCCAAGGCGGACCTGACCGGAAAGTCCCTGGGCCCCGGCCAGCACACCCACGGGTTGAGCGAGGTCTACGACTACCCAGGCCGCTACGACGTGGCGGATGATGGGCAAAAGGCGGCGCAGGTCCGGATGCAGGACTTCGCGACCCGGCGCCAGGTCTATGGCGGCACCAGCAACAGCCGCCTACTCGGCGCCGGGACCAAGTTTACGCTGAGCAGCTTCCCCGATGCGAGCGCGAACCAGGAATACCTGGTGGTCGAGAGCGTATGCAGCGTGCAGCGGGCGGAAACACGCTCCTTCAAGGATGGCGACGACCTGGTGGACACGTTCCGCTGCGTGCTGCGCGCCGTGCCGGGGTCGCGCCCCTTCCGCCTGCCGGACATAACGCCCCGGCCCATGATACGCGGCCCGCAGACCGCGCGTGTCGCCGGTGAGGCCGGGCAGGAAGTGACGACGGACCAGTATGGCCGCATCAAGGTGAAGTTCCCGTGGGACCGCCGCACGGAGGAAGACGAGAACAGCTCCTGCTGGATACGGGTGGCGCAAATCTGGGCCGGGCAGTCCTGGGGCGCCATGTTCATCCCGCGCATCGGCCAGGAGGTCGTGGTCGAGTTCCTGGAAGGCGATCCGGACCGCCCGCTGGTGACGGGCCAGGTCTATAACGCCGACATGCCGGTGCCCTACGCCCTGCCGGAGAACAAGACGCGCTCCACCCTCAAGTCGAACTCCTCGCTCAACGGCGGTGGGTTCAACGAACTGCGGTTCGAGGACAAGAAGGGCGAGGAGGAAGTCTTCTTCCAGGCGCAGAAGGACCACAACGAGGTCGTGCTGAACAACCACACGGCCAAGATCAAGAAGGACACCACCACGACGGTGGAGGAAGGCAACCGTATCGTCACCGTGTCACAGGGCAACGACACGCATACGGTGTCGCAGGGCAACCGCTCGGCAACGGTCACGCGAGGCAACGAGGCGCTGACCGTGAGCGCCGGGAACCAGTCGGTCACCATCTCGGCCGGCAGCAGCACGACCGAAGCCGGCCAGAAGATCACACTGAAGGTCGGCGCCAACAGCATCGAGATCAGCCAGGCGGGGATCACGGTGAAGGCGCTGAAGATCACCGTCACGGCCGACACCGCGCTGGAGATGTCCGGCATGACCGCCGAGCTGTCCGGCAGCACCAACCTGGCGCTGAACGGCGGCACCCATGCCGCCTTGAAGGCAGTTCTCGTGGAGATCAACTAACCACGTAACGCCGGATACCATTCCGGTGCCGTCCAGAGTATCGTTGCGGCTCTATGGTATCGGACGCAACCCTGGACTTCGACTTCACGCTGCTGCGGGAGCAGAGCTTTGCTCCCGCGGCCGCCTGCGTGGCCGAGGACGAGGGGCTTCCGGCCCACCTTCTCGACGCGGCCGCGACCTTGCACCGCCTGGTGCACGAACATCCGGGCCTGCTGCACGCATCGCCTCGCATGGCGGCAGAGTCGCTGATCGCGGAGCTGGGCCGGCAACTGACGGACCAGGTCAACGCCATCCTGCACCACCGGGAGTTCCAGGCGCTGGAAGCCGCCTGGCGCGGCCTGCACTTCCTGGTCCGGCGGACGGACACGGATGCGATGCTGAAGATACGCGTCATCAACATCGGCAAGCGCGAGCTGGCGCGCACGCTACGCAAGTTCCGCGGCACCGCGTGGGACCAAAGCCCAGTGTTCCGCAAGATCTACGAGGAGGAGTACGGCCAGTTCGGCGGCGAGCCGTTCGGCGTGCTGGTCGGCGACTACCTGTTCGACCATCACCCCGAGGACGTGCAGCTCCTGGCCGATATGGCGAAGATCGCCGCCGCCGCCCACTGCCCCTTCCTGTCCGGCGCCGCGCCCAGCGTGATGCAGATGGAAAGCTGGCGGGAACTGGCGAACCCCCGCGACCTCACCCGTATCTTCCAAACCCCGGAATACGCGGCCTGGCGCGCCATGCGTACGGACGAGGACACGCGCTACATCGGCCTATGCATGCCGCATATCCTGGCCCGGCTGCCCTACGGCACACGCACCGACCCGCAGGACGACTGGGCGTTCGAGGAGGCGGCGGACGGGCCGGACGCGGGCAACTTCCTCTGGATCAACGCCGCCTTCGGCCTCGCCTCCAACATCACCCGGGCCTTCTCCCTGTACGGCTGGTGCACGCGCATTCGCGGGGTGGACAATGGCGGCGTCGTGGAGGGGCTGGTGGCGCACACCTTCCCTTCGGCCGACGGCGACATGGACCGGCGCTGCATCACCGAGGTATCCCTGAGCGAGCGGCGCGAAGCCGAGCTGGCGCGCTCCGGCTTCATCCCGCTGCTGCACCGCAAGAACACGGACTACGCGGCCTTCGTCAGCGCACAGTCGCTGCAGATGCCCGCCACCTACGCCGATCCGGACGCCACGGCCAACGCCATGCTGGCGGCCCGGCTGCCCTATCTGCTCGCGTCGTGCCGGTTTGCGCAGTACCTGAAGTGCATGGTGCGGGACAAGGTCGGCTCCACCCTGTCGCGCGCACAGCTCACGGAGTGGCTGCAATCCTGGCTGCTGGACTACATCGACGGCTCCCCCTCCACCTCGTCCGAGGAATGGAAGGCGGCGCATCCGCTGGCCGGAGCGGAGGTTGTGCTGGAAGAAAGGGACGGCGCGCCGGGCCAGTATGAAGCCCGCTTCCTCCTACGGCCGCACTATCAGTTGGAGGGCATAAGCGTGGCGCTACGCCTGATGTCCCGCTTGTCCACATAACACTAAGGAGGGGTCATGGCCGACACCGACCAGGGCGACGTGCTGATGTACTTCGTGCAACAAGAGGGCACGCCGCCCATTAAGGCGGAATCGACCTCGACCCTCGCGGGCGCGGATGCGGATGGGCGGCTGATGCAGGGCTTCGTCGCCGGCCGGTATTTCGAGGCGGACAATTTCAGCTTCGGCATCGAATTGGCCGATGACGAAGGCGGCAACATCATGAACGAGGACGAGGCCCGCAGCTACGGCCGCTGGCGCGCGCTGAAGCAGGGGCAGCCGAAGCCCTTCCCGCCCTTCCGGGCCGAGCCGCAGGATGTGTCCATCAGCCGGCGGATCGACACGTCCTCTCCTGTGCTGCTGAAGTATTGCCTGGACAAAAAGCAGTTCCACACCGCGGTCCTGGTCAAGCGTTCCCGCATTGGCGCCACGGGCATGCTGTCCGCGATCCTGCGCATGGAGTTCAGCCGGGTCTGGATACGCTCGATCGAGTGGGAGGACGGTGACACGGTCCGGGAGGCCTGCAAGTTCAAGTATGCCGCGGTGAAGGCAACCTACGTGCGGCGCAAGCCGGATGGTTCCGTCGCCTCGCTGTGGCCGTGCGA
>JANONC010000425.1:0-2005 GCA_031420655.1 Rhodospirillales bacterium | reverse complement strand
GTCTGCTCCCACTCGAACTTGAACAGGTTTTCCAGGTAGGCATTGTCCCACTGCGTCGGATTGGGGGTCCAGCTGCCCTCGATGCCATTGGTCATCGCGAACTCGGCGAAACCGGTGCCATTCGGATTCTGCCAGCCGAGGCCCATCGCTTCGATCGGCGCGATCTCGGGTGGCGGCCCGACCTGATCGGCGGCGACCATGCCATGGCTCTTGCCGAAGGCATGACCGCCAGCGATCAAGGCCACCGTTTCTTCGTCGTTCATTGCCATCCGGGTAAAGGCGATGCGTATGTCGCGCGCCGATCCCATCGGGTCACCGTTTGCGTAAGGCCCCTCCGGATTCACATAAATCAGCGCCTGGTGGGTCGCGGCGAGCGGGTTCTCGAGGTCGTAGTCGGCGTCACCATTCCGGCCACGCCAGCGCTTGTCGCGCGTGACCATGCTGGACGAGGAGACGACGTGCTTCGGGTCCCACACCTCCGGGCCCCAATAGGTGCTGGCGTCGGCCTCCCAAGCGTCGTGCCGGCCGCCGCCGAAGCCATAGGTCGGGAGCCCCATGATCTCGAGTGCGCAATTGCCGGTCAGCACCATCAGGTCGCCCCAGGAGAGAGCACTCCCGTATTTTTGCTTGATCGGCCAGATGAGACGGCGTGACTTGTCGGTGTTGCCGTTGTCCCACCAACTGCTGATCGGCGCGAAGCGCTGCAATGCCTCGCCGGCGCCACCGCGCCCATCGGCGATGCGGTACGTTCCGGCCGCGTGCCACGCCATGCGGACCATCTGCGGGCCGTAATTGCCGTAGTCGGACGGCCACCACGCGACCGAGGAAGTCAGAAATGCCTTGATGTCCTGCTTGAGCGCCGCGTAGTCGATCCGGTTGAATGCTTCGGCATAGTTGAACTCGACGCCCAGCGGATTGGCCTGATGTCCATTCTGATGCAGAAGTTCAACCTTGAGGCGATCAGGATACCAGTCCGACAGCGTCGGCGGTGTGCCCGAAGCGCCGCCGATGCGGTCGCCACCAAACGGGCACTTTCCGGCCATCTCGAAGGTGAGAGTGTTGGTCTTGTCGCCGATAATGTCGAGCACGATAGCTTTCCTCTTGAAGAGGTGAGAACACGGATTTGGAGGTAGTTCGTGAGGCGGTCCGTCCGGTCCCACCTATTCCCTCTCTTCACCGCACCGCGAGTGAGCGGGCATAGCAATCAGCCCATGCTCGCTTCAGACCGGGCAGAATCGGAAACTACCTACAAGGTGATGAAGATCGAGGGACTACTCTCAGGGTGCTTGTTCCTGGAGGCGGCCGGGGTACCGCCCACCAAGACCGATGAGGTGTGGATAGTTTCCGAACCTGACGGAGGCGCTTGGTGGATGGCACTGCTATTTCGATGCTGGCGAACAACAGGTTCCACGGGCACCGCCAGTCTCGTAATCCAATGCTCATGACGAATCATGGCTGGTCGGCGAGCCGGTTCCAGGCGTCGCACCAGTGATCAACGATGCCGTCGTGCGAAGCGAACATCCGCTTTGAGAGCCAGTTATTATGCATGAACTGCCAGACGTTCTCGACCGGCTTGAGCAGCGAAGCTGTTTAAGGCTTCGGTCATAGGGGCAGCAGCGGCACGCTGGTGATGTTTACGGGTACAGCTAACCGCGCCGAGATACGCCAGCCGGGTTGATCCACCGGTAGCATGCAGTGCTTGGGCGTTGAAATTGTCCGCAAGCTGAATGCGCATGGTGACCTCATCGATCCTCATGCTATCGAATTAGACCACCGCCGCGTCGGGGCAGCCCTGCGGGTCACGTCGGACGAGCCACGCTACGTGTGCAGGGCGGGAGCTCGCCCGTGCAGCACAGCGCTAGCCTAGGCAGGTAATTAAGTAATTTCCGATCCTGCAACAGCCCGGCGAACCGGTCTTACAGTCGGTAAGTATTCCACCGCTGTCCGCCAGCATCGACCCGCACCGACTACTTCGCGGGCTGGAGCTACTACCGGAGGATCGAAC
>JANONC010000424.1:0-3774 GCA_031420655.1 Rhodospirillales bacterium | reverse complement strand
GCTTGAATGGCAATCTTGAACAGTTGCTTAGGGATGAGGTCTTTAAGTTTGGCGCAAATGCTGCGCCCGCGCTGTTCGGCGGCGCTGCGGTGGGCGATGAAGCTCAGCGCGTCCACCGGGTCCTGATTGACCAGGATGCTGATCCGCACCAGGTCGCTTTCTTGATAGTCGTCCATCGCGTAGTCGAAGCTGGCGTAACCGCGACTGACGGATTTGAGCCGGTCGTAGAAGTCGAACACGACCTCGTTCAGCGGCAGACGGTAGACGGCCATCGCACGGTTACCGACGTAGGTTAGGTCCAGCTGCTGGCCGCGCCGATCGCTGCAGAGCGTCAAGATGCTACCGAGGTACTCGTCCGGCACCATGATTGTAGCGCGGATCCATGGCTCGTCGATATGGTCGATCTGCATCGGCTCCGGCATATCGGCCGGGTTGTGCAGCTCAGTGACGGCACCCTTGGTGGTGTGGATGCGATAGACGACGCTCGGCGCGGTGGCGATCAGGTCGAGGTTGAACTCGCGGCTCAGGCGCTCCTGGATGATTTCCAGATGCAGCAGGCCCAGGAACCCGCAACGGTAGCCAAAGCCGAGTGCGGCCGACGTCTCGGCCTCAAAATGGAAGCTGGCGTCGTTCAGGCGTAGTTTACCTAGGCTGTCGCGCAAATGTTCGAAATCGTCGGCATCGACCGGAAATAGGCCGCACCATACGACGGGCACGCTGGGCTTGAACCCGGCCAGTGCCTCGGTCGCGGGGGCGCGGTCATCGGTGATGGTGTCGCCCACGTTGCAATCGGCGACGGTTTTAATGGCGGCGGTGATGAAGCCCATTTCGCCGGGCCCAAGATCGCCGGTCGGGACCATCTTGGGCGTGAACACACCCACCTGCTCGATCTGATGCACGGCCCCGTTGCTCATCATGCGGATCTTTTGGCCGCGCTTGATGCGGCCGTCGCGGATACGGACCAGGATGACGACGCCGAGATACTGGTCGTACCAGCTATCAACCAGCAACGCCTTCAGCGGTGCGTTGGCGTCGCCCTTGGGCGGTGGCAGGCGCGTCACAAGCGCTTCCAGCACGCCTTCGATATTGATGCCGGTCTTGGCGCTGATCATGACCGCGTCGTCCGCCGGCAGGCCGATCACGTCCTCGATCTGCTGCTTCACCCGGTCGGGTTCCGCGGCGGGCAAGTCGATCTTGTTCAGCACCGGCACGATCTCGTGCTGCGCCTCGATCGCCTGGTACACGTTGGCCAGCGTCTGCGCTTCCACGCCCTGGGACGCATCCACCACCAGCAGCGAGCCCTCGCACGCGGCCAGGCTGCGGCTCACTTCGTAGGCGAAGTCCACATGGCCCGGCGTGTCCATCAAGTTCAGCTGGTACGTCTGCCCGTCATGCGCCTTGTAGGCCAGGCGCACGGTCTGCGCCTTGATCGTGATGCCGCGTTCTTTTTCGAGGTCCATACTGTCCAGGACCTGCGCCGACATCTCCCGCTCCGTCAGCCCGCCGCAGACCTGGATCAGCCGGTCGGCCAGCGTCGATTTGCCGTGGTCGATATGCGCGATGATCGAGAAGTTGCGAATCAGGTGGAGGGGGGTGTCACTCATGACCGCAATCTAGTGCTGAATTGCAGAAAAGTCAGGCTTAGCGAAGCGCGCCGCCCACCTTTGTCACGGCCGCAACGATTTTGGCGGATAATGCCTCTAGCGCCGCGTCATTCAGCGTTGCCTCACGCGGCTGGATCGTGACCTCGATGCCGAGCGAGCGGTGCCCGGCCGCCACGCCCGGGCCTTCGTAAATGTCGAACAGGCTGACGCTGGCGATCAGCGCCCGGTCGGACCCACGGGCGGCGCGTAGTACGGCGTCGGCCGTGACCGTAGCCGGTACGACGAACGCAAAGTCGCGCCGGACGGGTTGTAGCATCGGCAGGTCCGGCGCAGCGCGGCAGCGACGCTTGGGTTCGGGCACCGCGTCCAGGAACACCTCGAATGCCGCGGCTGGGCCGAGATCGAGTGCCCGCAGCACGCCGGGATGGAGTGCCCCGAACTGCGCCAGCACGAGCCGAGGGCCCTGCCGGATAACGCCCGAGCGGCCCGGGTGGTAGTGGGCCGGCGCGTCCGCGGTGACCGTCAGGCTTTCGGGCGACACACCCATGGCGGCCAGCACGGCCATCGCGTGCC
The DNA here is from genome assembly GCA_031420655.1 of Rhodospirillales bacterium. Classification (GTDB taxonomy): domain Bacteria; phylum Pseudomonadota; class Alphaproteobacteria; order Acetobacterales; family Acetobacteraceae; genus JANPPS01. The sequence goes on along the minus strand of JANONC010000424.1, from coordinate 1,597 downwards.
CTTTAGCGTCCATCCAGTCCACGGCGCGGGCAGGATGACCGGGGTTACGCGTGCTGTCCCCAGCGAGCAGCCCGGCGGCCACGCGCTGCTGCCCGCCGGCCGCGAACGCCGGACCCACTTCGAACAGCGCCGCATCCGGATAGCCTCGCGCCGCATTGCGCTGCGCGGCCAATGCCAAAGTCGCAACGGGGGTGGGACGCAACTGGTCGAGGTCGGACGCGATCGGGTTCAGCAAGGTCAGCGCAGGGTCCGCAGGGCCGAACAGGGCGGCTTGGGCACCGGCCATGAAGCTGAACGTCACGCATTCCATCAGCCCGGCGGTGGCCAGCGTCCGGCGCACGATGGCCGCGCGGGTCTGCATGCTGGTCAGCGACGGACCGGGCACCGCAGCAGCGCGCGGCAGCGATACCGGGGCGATGCGGTCCAGGCCATAAAGGCGCAGGATTTCCTCGATTAAATCCGCTTCAGGCTCCATCGCCGCACAACCCGCGGCGGCGGTGGCGGCGCGGAGGGGGTCAAGCGCAAGCCACTGGTCCAGTACGATCGGCGCCGCAATGTCGTTGCGCCAGGATGGCACGTGCACCGTGACCGCGCCGGGCGGGTGGGCGGCGATGTGGAAGCCCAGGCCTGTCAGTGCCGCATCGGCCTCGGCCGGGGGCACGTCTTGGCCGCCCAGGGTGAGCAGTCGCTCGTAGCGCATGGTGGCCGTACGCTGCCACGCGGGCTCGGCCCCGGCGGCGGCGATCGCGCTGGCCGCGCCGCCACAGAGATCAATGATCATGGCCGTCGCCGCCTCGACCGCATCGGGCAGCAGCGCCGGGTCGATACCGCGCTCGAAGCGCTGGCGGGCATCGGAGACAATCTGGTGGCGGCGTCCGGCCAGGGCGACATAGACCGGGTCAAACAGCGCGCATTCCAGGAACACGTTCGTGGTGGCCTGCGTGCAGCCCGTCGCCTCTCCGCCCATGATCCCGGCCAGCGACTGCACGCCCGCCGCGTCGGCAATCGCGCAGTCGCCACCGTCCAGCACGTAGTCTTTGCCGTTCAACGCACGCAATGTCTCGCCTGCGCCGGGCCGCAGCGTGAGCGTGCCGCCTGCGATGCGGTCTGCGTCGAACACATGCAGCGGGCGGCCGAGGTCGATGGTGAAGAAGTTGGTGATGTCGGCCAGGGTGTTGATGGGACGCAGGCCGATGCTCAGTAGCCGCCGCTGTAGCCATTTGGGCGAGGGGCCGTTGCGCACGCCGCGCACGGTGCGGCCCAGCACCCAGGGGCAGGCGCCGGGCATCTGGTTGTTCCACACGATGGCGCTGGGGCCGTCGCTGGGCACGGGGGCGGGCGCCCAGGGCCGCAGGATGCCCAGCCCGGCCGCCGCCAGGTCGCGCGCGACGCCGCGCACGCTCAGCGCATCGCCACGGTTAGGGGTGACGCCGATCTCGATCAGCGGGTCGTCCAGCCGCGCCCATTGTGCGTAGGACAGGCCGGCGGGCGCGTCCGGCTCCAGCTCGATAATGCCGTCATGCTCGTCGCCCAGGCCCATTTCGCGGGTGCTGAGCAACATGCCCGCACTCGGCACGCCACGGATTTCGCCAATTTT
>JANONC010000423.1:0-19877 GCA_031420655.1 Rhodospirillales bacterium | reverse complement strand
GCAGTCAGCACGCAAGCCGCGTCAAAATCTCCTCGAAGCGGGATCGGCATGGCGAAACTCCTCGGTTCGCCATCCTTGAATCAGAACCGCTCCGCGTCGCGCAACCCCTACCAGTCAGCCTTAATCAGGGTTGGTATTAGCGCTATCTGACGACGCTGCGACCGCTGAATCAACACGGATACCAGCCGGCAGCGACCCGGCTACGGCCGCGCCAAGGAAACATCCAGTCGTGAACAATACCCCCCGTGCTAGCGCCGTTGTAGATCGAGGCTGTATATCACTTGCCTTGGTGGGCACCAAGGTATTGGCCGATCTGTATAGTGTAGCACTGCCCGGATATGACCTTGATACTTTTGGTACCGCCAACCTCTGCAGTACCGGGCTTGCCGCGGGCAGGTAACAATCCATGGCAGGCAGACAGCTGGATTAGCCAACGCGTGCTGAATGCCACAGGGGCTGGGTTGCCCCCTAGATAGAAAGGGGGTGGGCCGTGGACCCACCCCCGACTTTAAGCGGCCCCGCTTAGCTTTTGAGGGTGCCATTCATCCCTGCCGGGAAGAATAGACCGCTCGGGACGTTCTGCGCGCCGTAAACGATATTCAGCACCTGCCGCGGCGTGCGCCGAAAAGTTTGTGCCTGATCGTCAACCGGTGCGAAATTGTAGTCGTTACCCGGAATGGTCAAACCCACCTCGTCTTTGCGACCAGACAGAGCCGCACGCAAGACCGTGATTTTGTTCACAGCTATACCGGCCCCGATGTTGCCAAGCAGCGTACGGATCGCACCGGCATGGTACGCCTCGACCGCCAGGATGGATGCGGCATATGACAGGAAGTCCTTGCTCGTAATGAGCGCAGCGGCCCCGCTATAGGCCGTCACACCGACGTCCTCGAACACAAACGACCCAAGTAGGAAGCCGACCTCATCAGCAAACGGATCGAACGTCTGGCCCGGCACGATCAGGCCGGCCGCAATGGCCAGGTTGGTGAATGCCGTCGTGAAATCGATCGCCGGGCGGGCAACGACGTTGGCACCCAGTACCGTGCGGAGGAACTTCACGTGCGTCTGCTCATCGATCGCGACCTTGGTCGCATACTGCCGGATGTAGTCGCTCTTGAACGGCACCGCGCGTCCACCGGTCACGTTGCCGCGTACACCGGTACCTGTAGTGTCGGAATCGGCTAGGCCGGTGCCAAGAACGGCGCGGATGTAGTACTCTGCCTCAAGATATTCGAGATTCAGGGCAAAGTTGAAGATGTCGGCATCGTTGATGCCCTGCGCCTGTGCCGGCGTGGTGCTGGCAATCAGGCCACTGGCGGCAACTGCCGCAAATGCAGCCGCCCCAGCGGTGCCCGCGCCGACCCGGCCCAAAAGGCCACGCCGGTTTATCCCGCCTTGCGGCAACTCGTCGTTCTGAATGGTGATGCTCACTGGATTACCCCCGGAAGCGTTTGGCGCTGCCACACATAAAGGTGTGGTAAAACCACGGCAGAATTGACCGCCGCACCAGCCTTACGTTTTTTGGCTGCACCCGGATGCATGACAATCCGCTATCCTGGCTTTGCCGAAGCTCACTTAGTTGTGATCGCTGCCCAAGCCGGCCAGCATGCCTGCAAATACCTTGCCAACCCGCTCCCAATGATGGGCTGTTAGCCAAAACGAGGCTACGTCCTGCAGTGTCTCTTGCAGGGCTGCGTCGGACAGAAGCGTATGAATGGCGCAAGCAATGTCCTTTGGCGTGAAGCCGTCGGAACGCAGTGCGGCATCGCCCAGATCGTCAAACAGCGCCAAGGGCGTGATTACGACAGGCGGGCCTGCCACCAGCGCCGTCCTCACCGCTGCGCTAGACGATTCTTCGCTAGCCTGCGTTGGAATGACGATCACGTCGCACGCCGACAGCAAGTCTAGCGACGCATCGTCCGGTAAGAAGTCCGTATGCCATTCGATGGCGCCGGACAGCCCGGCGGCGTCCGCCAGGTCGCGACAGACGCGGATTTCGGACGAAGAGTTCACAGCACCGAAATCGGCGTTGACCAGCCGAAGCCGGGCGTCCGGTAGGGTCTGGCGTATGAGGGCCAAAGCCTCGATCAAAACCCCTATTCCTTTGCCGGGCAGAAAGAAGCCGTAGCACCCGATCAGCGTTCCGCTCCTCCCGGCCGCGGCCACCCGTTTGCGGCCGCCCCGCACGCCGTGCGGCAAGAGGGTTACGTTTTCGACGAGGCCTAAGTCCTGCAGCCGGTGCAGGTCGGCACGGGTGTGAACCATGAGCCGCGCAGCCCCGGCCAACGCGGCACAGACCTGGTCGCGCACCGTTCGGTCCAGTTCAGACAGGTGACGGGTCGCGTGGAGCGTGACGACAGCGATGCGGCCCTGTAGTGCCGGGCCGGTCAGGAGGGTCGCCAGCGCATCCCACCGCATCAGGCCAGGTTGGTGCTGGATAACCACCACGTCCGGGTTTTCGGCCATGATCGCCTGCGGCAGCCGGCTTTCTCCCGCCGGCTCGTCTCGCTTCCAGGCCGGGTAAGCACGCAGCGCGGCGGCAGCCGGGATCGTCCTGTCATCTGCCAAAATGACGTGTTCGCCGAGACGGGTATCGGCCGGCAGGGCTGCGATCAGATGGCGCGTGTATTCAGCGATGCCGCAGCGGACCGCCCAGCTGCTGACCCACGTCACCCGGAGCGCTTGGGTTGGCGGACGTAAATGCCAGTCGAGTGCTGCCGCCTCTATCCGGGGTAGGACCAGACGCGCGGCCAACCGCTCGACCACCCTCTGGCGGGCAAGAAGGGCACGGCTATCGACCCGGGCTCGGGCGGAATCGTCGCGGACCGCCTGGCAAGCCTCCTTCAACGCGGCGGCCAGGTCGCCGATGTCGGGTTCCGCCCAGAGAGAATGCGGCGACGCCAGATGCGTCTGCGCGGGCTGCAGCCGGTAGCGGACCAGCCGCGCTGTGCTCGCGTCACAAAAGTCGAGGTGACCGCCCCAGCCTGTCACGATGAGGGGTAGACCCGCCGCCATCGCCTCCGCCGCCGGCAGGTTGAACCCTTCGCCCCGGGTAGGCAGGACCATGGTGTCCGCGTTGCGATAAAGCGCTTCCAGCTCCGGCTGTTCCAGGTCGCGGTTGATGAACTCGATCGCAGGCGCGTCCGGGTCGCGGGCGCGCAACGCGGCGATCTGGTTGCCCACATCGTTGTGAGGGTTGGGGAACCCCTTGATGACCAGCCGCACGGCGTCGCCATGCCGGAACGCCTGGGCATACGCCGCCAGCAGCGCGTCGACGCCCTTACGCGGAAAGCAGGAAGATACATGGAGGAACGTGAACACCCCATCGGCGGCAGGGGCCCGCCGTGACGCCGCAAGGCCGGCAAAGTCCTGCAACGGATGGACTTGCCCCACGACGCGGACGGGAAGGGTCAGCCCACTGTCGACCAGAGCCTTGGCAACGAACCTGGTGGGGGCGAGTACGCCGGCAAAGCACGCTTCAAGCCGGTCGACCATGGCGCGAGGCACAACTGTCTCCTCCCAAAAGACTAGCGCCAGTTTGAGGTCAGCGGGCCCGGCCGGCAGGTACACCGGGTAGTGATTGCTGATGGCCACGACCGGCGCGGTCGGCGATCGCTCGCGGTCTGCCAACGCGCGTGCTGGCTGTGGCACGCGGTCGATATCAGCCAACGCGCCGTCCTCAACCGGTATCAGCCGCACGCGGCCTGGTCGTTCTGCCTCGATCGACAGGGCCAGCGTGCGGTTGACGGCCGCCAGGCTGTAGCTGCCGACAGCGTGGCCCACGATTTCGAACCGCATCTGCTGCTGCAGGTGCAGCCTCGCTTTTGGATCAGAAGGGGGCTGCGCGCCGGCGCGGGCCAAGGCCTGCTGCATCGTGGGCCACTGCCGGTGCCAGGCGAAACGGTCCAGCGCGGCCGCCTGCTCCGTCACCAGCGCCGTGCGTGCCGGCCCGCTGTTCGCGACCATTAACATCTGCTGCGCCACATCGGTTGGCTCGCGCGACGTTAACAGCCCCGTTGTGCCAGCGAACACGTAGGCGATCGCCCCGGCCGGCCAGGCTAGCACCGGAACACCATGGACCGACGCTTCGGCGAGCGGCACGCCGAACCCTTCATGGTGGCTGAGGGATACGTAGAGATCGGCCTGGGTGTACAGATGCGCGATCGCGTGGTCCGACAAGGCGCCCGTGATCACCACCGCCGCTTCCAGCCCGTGGTGCCGGATGCGGGCGTCTATCGTGGCCAGGTAGCGCCCGGGGCTTTCGGTTCGCCCCGCCAAGACAAGGCGAGCCGGGCGGCCGAGCCTGGACTGGAACACGGCAAATGCGTCGATTAGGTCGGCCTGGCCTTTGGACTCGATCACGCGGCCGACAAAGAGGACGGTAAAGCAGGTGCGCGGCGCCGGCGGCCCGGCTGCGTCCCGCATCGCCGCAAGGTCGAACAGCAAAGTACACGACTGTACCGGAGCAAAGCCCACCTGACGCAGTTCAATCGCGTTGTACTCGCTCGCGGCAAGGGCGGAGGACACGGCCGGCCGTAACGTCTGTAGTTGCTGCCGGCCGAGCGCGCCGTAGTGCAGCATCGACGGCACAGGCGGCAGGTACTCGGGCGGCGTGATGTTGTGATAGTACAGGATTTTGACAACATCGGTCGCCAGGAGAGACTCCAGCACGTCGTGACCAAAGGAGTGGTGCACGATGAGAATGTAGTCACCGGTAGCAGGCAGTTCGCCCACCATACGTAGAGTATCCGCCAAAGCGGGGTCACGGTGCTGGACGAAGATATCACTCGCGTACCCTAGCCGGCGCAGGTGGGCGCGGATCAGCATCATGCTGTTCGTCACCGCATCACCGGTGGCCGACCCGGAGTGGAACTGGTGCACGGCCCGATGCAGGGCTGGACATGCCTGTGCTACGGGAGTGACGGTCCGGGTGGGGCCAGGTACCGGACTGCTCGACTGAGGGGGCGCATCGGTCCTGACCGGCTCCGCAGCCGGTTCAGCCGTGATCACGGGACGGACCGGGCCGGGCTTACGGCGGGCCAGGCGTGACGCTGTGCGTAACGGTCCAGTCACCCGCCAGGACGTGCTGGCATACGTGGCGGCCAGCAGCGTGCGGGCAGATTCAGCCTCGTTGACCAGCCCATGCAGGCGCGCCGTAGCGGCGTCGCGCGCAGCTTCGACCGCCCGGCTGTGCCGCGCCTCGGTCGCCAGCGCGTGCTCGAGCTCGGTCATACGAACCCGGGCAAGCCCCAGATCGCGTGCCTGCTCGAACGCTCGGGAGTAGGCTGCGTGGGCAGAGGATTCGGCCGTGGCGGCTGACGCCCGTGCCTGCGCGACGGCCGCCTCCTGCTCTGCGGCCCGTCGGGCCCATGCCGCGTCCGACACGCGGACGTAATCGTCAGTGACGTTGACGGGCACCGCCATCAGGCGCGCGAGTGCGGCTGCCCGTTCGCTTGCGACGTAGAACCGGTTCAAGCCATCAAAGAGCACAAACTGGTACCCGGCTCCGGTCAACAGGTCTTCCCACTCCTCGTGCGAGGGGATCGTCGTCATAGGCCGAGTTGCCTCCACCAGCACGACCCATGGCCGGTGCCGGTTTAGGCCCGCGCCCTCCAGGACCGCCCGCTCTGCACCCTCCACGTCGATCTTGAGGAAGTGGATCGTCGCGGGCGCGTGCTCGTCCAGGATCGAGGCAAGCGTCAGGGCAGGCACCATAACCGGGCTGGTGTGCAGGCCGGCGGCGGCCAGCGCGGCTGCAGTCGCCGGGTCAATGGTCGATAGGCCGGTTCCCTCCAGCGCGTGCAGGGTTAGTACGCTGGGGCGGGCGGCGACGGCGACGGCCAGAGTGACGTCGCGCGGGCGGGCTGTGGCAATCCGCTGCGCCATGGCGGCCACCGGCTCGATATTGATGCCGTGCCAGCCCCGGTCATAGAAGGCCCGCGTCACGGAATCCTCGTCTGGATGCGCTGCACCCACGTCAACGTAGAACCCAGCCTCCACGTCCCGGAGGACGCGCCAGAGCAGGACATCCTCGCCGTTCTGAGCATAGGATAAGAAATTCATGAGTGGCTCTCTCCTATCGCGTGCGGCCGTTCAACCGGCCACCCGCCGCCAGTCCAGGATCTGGAACAGCTTGCCGGTCGGGCTGGTGCCCAGGCGCACTGTCGCCCGCCGGGCGAAGCGGCCGCCACTGGGCGTATTGGCAACGGCCGTGATGGCCACCACCCTACCAGCGGATGGCGCGCGCCGGACATCGCCCGCCAGTCCGGCTTTCTGTAACGCGGACAGAACAATTGGATCGGCAATGGCCGGATCGGGCTCATTGTCCTGAAGTACTGACACGTGGGGGCTCAGCCGGGCTAGCAAATCCGGCGTCATGCCCAGGACGAGCCCCAACTCCTCTGTCGTGCGGAATGGTGTGCCCGGCGGGCCGTAATTCCGTCCGGCCGCGCGGTACTCGGCCGCGCGCGCGCCGTATTGCCGGGCCGCTGTACCTGCCGAGCGCCAGTCCTCGATCGCCGCAGCAACGTCGCGGCTCGTGCCCGCGTCGGCCCCGACTGCGGCGAGCAGCGCAGAAAGCAGCGCGTCATTTGCGGTGTTCGGGTTGATGTACGCGGCTTGATCCTCGATCGTGACCGAGACCCGCCCGCCCGGCAGGTCGATCCGGTACGGCACCGGGCCGGGCCGCCAGCCGGTATCGGCCAGATCGAGTAAGCGGAACAAAGCCTCATGGACGCCGCTATCGGCCAGCGTTTCCGCAAACGCCGCAAGGCGCAGGTTGCTCGCCAGCTTTACGTCTTCGCGGCCCCGGCTCAGCAGCATAGCTGTGATAGACGTCAGCGCCACCAAGGACCACAAGACCAGCAACAGCGCAAAGCCACGCTCGGCCGGCTTCGGGTGCTTGGCCAAGACTTATTCCAGCCCCAAGCGCCGCCGCGCCCGGCCGCTTGGGTCCGGTGTGACGGGCAGCGGCAGCGTCCGGAGCTGCGATGGCAGGGCGGCGGCGTTCACCAGCTGGTCCCGCAAATCCTCGGTCAACGCCCGCGCGTCGCGCTGGTCGTGAATAACGCGGGGCGTGATCAACACCAGCAGCTCGGTCCGGTTGCGGGCGTTATCCTGCGAGCCAAACAGCGAGCCCAGGACAGGGATGCGGCTCAGGAACGGGATGCCGGAATTACCCTCGGTAACGTTGTCACGAATAAGACCAGCCAGCCCGATTGTCTGCCCGTCCTGCACCGCGACACGGGTCCGCACGACGCGCTGGGAGAATGTGGGCGAGTTCAGCCCGGGCGTCGTCTGCGTCGGGTCGACGGCGCTCACCTCTTGCGAGATATCGAGCGTGACGAGGCCGCCGCTGTTGACCCGGGGTGTCACTTCCATGATGACGCCAGTCTCCCGGTAATCAACCGAGCTTACGATCGGTGCGTTGGCCGACAGCGTGCTCTGCGCGCTCTGCGTGAGGAACGGCACGAGTTGTCCGACCTGCAGACGGGCCGGTTCGTTGTCCAGCACCATGATCTGTGGCGACGAGAGCACACGCACATTGGTAATGGATTGTAGCGCCGTGATGGCGAGGGGCACGCCACCGGCGGCCTTGCCCGCAAAGACGAAGCCCGGCAGCGCCGTATTGAGGCCGGCCGTGGCCACGGTGCCGAACGCGGTCGACAGCACGCTATTGAACTCGCCGCTCGTGAAGTAGAACTGCGTGCCGTAGCGCAACTCATTGTTGAGCGTGACTTCCGCGATCGTCGCATCGATCCGTACCTGCAACGGTAAAATATCGAGCCGGCGCAGCGTCGCCTCCACCACGTCGCGCTCTTGGGTAGTGGCGTAGATTAGCAGGGCGTTATTCTGGCTGTTGGGGATAATGCGCATCCCGTCAGCGGCCGGGTCTGCGCCGCCACCGCCGCCGCTTGGCTCGAGTCCGCCCAGCAGGGGATTGGCCGATGCGTCGGGCGTTGCTGGGACGGCAGGGCCGGCGGGCGCACCACCGCCACCAGGGGCGATGCCACCGAGGCCACCACTCCCGCCGCCGCGCAGGCCGATGCCTCCGCTCACGCCGATGCCACCCCCGCCGCTGCCATTTGCGCCACCGGTGCCGCCCGAGAGCGATCGACCCCGCCCGGACCCGTTCTGGCCGCTGCCGGGCGGTAAAGCAGTCACGTTGCGCGGCGTGAAAGCTTGCTGGAGGACGTAGGCCGTGTCGTTGCTGCGGCTATTCTGCAGGTAGTAAACGCTCCAACCCCGCACGGTCGCCCGGCGCCCGCGCTCGACCAAGGTAAACACGCGGCGCACGTCCTCGATGTACCGGGGCTGGGACGACACGACCAAAACGGCGTTGATCCGCTGCATCGGTAAAACCCGGACGACGCCCGCCAGCGCGCCCCCAGCTTGCCCGCGCACGGCATCCTGCAAGGTGGTTGCAAAATCCTTGGCGTCTCCGCTGCCAACCGGGAATACGGCGTAGGACTGGCCCGCGAGCAGGTTAATGTCGAACGCTGAGACGAGGTTGAGCAACGTCTCGCGCGACGCCGGGTCGCCGCTGATCAATAGCGCGTTGCGGCCTGTGTCAGGCACGATGCGGCCGCCCGCGCCGATAAACGGCTGGAGCACCTTGGCCAGTTCGTCTGCCGCGACATAGCGCAGCGGCAGCACGGTGCCACCCGCGGCGTTGCCGCTCGTCGCGATCCCCGGTGCCGCCGCCGCCGCTGCTTGCGGCACTACGCGGTACAGGCCGCCCGATTGCAGCAGCACGGCACCATTCTGGGCCAACAGGGATTGAAGCGCGGCGAGCGCCTGCCCCCGGCTGAGCGGCCGAGTGGTCCGCAACGTAGCCGTACCTCGGACGGCCGGGTCGATCGTGAAGTTCACGCGCAGGTCTGTGCCGAGCATCTGAGTCGCCACCTCCCTGATGTCGGCGTCGGCAAAATCGAGCGTGAACGCGCCGGCATCTGGCTCGCTGAGGCCGCCAGTGTCGCGTGCGGCGGTGCCCAGGCTGGTCTGCACCGACGCGGCGGGCACGACGCTGTATTGGGCCGGCGGCGTCGCATCAGGGGACCCGACCGGTCCATTCACCCGGCGGACCGCCGCCCCGCTCTCGGCCGAGGCGGGTGGCAAAGGGCGCAGTAGCGGCTCATCCCGCGTGTTGCAGGCCGCGACCGATAGGAGCAGCGCCCCGGCCAGTACCGCCCGTGCGATCACCGGCTAGGCAAAGGGATTTCGGGCGAAGAGGCACCGAGATTGCGCAAGATTTCTAAACCGGAAGGTGCCGGGGTGTTCTGGAACGACATGCCGTCTTTTGGCGCAATCGATACAGCAAGGGAAGGGCCGGCCGACCCGGCTGCGACAGCGACGGGCCGAGGCGGGCCGAAGCTCGGTTGAAGAAGCTCCATTCCACCCGGTCCGATGAGCGTCACCCGCCCCGGCTCGATCGAGCGTACGGTAAACCCACCGACCTGCCCGCCCTCCGTGACGATAATCGGCCGGGGCTCGCTGGCAAAGATCGCGCGCCGGCCGTTTGGTCCCGTCAGCACAGCCGTAAGCCGTGGCAGCGCGGTTCCGGTCCTGGCCGTGGACGGGCCAGCCGGGGTGGGCCGCCGCTCGCTGCTGAAGATCGGCCGGGCGAGGGCCAGGGCAGCCTGTTGCGCCCCCTGGTCGCCCGGACCTGACAGGCGCGGGGCCTGCGCCAAGCCAGGGCGCGGGGCCGGCTGCACGAGCGACGCTGTGTCGTCCGGCGCGGGACTAGCTAGTTCCCAACCGATTACGACGGCCAACAACCCGGCGACAAGCCAAGCCAGGCGGGATCCAGATTTCATCGTGCCGCAGCCGGGGATTGGGTGCCGGCACGGAAACCGATGATGGTGAAAACGGCCGCGACCGGTGGCGACGGTCCGGCCGTGACGGACGGGGCTTGCTGGACCTGGAGGTCGTCGATCAGCAGGCGGGGGCTGTCCTGCCCAATGGATTGCAGCAGCCGGATCAAGCCCGGCCATGGTCCGGTGGTGGTCAGACGGAGACTGATCCGGCGATACTCACCGGCCGGCTCGGCAGGCAATAACTCAATCGAGGATGGAGCGATGCCGGCCGCGGCAGACAGTGTTTCCGCCCGGCCCTGCAGAACCGCACCCGCCAGCGCGTCGGTTGCTCCCGCCAGCAACGTGCCGGCGCCCGTGGTTGTATTCAGGCCCGCGGCGGCGCGTTGCAGCTGCGGCACCGACGCGGCGACGTCCTCCATCCGCTGCGCCAGGGCTTGGCGACGTTCCAGTAGGCCGGCGCGGCTGGCATGCCAGTCCTGCAACGGAATAGCGGCTCCGGCCCAGGCGGTCAGTGCCGCGAAGACGACCAGGCCGACCGCCAGCGCCTGTCCGCGCGCGCCATCGGGCAGTGTCACGACGCAAACCCCGCGCGGATGGTGAACGCATCACCCCGCGCGCCGTCGGTCCGGGTCACGGGTGCGGCGAACTCGGTTCCCTTCAGAGCCGGGTCGGCGGCCAGGAGGGGAATAAGGCGCGACGCGGACGCGGAACGGCCCGAAAGCGTGACCACCCGCTGCTTCAGCGACAGCGCCGTCAGGTACGTGTCGTCAGGCAGCAGAGCGGTTAAGGTGGCGATCAGCGTCAAGACCTGACCGGTGCGGGCCGTTTCGGCCGTCAGCACGTCCAGGCCGCTGGTTTGGCCGGCGATACGGGCGCGCAGCGCACCGGCCTCGTCCACAATCGGGCGAAGCCGGGCGATAGCCGCTTCCTGCCGCCGCAAGGCGACCTCCTGCCTCGCGAAGGGTAAAGCGGTGGCGACAAACGCCAGCAGCACACACGTCACCCACCCTGCCTGCCGCAGCGCGTGCCGATGATCCCTGCCGGAACCGCTGCCCGGCAAGGCGGGATCGGCCAGGTTAAAATCCCACACTCCACCGTCCCCGCGCGGGACCAGGACCGCAACGGGCACCGCACCGGCCGCCGCCAGCGTGTCTGACACGGCCGCAAGCCCGGCACGGGGCAACAGCGCCAGCCGGACGTGCAAGCGCCCCGCGACCCTGTCGCGCCGCTCTACCGAGGCCGTCCAAGCGACCTCATGCGCGGCAAACGGGGAAATGCGGTCGATCTCGAATGACAAAACGCGGTCGAGCGACGGCTCTGCGGCCAGCGGCAACGCCATCTCATGCGTCAGCGCCGCCCCGGCTGACAGGCGCAAGACCACGCGGGGTGGCGGGCGTCGCGAAAGGCGCCGGCTGGCCTGCGCAGGGTCGAGGTGCCGCTCACGCCAGTTACGACGAAACGAAAGCCGGTATGCGGCGCTGAACGGCTCCGCATCGGCTATGAGCACGTCCCCGTGGCGGTCGGCCGCGCGGAGGCGGTTCGGTACAAGCGCCCGCAACTGCGCCAGCCACCACCTGAGGAACTCCTGCACTGCGGCCACTCACACCCCCTGGTCCACGGCCCAGCCTTTTAGCACGATAAAGTACACTGCCTCTACGCGCCGCGTGGCCGGTTGGAGGCGGCTCACGACCAGGAACGCGGCCGGGCGGGGCCTGCAACGATATCGGGCCAATGACGGGCCGGTTGGCGGAACACGAGCCGCACCCGAATGAGCACCGGCAAGACCGGCCCCTGCCACGCCGTACGCCAGACCGGCGGCGCAGACCCATCGCCACCCCAGTACCGCACCTCGATCCGCTCGATCCCGTCGGCCAGCGTGAGGCGACCCGGCGGAGGTGCCGCGTCGAATGCAACGGTATGGCTTATTGGACGCCAGGTCAGGACCAGTTTCTGACCCTCGACGCCCAGGCCGACCTCCGCCGCTCCGTTGCCGGGCATCCCGCCCATCGCCGGGCCAAGCGCGGTGACGAACGTAAACCGCTCGCCGTCACCCGTCAGGCCGTACGGGTCGCGGCTCGTACCTGGATCGGCCTGCTCCACCAAGCGGCGCAGCAGCCGGTCGACAGCGTCGACATCACCCCGTTCGGCCGACAGCCGCTCCTGCCGCTCGGTTGCGCGCAGCCCGAACCGCAGCCCCTGGCTGAGCCCAGCCACGACGAACGCCAGGACGACGAGGGCTGCCAGGACTTCCAGCAGGGTGAACCCAGCGTTGTTTGGATGCGTGCACCTCATGGCTGGGGCGCAACGCCGAGCCGCCGCGCGTCAAGCTCCACCATGCGTGTAGCCCCTTCTTCCCAGGACACCGCGACCCGAATGCCGAACAGGATCGGTACGACGCCGTTCGGTAACGGGGATGCAGATTGTAACGCCGTGGTGCGTACCCGATAGCGGTAGCCGCCGCCATCATCGCCCGCCTGTTCGCCGGGCACGAGCCGCTCCACCTCCGCCGCGGCCAAGTGCGACCGGGCGCGGGAAAGCGCCTCGGCATACCTGGCGGCCACCGCGACGCTGGCGGCACTTTCCCCGGCCGCCCTAAATAGTACGCCGAGTGCGGACGCAGCGATAACGAAGGCGATCAACACCTCCAGCAGCGTAAAGCCCGCCTGCCTACGGCTTGGCATCGGCCGTCACCCGCCCGGACAGCCATCCGACCCGCACGGTCCTGGCACCCGCCCGCGACGCCACCCGCACCTCTCCCCCGGCCGAGCCGCCATCAGGCGTGAACACGATCTGTGCCGCGCCCTCCGGCGCCACGAGCACGGCCATAACGCCTTCCGGCAATGGATTCGTGCGTCCGGCACCAGTCCGATAGCCGCCCGGCCCTATCGTGAACGGCACCGCGACGTTGCCGGCGATGGCCTGCGCGCGCGCTAGGCGCAACCCGCCCACGATGCCGTCCGCCGTCCCGTGCAGGTCCAGCGCCGCGCTGCGCGACGGACCGCTTCTTGCGACGATCGCGAGCGCCATGCCCAGGATCGCGAGCACCGCCATGACCTCGATCAGGGTGAAGCCGCGGTCGCGCTGGCCGCGTGGCCTAACCCGCCAGGTCATTGAGGCTCAGCATGGCCAATAGCAGCGACGCAACGATGCCGGCGATCACGGCGCCCATGGCGATGGTGATGGCGGGGACTAGCAGGGCAACAAGCCTATTCAGCCCAGCCCGCGACGCCTCCTCATGCACCGCTGCCGCACGCAGCGCCATCGGGCCAAGCTGTCCCGTTTCGTGGCCAAGCCGCAGCAGGGTCGGTAACCGGAGTGGAAAGATGCAGGACGCACGCAGGACGACCGAAAGGTCCTCGCCCCGGCGAGCGGCTTCGGTTGCGGCGTCGACAGCCATGGCGGCGGCTCGGTTGCCGAGCGACCCTTGCGCCACGCCCAGCGCGTCAATAAGCGGCACCCCGTTGGCCAGCAGCGTGCCAAAGGTCCGGCTAAAGCGCGCGGCCAGCACCTCCTTCATCAGCTGGCCGAGCACGGGCAAACGGAGCAGCACGCGGTCCATCGCCAAGTGCGGACCGGGGCGGCGCAGCAGCGGGCGTACGAACATCCAAGCCAGCAGCAGCCCGAGCGTGACCGGCAGCCCGTAGGCCGACAGTCCTGCACCGGCGTCGACCAGGAACTGGGTGGGGCCCGGCAGGGCGACGTTGTTCTGGGCGAACAAGGGCGTGAACTGCGGCAGAACCTGCACAAGCAACAGCACGACCGACCCCACAGCCGCGATAACCAGCACGGCCGGGTAGATGAGGGCCGAGCGGATATTGGTGGCTAAGGTCGCCTGCCGTTCCAGCAATTCGGCCAGATGATCGAGGGCCAGTGCAAGCCGCCCACCTGCCTCCCCCGCCCGCACCATGCCGGCGTAGAGTGGGGGGAACGTCCTTGGTTGCTGCAGGACGGCCTTCGTCAACGAGCCGCCGTCGCGCACCGTGTTGCGCACCCGTTCCAGCACGGTGGCGCTTCGCCGGTTGGCTGCTGTCTCAATCAGGAACCGGAGCGCTGCGTCGAGGTCGAGGCCAGCGCCGAGCATCACCGAAAGTTCGCGCGTAAAGTCCGTCACCTCCTGCCGCGTAAGCCGGGGCTGGCCGCCCAGGCCCTTTGTGAGCAAGTCGAACGGGCTGGACGACGCACCAGACGCGCCAAGTCGCACAAGTTCCGCCCGCACCGGCACCGCACCCTGGCGCTGCAGCAAGGACACGACGGCGGCAGCATCCGGCGCTTCCATCGTTCCCTGTTGCATGTGGCCAGCCGGCGCGATGGCGGTGTAGGCAAAAACCGGCATCAGGCTTCCGCGCGAATGCTGCGCACCACGTCCTCCAGGGTTGTCAGACCGGCCAACGCCGCATCCAGCCCGGCATCGATCATTGGCACCATGCCTGCTTCCACCGCGGCCCGCTCGATTTGAGTGTGGTCGGCCCGTTCGAAAATCAGACGTTCGATCGTGGCGGTCGGACTGAGGAACTCGGCCACAGCGAGGCGGCCGCGATAGCCGGTATTGCGGCACTGGCTGCATCCGACCGGGTGGCAGAGCAACACGGGGCGCTGGGCCGTGCGCTGGTCCAGCCCGAACCGCTCGACCACCGCGGCCGGTGCCTCCGCCTGTCGCTTGCAATGGGTGCACAGCCTCCGGACCAAACGCTGCGCCAGCACGCCCCGCAACACCGCCGTCAGCAGGTAATCCTCGAGCCCCATGTCGCGCAGCCTGGTGATGGTCGCGGCGGCCGAGTTGGTGTGCACCGTCGACAGCACCAGATGGCCCGTCAGTGCAGCCTGCACTGCAATCTGCGCCGTGTCCTGGTCACGGATCTCACCGACCATGATCACGTCCGGGTTGTGGCGCAGGTTGGAGCGCAGCAGGCTCGCAAACGTGAGGTCGATTTGCGGCTTTACCTGGGACTGAACGATGCCGTCCAGCTGGTACTCGATCGGATCTTCGATCGTGACGACCTTGCGTTCAACTGAGTTGAGCGACAGTAGGCCGGTGTAGAGCGTCGTCGTCTTACCGCTGCCAGTCGGGCCGCTGACAAGGACGATGCCGTTTGGCAGGCCGAGCGCCGTCGTGAATTGGCTGACGACAGCGGGCGACAGGCCCAGCGCATCCCAGTCGAACGCCACGACGCTGCGGTCCAGCACGCGCAGCACGACCGTCTCACCATGCAAGGCCGGGATGGTGGCGACCCGGAAGTCGATATCCTGGCCACGCACGGCCATCTGGATCCGTCCGTCTTGCGGCATGTAACGCTGCGCGATGTCGAGCCGGGCCATGATCTTAATCCGCGATACGATGGCGGCGGATAGGCGCGCGGGCGGTGATTCCGCCTCCTGCAACGTCCCGTCGTTGCGGTAACGGACGCGCAAGCGCCCCTCGAACGGCTCGATGTGAATGTCCGACGCCCGGGTTTCGACCGCACGGGCGATTATTTGATTCACGAGGCGAATGACGGGCGCCTCGCTCGCCAAATCTCGCAGCCGTTCGGCATCTTCGGCCGAGGCATCAGCCGCTTCGGGCCCGCTCTCGATCGAGCTCGGTTCTGGCTGGTCCGGGTAGAGCCGGTCAAGCGCCGCTTCCAGCTCCAACGGCACGGCGACTAACTGTTCGATCTGATGGCCGGTCGCCGCCGCGATCGCACCGGCTGTGAAGGTCTGCAACGGGTCGGCCAGCGCCACCCGTAACGTGCCGGCCTCCAGCCCCAAGGGCACGACGCGCGCATGGCGCAGGAAGCGAACCGTCAACCGGTCGGGCAGCACCGGAGCGGGCGGGTAATCGTCCGGTTCAGCCAACTGCAGGCCGAGTGAGGCGGCCAAAGCGCCGGCCAGTTCCCGGTCGGAGACAAGTCCGAGCTGCCCCAGCACCGCGTCGATCCGCTGGCCCGACGCCGCCGCGACCCGGCGCGCCCGCTCCAGCTCCCGTTCGTCGATCTGACTGTTGCTGACGAGATGTCGCAACACGCGCTCCAGGGCAGCGGCAACTGGTAGGGATTCTGCAGTGGCAATGGCTAGCTTCATAGGATCAGATGGTCCAGACCTTGACTGTGTAGGTAGTAGGCTGGTCCAGCACCGGCAAGACAGCTTCATAGGTGGGGCGCAGGCAGAGAGTGAACTGGTTTGCTGTGCAATATTGGGCGTGGCTATGGCCGATATTGGTCGCGCCGGCGGTCGGAAGCTTCGTTGGCGTCCTGATCGTGCGAGTACCGGGGGGGCGGCCGGTTGTGCTCGCCCGGTCGTGCTGCGAGACCTGCGGCCGGGTGCTGGGCGCGGCCGAGTTAGTTCCGGTTGCAAGCTACATAGCGCAGCGCGGCCGGTGCCGCTTCTGCCTGGCACCCATCGGGCGGTTCCACCTGCAAGTGGAATTGGCCGCCGTCGCTGTCGCCGGGTGGGTCGTGGCGGCGCAACCCGACCCGGCACAAGCTTGGGCCGGGTGCATCCTGGGTTGGACGTTGCTGGCACTCGCGTGGATCGACCTGCGGCACCAGCGGCTGCCGGATGTGCTGACGCTGCCGCTGATCGTAGCCGGTCTGGTAGTCACGGCCGTCCAGGAGCCGTGGCGGATCATGGACCACGCGATCGGCGCCGTGGTGGGGTACGGCGTGTTCCGGCTGGTGGCCTGGGCTTATCGCGTCCTGCGCAGACGGGACGGCCTTGGCCAAGGGGACGCCAAACTGCTCGCCGCCGCCGGTGCTTGGGTGGGGTGGGACGGTCTGGACCAGGTCGTGCTGATCGGTGCGGCGGCAACGCTGGCGCTGGCGCTCGTCCTGTCCCGTAGCCGGCTGCACGCTGGATTGGCCGTGCCGTTCGGCCCTGGGCTGGCGTTCGGCTTGCTGGTAATGCGGCTCCACGGCTGACGGTGCCAGATAAGGATCAAACGAGCATGAACACCTATGCCGCCCTGCTAGTGGTGCCGCTCGCGGCATGCGGGACGGGCATCTCGGACCTGTCGAGTCCGCTATGCCAACGGCCGGAAGTGCTGGAAGACGTCGCGCGACTGGTCAAGAAAGTCGACTACTACGCCGTGCTAGATGACACGACCGTGCGCGAAGGTCCGACCGGCCGCGCCAATGCGATCGATTGCCACATCGAGACACTGAGCGTCGGGTACATTCAGTCCGCTATCGGAACAGAGCGAAGGCCAATCCGCCAGCAGCGCCATTATGACATCCAATTCGTCCAGAACCGATACAACGTCCGGCTCCTGCCGTGACCAGCCACTTCAACCCGCGGGCGGTCTATGACGAGACGACGACCGAGGCGGACGTTGCCGCTTGCTTCCGCCTCCTACTTGGGCGCGCACCCAATCCGGAGGAATGGCCGGGCCACTCCGCCTGGGCCGGGCAGCCGCTCCCGGCCGTCGTCGCCACGTACCTGAACAGCCTCGAATTCGCCAGACGGCGGCTTTTAACGCCCAAAGCAGGGGCGGTGCCGGAAGTCGCGCAGTATGAAGGCTTCCGTATCTACGCCGGCGCGGACGACTTGGCCGTCGGCCGCCATGTTTTGGCCGGGGAGTACGAGCCGGAGGTGGTGGCCGTGTTCCGGGACGTGCTGCGCCCGGGGATGGGGGTGGTCGATATCGGGGCCAACATCGGCTTTTTCACCATGCTGTCGGCATGCTTGGTCGGTCCGTCCGGCGCCGTGCTGGCCATTGAGCCAAACCCGGCCAACGCGCGCCAAGCGGAGGCGAGCCGGCTGCTGAACCAATTCGCGCAGGTGACGGTGTTGCAGGTCGCGGCCGGGCGGGGGTCCGGGTTGCTGGCGCTCAATACGTCGTTCAGCAACGGCACCACTTCGGCGCTGGACGAGCCATCGGTCCTCACGGCCGATACGGTGGCCTGCGTGGCCGTGGACCGCATCGTTCCGCGCCGGCCTGCGGTGGGTCTGCTCAAGCTCGATGTGGAGGGAGCAGAGTTCAACGCCTTGCTTGGTTGCCAGGCCCTGATCCGACGCGACCATCCGGTGATCGTCATGGAATTCTCGCCCGCGCAGTTGCCGGGCTTATCCGGCGTAACCGGGGAACACGTGCTGGAGTGGCTGATCGCGCAGAGCTACACGCTGGAAGTAATCGCCAAGGATGGCCCGCCCGTGCCGGTGGGACGCAACGCGGCAGCGGTGATGAACGCCTACGTCCAGCGCGGCACGGACCATATCGACATTATAGCCCGCCCAGCGTCGGCGGGCTTCTCACGCTGGGCGAGGCGCCTTTTGCCGCGCTAGCTTAGTTGTTGCAGATGGTGTCGGGCGCGCCCGCGGTGCCGCTCGGGCCCATCGAGCACAGGTCGAAGTCCTTGCCCGTGCGGGCGGAGGGACGGCGGTACGTATAGGGATGGTTCCAGGGATCGGCCGGCAGAGTGCCCCGCACATAGGGACCCGACCACAGCGTGGCACCACTTGGCCGTTCTACGAGCGCGATCAGCCCCTCCTCGGTCGATGGGTAAGTCCCGGTGTCGAGCTTGTACAAATCCAAGACGGATGCGAGCCGCTCGATGGACTGCCGGGCGACGGACACGCGTGCGCCCCCCAGTTGCCGCAAGGCAGCCGGTGCGACCAAGCCGATCAGCAAGCCCAGGATAGCGACGACAACAAGGAGCTCGAGCAGCGTGAACCCCGCCTCTCCCTTGCCGGCCCGGTCGCGCCGTGGGACGGCATTTACCCTATGGAATTGCTGTTTCTGGAATGCATGGCGCTGCTTGCGGAGCTCTATGCGCTGCCGCCCCCCGTACTTACGTCGACCAACTCCCATACGCATCTGCAACATACCGCCGTACCGCTCCAAAGCCTTTTAGGCTGCCCGCTTCTTGTTGTAAAAGCCGATACGCCCGACACTCGGATAACGGTGGCCGCAACGTACCGGATGCAAACATCGGGACTGGTTCGCGTCAAACCGGACCCGCCAGATCGGCCGGGGCACCCCACGATCGATCCGATGAGGTCGCGACCGATCTTATGGACAGTTTGAAGGCTTGCTGGCTTCGGCTTGGTCAGGGCTGCCTCCCTCTTGGGTTCGTAAGCCATCGGTGACAGGTGTTCCAAGCCTGAAAGCAGGCGCGCCGGGTTGTACCAACCTTCGTTGTAGCGGAATCAGGCCATGCGGGCTTTGGTCTGCGACATGAACCAGCTGCGGCTCAGCAACTCGGCCTCATACGTTGAGAAGAGGCTCTCCGTCATGGCGTTGTCGTAATCATCACACACCGGTCCCATCGGGGGGTCGGACGCCTGCCTCGCCGTACCGCTAGAGCGAGATGACATTACGTCCATCGTAGCCTGAGGTGATCAGGTAGTTCTCGCATTCCTGGGGCGTGTAGGTGTGCAGCAATGCACCGATCGTGGTGCAGACCGCGTTGCGACTGCGCGCTTGGGCCTTCCGCGGCAGATGCTTGAGCTTGGCAAAGACCTGCTCGATTGGGTTCAGGTCGGGCAAGTGTTTTGGCAGCAGCATCAGACGCGCGCCCACCGTGGGTAGTGCGGCACGGACCTCGCGGCTTTTATGGCAGCCAAGGTTATCGGCTACCACCAGATCGCCCGGCCGGAGCGTCGGTGCCAACACCTGCTCGATGTAGGCGATGAAGCTGACCTTGTGGATCGGACCATTCAGCAGAAACGGTGCGTCGATCCGATCGTGCCGCAGCGCGGCCATAAACGTCATTGTGTTCCAATGCCCGTAAGGAGCCCGGCCCATCAAGCGCTGGCCCTTCTGGGCCCATCCTCGCAGGGGCGACATGTTCGTCTTGGTCCAGGTTTCATCGATGAATACCAGGCGCGTGGGGTCGATCCGGCGCTGGTAACGCCGCCGGGCTACATCGGGGCGGGCCTGTTCGCTGGCGTGGATGGTCTTTTTTATGCGACAACCGTTCGGCATGCACAAAGGGCTCTGACTCACTTTCGGTGCAGTTCAGATAGATTTGGTGAGCACGATTTGGAGGGAGCTTGCCATGCGCCGAGGATCATTCCAGGCGATATCGCCCGCTGGGCTTTTGATCGAGGCGGTGACCACCGAGCCCGACCGTCTGTTGATCATCGCCC
>JANONC010000422.1:0-3692 GCA_031420655.1 Rhodospirillales bacterium | reverse complement strand
GATTGCGGCCAGCGCCAGCAGGCGCCGGGTCTGTCCGGCGTCCTTGCTCTCGCGGGCGGCCAGGCGGAGCCGGGCGGCATCGTAGTCGGTGCGCAGGGGGATCGGCATGGTGGACCTCGTCGGTTCAAACACACCGAATCAGATCGTCACCGCGTCGGGCAAGCCCCGTGAGTCATACGCCGGAAGCTTTGGTATTAGTCGCGTCTTTCCACCCGTGTTGTCGCAACCGAGCACCCGATATGTCGCAACACTGCACCCGTTTTGTCGCATATACCTTAGGTAAACAGCTGAGATCGCTCACTGACTTGGCCTCTAAATCTGTGAATCTTAAGATTCTGCGGTCTCATGCACGCGACAAGCGCGTCAAAAAGGTTAGTAATAAAAGGCTAACAGGACACGCGCCGACGCTTATACAAATGCCATGGTGCCGACAGGTCAGCGCCGCAACGTCCACGGTGTTCCGGTTTTCGTCGTCGTCATCGGGCAGCGCGATCCGCCGCATCAGCGGCGCAGACGAATTTCGAGACCGGCGGCACGCCACGGTGCCTCGAGCGCATCAAGGTCGATGAGGCCGGTCGGGTCTGCCGTGCGCGGTGCGCGGTGCAGCCCGGGCTCCCGATCGCGACGCCAAACGGCCAGCAACCGCTGCAGCTCACGCAGGGGATCGGTGTGATCGTCCACGCGGAGGTCAAGATCCGGGAAATCCTCGGTGCTGGTGAGCATCATCGCCGCCGACTGCCGCCCACGGCGGTCGCCTCCTGCTGCCTCGCCCGCCAGCATCGCAGCCATCAGCCGCTCCGGCAGCGCCCCGGCCGCCGCAATGAAGGCGGCCAGCGTGGCAGGCACCACGGTGTCGTTCTCAAGCATGTTGCCTGCGACGCTTACGTCGGCGTCGGCGACATGGCCGCACCACATCACGCAGTTCTCGCCGGTCCTGGAGGCGGTGCGGCCGTGCCGGTCGATGGCGTGGACCTGTCGCAATTCACGCCCGGCATCCGCGGCGGCGGCGCCCTCGATCGCCGCTTCGGGCGACAGGCCGCGCTCCATCATGTCGAGCACGGCCGGGCCGAGATAGCGGTTGGTGATGGATTGCGTTGCGACCGCACCCACGCCGTGCCGGAAAGGGCGGCACCGTGGCGCCGACGGCAAAGGCCTTGGTTGCCACCGCGATTGCAAATGATCCGGTGTTGGGGTCGTGGGCAACAATCGACCAGGTCAACGGAGGCTCCTCCACATCATGTTCTTTGCCAGCCTAGCCCTAACCCATTCAGTGAGATGGCGTGTAGTGGGCTGTCCGGACGTCAAGCGCGCTTCAACGGTGTGTCTGGTCGCGATTTTGGCCCGAGGTCCTGGGACCCCTGCCAAATTTGTAATAGAACCCAAGTGGCTACCTGCTTCGGCTGAAATTAGGAGACGCCTCATGGCTAAACCACCCGGCACGCAAAAGGCTAAGACTGCCGCCCCGGCACAATTCGACATGAACAGCCGCGAGCGGAAAGGCGGCAAGGGCGGTCCTGGCGGTCCGGGACGCGGCCGTGACGACAAGCGTCCGCCCAGCCGCATCGTGAACCTGCCACCCACCTTGGTCGACCGTGGCGAGGGATGGACGATTCGGAAGGTTGGCAAGATCGATCAGGCATCCCACGTCGCGATGGGAGCCGAATACCAGTTAATCTTTGAGGGCCATGACCCGTTGGTGTTCGACTATTTGGGCGCTGCCCGAGACCGCGCCAAAGAGGCGCCTCCTGTGGCCGCGCCGGCCGTGGAGGTTATAGGCGATCCGGTTGAAGAACCCACTGCGACGGACGCCTTGGGCTAATGAGACCCGTGCGCGGGGCTGAGATAGCCCAACGCCGAATGTAGGAGCTTGTGGTTATAGACCTCGTCGATAAAACGAGGAATATCGGCGGTGACAGGCGTTGGTGCACTCGACCGATAAAAGCCGCGATAGCTCCACTCCCAAGCGGCTATGCAATAGCTGGCTGGCGACGGACGGAATCCGGGTGTCCAGCCGCCAGCGCCCGGCTAAGCACCGCCACGCTAATGGCCACCTCAGTTCGCTGGGGGCAAAGCCGCGGGCTCGCAGCCGTGGTCCGATCAGCCCCTTGTAGCGGCCCATCCTCGTTTCTATTAACGAACGCCGTCCATAGTCGGTCGCGATCTACCAAGCCAGCCGTCCTTGTTCCGCTATCGTTATCAGATGGCCATCACGCTGTGTAGGCGAACCGAGTCGTCGCTGGGGACGGCCGTCGCGCGCGGCGGGACCACCACCTCAATGTCCTCGCCGTGCTTTACAATCGTCTTGTAAGTTGGACCGCCATCGTATGCGCCGTCCACTATTACGCGAGCAATCGGATCGCCAATCTGCTCGAGCAATGGGCCGACCTGTGACGGGTCATCGACGTCCTGATCCGTCAGCGTCTGCGCCACGATCATGCCGCTGGCGGCATCTACCGCCAGATGCAACTTTCGCCATTTCCGGCACTACTTCGCACCATGTTTTACCTCCGGCCACTGGCCTGCTTCGTAGACTTGCAGACCTGTGCTGTCGATCAATACGTGCAACGGACCATGTGTCACTGGCGTTGCCTGGATGACTGTCAACGTGACCGCGCGGCGACTGACCGTGGTGTGATCCGGCGCTGAAGTCGTCAGGCCCATCAACGATCATACCGACGTAATCAGACCCTCGATCTGCCGCAACGTCAGCTTGAACGCCGCACGCAACATCATGCTTGTCTGGATGGCCGCGTCCATATATCGATCCTGTCCGCCGGGTCCCCGGGTCTGCCAGCATTCCAGCGCTACGTCCTCGATCCACATGGTGAGGCTGCCCCGTTGACGCAGACCCGCCTCGTAGGCCGGCCAGTTCCGCACTTTGAACGACATCTTCGGGATGTGATGACGGCGATCAGCGTTGTGTTTGTGTGGCATCGGCCGGTCAAAACCTGAGAGGGAACAAGCGCCCTACCACCCCACGATCGGTCAAGTGCACCAACGCTGTTCGATGGCCTTCACGGCGCGGTCGAAGGCCACCCAGCACATGACCTTCGAATGCGTGAAGCGCTGCTGCGGGTCGCGCACCTCCCAGATACCCTGGCCCGGCTGCGTCCATGTACCCTCCAGGTGCACGGTCAGCGCCCGTTCCAGTGCCCAAGTCGGCATGCTGGGCGCCAACCCGACCTTGCGGGCCACGTCCAGGGCGTCCGCGACCTCGCCGTACACGTCAAGCTGGATACGCCCGGCCGCGGCGTTGCCCTGCCGCACGGGCGACGAGCCTTCGTAGCCCGGCAGCAGGGCAGGGTGCGTTCCGTCAGGTCGCGTTTGCCGCCCAGGCCGTACATGATGCGCATCTGCGCCGGGCTGCCGACCACGGCGCGCACCAGCCAATCGCGCCAGGCCTCGGCCTCATCGGTGAAGCCGCCCTCTATCAGGGATTGCAGGGTGAAGAGGACGTCCCGCAGCCAGCAGAACCGGTAATCCCAGTTCCGCTCGCCGCCGATCTGCTCCGGCAGCGACGTGGCGGCGGCGGCGATGCCGCCGTTAGGCCTTTATACCAACCCTGATTAAGGCTGACTGGTAGGGGTTGCGCGACGCGGAGCGGTTCTGATTCAAGGATGGCGAACCGAGGAGTTTCGCCATGCCGATCCCGCTTCGAGGAGATTTTGACGCGGCTTGCGTGCTGACTGCGG
>JANONC010000421.1:0-7797 GCA_031420655.1 Rhodospirillales bacterium | reverse complement strand
CTGTTTGGGCGCCAGTGCGGCACGTGCCATTCCCTAAAAGAGGGTGAGACGCGGCAGGGTCCGAGCCTTGCGGGCGTGTATGGCAGGGCGGCGGGAAAGCAGGCCGGGTTCGGGTACTCGGCCGGGCTCGTCGCCGCAGATTGGGCATGGGATGACGCGCATCTCGACCCCTATTTAACAAATCCGCAGGCAATGGTCGTGGGCGGCGTCATGGCCTACCGCCAGGGCAATCCCGAGATCCGGGCCAAAATCATCGCCTATCTGAAGGAGCGTGGCTGATGGCCAAGCCTATTCATAGTATGATTCGGGTGCTGGAGGAGGCGCGGTCGGTGGCGTTTTACCAGGCCGCGATGGGGCTGGCGGTCAAGGACCGTTACGTGTTCGATGATTTCACGTTGATCTACATGGCCGACGCTGGTTCCACGTTCGAACTGGAGATGACGGTCAATGCCGGGCGGACGGAGCCGTACGCGCTGGGCGATGGCTATGGTCATCTGGCAGTGGCCGTCGACGATCTGGAACAGACGCGATCGCGGATGGAAGCGGCGGGTGCCGCACCCGGCACTATTCGCGAAATCCAGCACGGCGGCAGCCTGCTGGGCCGCTTTTTCTTCGTCAAGGACCCGGACGGCTACAGCATCGAGGTGTTGCAGCGGCACGGGCGCTTTGGCTGAGGCCAATTAACAACGGGGGGGACGTGCCATGCGTTTAGTTGACCGGCGCACACAGATAAGTCGCCGTAATTTCCTTAAAACAACGGGCGCCGCGGGGCCGGTGGCCGTGCTGGTGGGTACGAGCATCACGGCGGATGCGGCGTGGGCGCAGGCCGCCACGACGATCAAGCCGGCGGTGCTGGCGACGATGGTGAAGGCGGCGCGGGACATCTACCCGCACGATCAGATCGGCGATGTGTTCTACGTCCGCGCTGTGACGCCGTGGGACGCCAAGGCAGCCAAGGACCCGGCGGTCGCGACGATGCTGGCCGATGGTGTTGCACGGCTCGACGCGGATGCGATGGCCAAACATAACAGCACATACCTGGCCATGCTGTGGGAGGCCGATCGCGTGGCGCTGCTGCGCGGGATCGAGGACACGGCGTTCTTCAAGGCGATGCGGTCGGACCTGGTCGTGTCGTTGTACAACCAGCCGGAGCTGTGGCCGAAGCTGGGGTACGAAGGTTCGTCGGCGGAGCATGGCGGGTATATCGCCCGCGGCTTCAACGACATCGACTGGCTGCCGACAGTTTAAGGGGCATCGCAAAATGGCAAAGTTCGATCTGAACGATGACGGGCTGGTGGTGATCATCGGCTCCGGGGCTGGCGGCGGCACGCTTGGGAACGAGCTGGCGCAAAAGGGTGTGCGGGTTGTTATCCTGGAGGCCGGCGGCCGGTATGAGACGTCCGATTTCGTCAATGACGAATGGGCAAGCTTTTCGCAACTGGCTTGGACGGACATGCGGACCACATCCGGCAGCTGGGCGGTTGCGAAGAACTTTCCCAATCTGCCGGCTTGGATCGTCAAGGCAGTGGGCGGGTCGACCACGCATTGGGCTGGCGCGTCGCTGCGGTTCGATGAGCATGAGTTCAAGGTCAAGTCGGCCTATGGCGACCTGAAAGGGGCCAATTTGCTCGATTGGCCGATCACGCTGGCCGAACTCGACCCGTATTACACCAAGGCCGAGAGCAAGATGGGGGTCACGCGCACGAACGGGATACCGGGGTTGCCGGGCAACAACAATTTCCGGGTGATGGAGGCTGGGGCCAAGAAGATTGGCTACAAGGAGGTCTCGACCGGCCGGATGGCGATCAACAGCCAGCCGCGCGATGGCCGGGGGGCGTGCCAGCAGATCGGGTTCTGCTTCCAAGGGTGTAAGTCCGGGGCGAAGTGGTCGACGCTCGTGTCCGAAATCCCCAAGGGCGAGGATACCGGAAGGCTGGAGGTACGGCCGAACAGCCATGTCGTGAAGATCGAGCATGACGATACGGGCAAGGTGACGGGCGTGCTGTATGCGAGCCCCGATGGCGCGATCCACCGGCAGAAGGCGCGGGTGGTGTGCGTGGCCGGCAACTCGATCGAAAGCCCGCGGCTGCTGCTGAACAGCGCATCGGCCAAGTATCCGGATGGGTTGGCCAACAGTAGCGGGCAAGGCGGGCGCAACTACATGCGGCACATGACCGGCAACGTGTATGCGATCTTCGACAAGCCGGTACACATGTATCGCGGCACGACGATGGCTGGGATTATCCGGGACGAAGCCAAGCATGACACCAAGCGCGGCTTTGCGGGCGGGTATGAGATGGAAACCGTGAGCCTCGGCATTCCCTTCATGGCGGCCTTCATGGAGCCGGGCGGCTGGGGCCGTAGCTTCACCAGCGCGATGGACGGGTATGCCAACATGGCTGGCATGTGGCTGATTGGTGAGGATATGGCGCAGGAGACGAACCGGATCACGCTGCATGCGACGGCCAAGGACAAGCTGGGGCTGCCGGCGGCCAACGTACATTTCGACGACCACCCGAACGACATCGCGATGCGCAATCACGCGATCCAGCAGGGATCGGCCGTCTATAATGCGGTGGGCGCGACCCGGCTGATTCCGACGCCGCCGTACCCAAGCACGCACAACATGGGCACCAACCGTATGAGTGCGAATGCGCGGGATGGCGTGGTGAACAAGTACGGACAGACGCACGACATCAAAAACCTGTTTGTGTCCGATGGCAGCCAGTTCACTAGCGGTGCCGCCTGCAACCCGACGCTTACGATCGTGGCGCTGGCGATCCGTCAGGCAGAGAGCATTGCGGGGATGATGCAGCGCCGCGAGGTGTGATGTGTCAGGGGCGGCTTATGCTTGCAGCAGCGTAAGCCGCCCCGCCCAGGGTCGTGACCCAGAAGCTGACGGGCCAATCGGTCAGGGCCGCGAGAAGGATCGATCCCCAGACCTGGCCGATGGCCAGTGCGATCGCGAGCATGGTGGCCGGGGCGAGGCGGGTACAGACCCGCTGGGCGGTGGCTGCCGGCGCGACGAGCAGGGCGAACACCAGCAGGGCGCCTACGATCTGGACGCAGGCGGCGACGGTCAGCGCGGCGACGCCTAGGAACAGGATGGAGAGTAGCCGGACGGGGACGCCCTGCGCTTCGGCCAGTTCGGGCTGTAGCGTCGCGAAGACGAGCGGGCGGGCGATGACGGCGAGGGCTGTCAGCGTTATGGCGGCCAGGGCGGCGAGGGCACCGAGGATAGCCGGATCGACGCCCAGGATATTGCCGAACAGCAGGGCCGTCGCTTGACTGGCCGGGCCGTTCAGCAGGCTGAGACAAAGTAGCCCGGCTCCCAACGCCACGGATAATACGAGCCCGATGGCAACGTCCCGCTCCTCGGCCCGGGTGCCGAGCGCGCCGATGGCGATGCCGGCTGCGACCGTGGCGGCGACCAGGCCGGCCAGCGGCGGCACACCCAGCAGCAGGGCTGCGGCAGCGCCGGTGAAGCCGACATGGCCTAGCGCGTGGCCGGCAAAGCTTTGACCGCGCAAGACCAGCAGCGTGCCGGTGGCGCCAGCCATGATCGCCACCAACGTGCCGGCCCAGACCGCGTCGGCAAGGAACCCGTACCGGAACACATCACCCATGGCCGTGCAGGCAATCCCGTTCCGCGACGTGGCCACCTGCCATGACGAACACATGGCCGCCGGCGTGTAGGATTTCGACCGGAGTGCCATACAGGAGCGACAGGATGGGCGCGGTGACGACGTCCTGGACCGGCCCGATCGCAGCGGCACCGCCCCCCATGTACAGCACGAGATCGAGCGCGCCGAGCAGCGGGTTCAGCTCATGCGCGCTGAGCAGGACCGTGAGGCCGAGCGATTGGTGCAGCCGGGCGACGAGGGCGATGATCTCGGACTGGCGGCGTGGGTCGAGGCCTTGCATCGGCTCGTCTAGGATCAGCAGCTTGGGGTTGTTCAGCAAGGCTTGCGCGAGCAGGACGCGCTGACGCTCGCCGCCTGAAAGCGTGCCAACTGGGCGTTGCGCGAGCGCGGTGGCGTCGACGAGGTCCAGCGCGTGGGCGATGGTGGCGCGGGTCGCCGGGCTGGTATGCGGCAGGCCCCAGCGCGTGCCGGATGCGGCCTGAGCGATGAACTCGTGGGCGAGCAGACGGTGGCCGGCGGCCAGGGTCCGGGCTTGCGGCATGTAGCCGACCGGGCCCGGGGGCATGGTGATGCGCCCGGCGCTGGGACGAATGAGGCCGAGCAGGGCGCGAAACAGCGTTGTTTTGCCAGCACCGTTGGGGCCCAGCACGCCGGTGAATGTGCCGCCGGGTATGGTGAGTGTGAGGTCGTTTAGCACCGGCCGTCCGGCCAGCGTGACGGACAGGCCGTTCAGCTCGATCATGCGTTTTCGAGCGCGGCCTGCAGCGCATCGAGGCTGGACATGAGCCAGGCTTGGTAGTCGAGGGCAGCCGGCATGGACTCCGAGATGGGAACGACGGCAACGCCGGATTGCCTGGCGATCGTGGCGGCCCGGAGTGCCACGCCGCCCGCGGTTTGGCTGTTGGTGATAAGCAAGCGCACGCGGCGGTGGCGCAGATCGGACTCGAGTGCGGCGGTGTCGGAAATGCGTGGCTCCGTCCCGTTCATGATCGCGAGCTGAAACCGGATGTGGTGCATGTCGAGGCCAATGGCGCCGGTCATGAGAGTGTAAACGGGCTCGGTGGCAGCGACGGGGGTGCCGGCGTGGGCGGCGCGCAGTGTGGCGACACGGGCGAGAATGGGTTGGAAGCGGTCCAGGACCGCGTCGGGCGTCGCATCGAGCGCGCGGGCGATGGCGCGGGTGACGGGTTCGAAACCGTTTGGATCGTACCACAGGTGTGGATTGTCACCCAGTTTGCGGCCGAGGACGTTTGCGATGACGAGGATTTGCTGCCCAGGCCGTGGCTGGCGGAGCAGGCGGTCGAGCCACGGATCGTAACCTGCGCCGTTCTGGATGACGGTTTGGGCTTCGGCCAGGGCGCGGCCGAGGGCGGGACCCGGCTCGAACGTATGCGGGTCTTGGGCGGGGCCGATCGGGACGGCGGTGATTTGTGCGCCGGGGGCGAGTTGCTGGGCGAGATTTGCGTAATGCGCCTGGGCCGCCACGACCGTGCGTGCAGCGGCATGAGCGGCGGCGGGGAGGGCGAGAAGGCCCACGAGGGCACTACGGCGTCGCAACAAGACTATCTCCAGCATTGCTGGAGCGGACCTTACGGCGTGGCGGCTGGTTGCGCTACGGCGCGGGCGGTGGCACCCCAGCTGCGTGCGCCGGTGAGGAACGAGACCCAGCCGAGTGCCGCGCCAACATGGCGAAGGACCTGGAAGGTGAAGGGCTCGATAAGGGCGGCGACGAGCGCCGGGGCAAGGCGGACGCGCGCGGCGTCGCCCAGCCAAACCCGGTAGAGGTGAAGCGACCAGAGATAGAAGCCGAGGTCGAGCGCGATTTTGGCCCCGATCACGCCTGCGACCGGGAGCGCCACGTCCGCGGCGCCGGTTGCGATGGCAATGAGCAGTAGGGCGATGCTGGTAAGGCCATAGAGCGGCTGCATGGTGTCGAGTGCTTTGACAGGCAGCATGCGGGTGCCGAGGTGGCCGTGGGCGGTGCTGCCGACCATGTGGCGGTACCAGAGCTGGGTTTGCAGGAAACCGCCGAACCAGCGGCGGCGCTGGCGGAGGAACGGTCCGACCGCGCCCGGTGCCTCGGTTTGGGCACGGGCCCCGCCCACAACGGCGGTGGTCCAGTGCAGGCCGTGCTGCACGGCATAGTCCCGCATGCGGTGGGTGAGCTCGTAGTCTTCGACAAGGCAGTCCGGGTCGAACCCGCCTACGTCGAGCACGGCCTGCCGTCGATAGGCAGCGAATGCGCCGGAGAGCAGGAGCAGACCGTCCTGGCGGCCCCAGGCGTAGCGGGACAGGAAGTTGCGCATGTATTCGTAGGTTTGGAACCACTGGAAAAGCTGGCCCGTGCGGGTTGGGCCGCAGGCGGGGAAGAGCACTCCGGTGGCGGCGACCAGCGCCGGGTCTTGCGCGAAGGCGGCCTGCATGGCGGCGAGTGCGGTGGGTTCGAGCAGGGTGTCGGCGTCGACGGTGAGCACCAGCTCGTCGGTCAGGGTAGTTAGGGCTGCGTTGAGCGCCTGGGCCTTACCTCCGCCGGGCAGGCGGAGCCAGCGGAGCGGCCCAGCGGCGTTTTCAGTCATGCCGTACTGCGTGCGGAGCAGGGCGGCGGTGCCGTCGGTCGAGCCGTCGTCGGCGATCAGGATCGTGGTGGGCGGCGCGGTTTGTGCGAGGAGGGCGGCGATGGTTGCGGGCAGGCCGGCGGCTTCGTTGCGGGCGGCAATAATAACGCCCGTTGTAACCGGACTGATGGGGCCGGCGGGAGGCGGGGTACGGCGCAGGAGGGGCAAGGTCTGGATGAAGACGAAGACGACGAGCGCCGTATCGTACGCGATGTAGGCCAGACCTACGGACCAAGCGGCGAGGCCCCCGGCGCCGAAGGCCCGGACGAATAGGAGCAGCCAGAGTAGCGTTACGCCACCATGGATCAGCATGGCCCGCAGCGGGGTTGGCGGCCGGGTGTAGCGTGGCGCGGTGGCGCGGAGGGTGCTGGTCAGGGAACTGGCGAGGGCGTTTGACATTGCGCTTGCAAATGGCGTGGCGGCCCGAATATTCGAGGTATGGACGGATCGCGCCTGGCTGAGAGACCTCCCGTGCTGCGCTACACGCGGCTGGCTGCGGTGCTGCATTGGTCGATGGCAGTGCTGATTGTTGGTAACGTGGTGCTGGCATTGGTCGCAGAACAGCTGCCGGATGCGGCGATCCGCCCGGCGATCGACCTGCATAAATCAGTGGGACTGACCGTGCTGGGGCTGGTTATTTTGCGCGTGCTATGGCGGTGGGCGCATCCGCCGCCGCCGTTGCCGGCGCAGCATCCGGTGTGGCAGAAGCGGCTGTCGCACCTGGCGCATCTGGTGCTGTATGGGTTGATGGTGGCGCTGCCAGTGTCTGGCTGGCTGCACGACAGCGCGTTCAAGGATGCGGACAAGCACCCGCTCATGTTGTTCTGGCTGGTGCCGTGGTTCCGGATTGGGGCGGTGCAGTCGTTAGAGCCTGGGGCGAAGGAGGCGTTCCACGATCAGCTTTATGCGGTGCATGCGTGGTCGGCGTACGCGCTGTATGGGCTCCTGGCGCTGCATATTTTAGGTGCGCTGAAGCACGAGTGGGATGGGGAGCGTTCGCTGCGGCGGATGCGGGTGGGGTAATAGTCACAATTTTTGAAGGCTTATGTGCGGGGCACGGCACCGGCCGGCCAGGGTGGCGCTGGATTGGAACGGGACAGGGCTGAACTGGTGCCGGCGCGCGGAATCGAACCGCGGACCTACTGATTACGAATCAGCACGCGGCAAACGTCACTGATCGCCATGGCCCGCCAAACTCCACAAAAGACTCTTCATAACCCACTGTCCTGACGCACTATTATTCTTGCACTCACTGACAGAACTTGCCAAGGTCCGTCACGGGGCGACACCCGCTGGGGTCTTTTGGGGG
This sequence comes from Rhodospirillales bacterium, assembly GCA_031420655.1. Lineage (GTDB taxonomy): Bacteria > Pseudomonadota > Alphaproteobacteria > Acetobacterales > Acetobacteraceae > JANPPS01. Next base: position 229 of record JANONC010000421.1, on the reverse strand, counting down.
TCTTTTGGGGGTCTTTTGATCGCGCTCGCCATGCGACAGAAACGAAGGGTAAGGCGATGCCAATGAAACTGACCGAGCGAGAGGTAGACCGGATGGTCTGCCCGCCTGGCAAGCCGCACTGTCTGGTTTTCGATACGGAGCAACGGGGCCTTGCCGTCCGAGTGATGGCGGGTGGCACGAAGACCTACCTGGCGCAATACAGTAGCCCTGCTGGAAAGCGCCGGGTGGC
>JANONC010000420.1:0-6397 GCA_031420655.1 Rhodospirillales bacterium | reverse complement strand
CACGGGCACTAGTAGCAGCAGCGTCCATAGCAGCGACGTACCGTAATTCTGCCCGGCCTGGGTGTAGGTGCCGAACGCGCCGGCGTCGTTATCGCCGACCATGACGATCAGGCCGGGGCCGACGATGGCGGCCAGGGTCTTCAGCTTGGAGCCCAGCGTCAGCCGCGGCTGGTCGTCGCCCATCTTGATGGTGCCGAGGGCGCCGCGGATATCGCCCACGTGGGCGCTGTCCAGGATAGCAGTAGGGCGGTGCGGCACCGAGGTGGGAAGCGCCGGGGGCAGATTGGTATCGAGCATATCAGGTCCTCACAATCTGCAAGCAGGAAGGCAGACGGGCGAGCGGGGCGCAGGCCTGCGCGCGGACGGCCGCCAGGCGCCGGCCGCCCTGCGGCTGTTTTGATGCTGGATCGTCGGGTGCGGCAGACCAGGTGCAGGCCAGGTCGCCGTCTGCGCCCACGCGCCAGGACGCGATCAGGCGCGGGCGCTCGGCAGCGCCATACACGGCACAAGTTTCGGGCGTGCCATGGGCCAGACGGCCGAGATTTATAAGAAAGTGTCCCGGCAGCGCGTGACGGCGGTGGTGGATCAGGTTGGTACGGGCGGCCATTGGCTGCCTCCTTTTGCTCAAGCGTTGGCTGGAGCTCGGGAGGGCGTGGCCGCCCAGGCGTCAGCGCACTAGCTGCGCAGAAACCTCGGCAAGACCATGCAAGCCCGAGCGCGTATACCGTCCTGTAAAGCCGTCACAACAGGCGCAAAGCGCCTACTGTCGCTCTCCAGAGACTGGCTGGTCGATCGCGGGGTCATGGGGTCCTTGATGCTGGTTACGGGTCCGGCCGGAGAGCCGGGTGCGGGATCGTGATGGGCTGCTTAGCAGTAAGCCTCGCCTTCCATGACAAAGCGGACTATACCCCTGGGAGTATGAGTGCAACCCCAAAACCGATGGCCGATGCAGAAAAGACCAAGCTCGTGAAGCGACTTAGTCGCATCCGCGGCCAGGTGGATGCGCTGCAGCGTGCGGTTACCGAGCAGGACGCGCCCAGCACCAAGCTGCTGCAGCAAGCGACTGCCTGCCGTGGCGCCATGGACGGCTTCATTGCCGAGGTGATCGAGGACCACATCCGCGAGAAGGTCGTCGAGGCCGCCACCAAGGGCGACGCCTCACGCGCCGCCGAGGAGTTGATCGGCATCGTCCACAGCTACCTGACCTGAGCAAGGCACGAACTAGTGGTCGGGGCGATGCAGGACGTGCGGACGTGGTGGCCAACCTTCGCCATGAGCGACTACGCACACAGCCTGACTGGCTTCGTCACGGCATTCGTGTTGGGCACGCTGATCGGCTTGGAGCGGCAGTGGCGGCAGCGGACGGCGGGGCTGCGGACCAATGTGCTGGTGGCGGTCGGCGCCGCCGCCTTCTCCGACCTGGGCATGCGGCTGCTGGGGGCCGAAGGGGCGACCCGGATTATCTCCTACGTCGTGTCCGGCATCGGCTTCTTGGGCGCCGGCGTGATCCTGAAAGACGGCACCAACATACGCGGACTGAACACGGCGGCGACGCTTTGGTGCTCGGCCGCCATCGGCACCTTCGCCGGCAGCAGGCTGCCGGCCGAGGCCGCGACGCTCGCCGGGTTCGTGCTGGCCGGCAACACCTTGCTGCGCCCGCTGGTGAACTGGGTGAACCGCCGCCCGATCACTCCTGACGTGACCGAGGCCAAGTATGCGGTCCACGTCACCTGCCGACCCGGGGACGTGTCGGACGTGCGCGACCTGCTGGACGCCGAGCTGGACCGGGCCAGCTACCCAGTCCGCGAGGTTAAGACCTTGTCGGAAACCGACGCTCAGGTGGAGCTTGCCGCAGTGCTGGTGCCAATGACGGCCGTCGAGGCCGAGCTGGACGCTGTCGCCACGGCCTTGGAAAACTCGCCACTCGTGCTCTCGGCTACCTGGTCCGTGGAAGCCACATCGTAGCGCCGTGGCCTTTACACGGGTTGCGCGTTTCGTTGCTCCTCAAACCGCATCCGGTGCAGCGCCGTTCCCATGCGGTAGTAGCGGCCGCGTGCATGCCAGTAGCGATCAGCGTGGTCTTACCAACCCGCACGGCCGGCCCGGGCTGCGCGTTTGCTATCCGGGGGGCGAGCACTGTGACGATCATCAGGGCAAGCCGGACCACTATGTACGACACGTCATCTATAGTCTGGTCAGCCAGGCTAGCCTATATCCTTCCGCCGCAAGACGTGCCGCGACCGCACTGCGATAGGCCAAACCCATGCTGCAAATAGACGAACTCACCTTCAACGCCTGGGGCCGCCGCTTCTTTGACCGGGCGAGCGTTACCCTGCCGCAGAATGCCAAGGTGGGCCTGGTCGGGCGCAATGGCGTGGGTAAATCCACACTGTTCAAGTTGATCCTGGGCGAACTCAGCCCCGATGGTGGTACGGTCGGCCTTCCCGCCCGCGCCCGGGTGGCGACGGTGGCACAGGAGCATCCGGCCACGCCCGTGACCTTGCTGGACACCATTCTGGAGGCCGATGCGGCCCGCCACGCGCTGATGGCGGAGCTGGACACCGCGCCGCCTGAGCGCATCGCAGACATTTATATGGCGCTGGACGAAATGGGTGCCGACCGTGCCCCGGCGCGGGCGGGGGAAATTCTGGCCGGGCTCGGGTTCAGCACCGCCGACCTCGGCCGGGCGATGAGCGAGTTCTCGGGCGGCTGGCGCATGCGCGTGGCACTGGCTGCCGCTTTGTTCGCCGAGCCGGACCTGCTGTTGCTGGACGAGCCGACCAACTACCTCGATCTCGAAGGGGCGATGTGGCTCGAAGCGCGCCTCCGCAAGTACCCGGCTAACGCGCTGATTATCAGCCATGACCGGGAGCTGCTGAACAACTCGGTCGACCACATCCTGCATGTGCGGGACGGCAAGCTCGACCTGTACACCGGCGGCTATGACGATTTCGAGCGGCGACGCGCGGAAAAAGCCAGGCTGCAATCGGCGTCGCGCGTGAAGCAGGAGGCGGAGCGGGCGCATCTGCAATCCTTCGTCGATCGCTTCCGGGCCAAGGCGAGCAAGGCGGCGCAGGCCCAGTCCCGCATGAAACGCCTCGCCAAGCTGGAGCCGATCGAGGCGATCATCGAGGAACGCGTCAGCCCCTTCCTGATCCCGTCACCCGCCAGGCCGCTCGCACCGCCGCTGATGCGCCTGGAGGGTGCCAGCGTCGGCTATGGGGCGGAGCCGGTGTTGCACGGCCTCAACCTGCGTCTGGACGTGGACGACCGAATCGGCCTGCTGGGCGTGAACGGCGCGGGCAAAAGCACGTTTGCCAAGATGGCTGCGGGCGCACTGGGATTGGCGGCCGGGCGCATGCAGCGGGAGGGCCGGATCAAGGTCGGCTGGTTCCATCAGCACCAGATCGAGGCGATGGACCCGGACGACACGCCGCTCGACATCATTCGCCGCGCCAGGTTCGAGGATAGCGAAACGTCGCAACGCTCACGCCTTGCCTCGTGGGGCATCGGGTTCGACAAGCAATCCACCACCGTGTTCGACCTGTCGGGTGGTGAGCGCGCGCGGCTGCTGCTGAACCTGGTCGCGATGCAGGCACCGCATTTGCTGATTTTGGACGAGCCGACCAACCACTTGGATATCGACAGCCGCCGGGCGCTGCTGGATGCGCTGAACGCCTACGAAGGCGCAGTGATCCTCATCACCCATGACCGCTCGTTGATGGAGCTGGTAGCGGACCGGCTCTGGCTCGCGGCCGATGGAACCGTGGCCCCGTTCGACGGCGACATGGACGATTACGCAAAGTTCGTGCTGGACCGTGCCAAGCAGGGTGCCGCACCCAGCCAGGCGCGGGACAAAAAGAAGCGAAAGAAAGCAGCATGACCAAGGATGAACTCACCACCTGGGCCCTCGCCCATGGCTGGACCATGCAGGACGGCATGCCGAGCCTGCTCAAGCCCGCGCGCCCCGGGAGTACGGCTAAGCCGGAGGCGGTCATCCGCCTCGTGATGAAGGCGACCGTCGTGCATTTGGAGGCCAAGAAGCCCGCCGGAAAATGGGAGAAGTTTACCGGAGCGGCCTATGGGGACGTGACGCCGACAGATGATGGCATGCCGGTGGGCCTGAAGCTCGAAACGATCCCCGCTATCCGGCAATTGATGCAGGAGAACCGCGACCGTCAGGTATTCGGGTGAAGCGCGAACGCCCGATGTCCTGACGCGGCCGAACCGGGTATCTGCGGCTATGGCCTTTACGCACTGGCTCTCGGACGTTTTCGAGCTGCAAGACAAGCGACATGCGCGCCTATTGCCGATGGAGGGGTTGCGCGGCCTCGCGGTCACTCTCGTGTTCCTCCAGCATTACAGCGTTCAGGCGCAACTGACCGGGCTAGACGCCGGGCCGGCGCAGGCCTTTGCCGCCGCCTTCCGGACCTATGGCAACCTCGGCGTCGAGCTGTTCTTCGTCATGAGCGGCTACCTGATCTACGGCACGCTCATCCGGAAGTCGCCGCCCTTTCTGGCCTTCATGGCCCGCCGGTTGCAACGCATCTACCCGGCGTTCTTCGTCGTGTTCGTGGCCGCGCTGGCCCTCACCATCCTCCTGCCCATTCCGGGTAAGATCCCGGCGGGTTCCGGTGCCGCCGCGCTTTACCTTGCCGCCAATGCGGGTTTGTTGGCCGGGTTGGTGCCAATGGTGCGCATCGTCGATGTCGCGTGGTCGCTCAGCTACGAGATGTTCTTCTATCTCGTAACCGCAGCCTGCGTTCTTGGGCTCAACCTACCCGCGGTGCCGCGCCTCCGGCGCATCGCCATGCTGGCTGCCACCACTGTCGTTTTCATAGCACTCTGTTACGCCCGGATCCCGGAGTGGCCGGAGCGGATGATGCCGTTCTTCGCGGGTATGCTGCTAGCCGAGGGCGTGGGCGGCCGCATGCCGGCCTGGGTAGCCTGGGCCGCGCTGCTTGTCAGTTTCCTGGCCTCGCTAAGCCACGCTTTCTCAACCGTGACGGGCGAGTTCATCCACACTGTGGCGTTCTTCGCAGTCTGTGCGGTGTGCTTCCGCGGCTCCGGATCGATCTCTGCACTGATGACGGTCACGCCGCTGCGGTGGCTCGGCAACATGAGTTACAGCTACTACCTCGTGCACGGCTTCGTTGTGCGGGCCGGCATGGTCGCCCTGGCCCGCATGCTTCCGCATGGCATGCCGGAGTGGCTGTTCTGGCTGTTCATGCCAATTTTGTTCGGCGTCACGCTGGTCGCGTCTGCCGTGTTGTTCATCGCCGTGGAAAAGCCGTTGTCGTTAAGGCCACAGACGGTCGCGGGTGGGGCCGCCGCGGCTGGGGCGCAGCCGTAAGGCTTACGCCATAGTGTGCCGGATCAGAGTTTGCTTCCCGGAGTTGGGTACGCTGCTTTTGCGAACCTCAGAACCGGAACTCTAGGGCAGCTCGATCCGGACCGGGATAAAGGCCTGTTCCAGCGCCGGGCGGCCGGCGATGTGGTTGTAGGTGGTGAACAGTTGGATCCCGGTCGCTATGTCCTTCCAGACGGTCGTGACGGAGCGGTAGGTGTTGCCGCCAAATCCCTCCCGGTAGTGGGACCACTTGATGGCGTGGTAGGTCCGGCCCAGCAGGTTGATGTCCTCTACCCCCTCGTTCCGTAATAAATCGTGCCAGGCAGCACCCGGGCCTGCGACGGTATCGAACCCGGCCACGGTGCCGGTTGGGCCGTCCAGCACGCCGGGCATCGCGGCCGCGGCCGCGGGGGCACCCGGCCAATCCGTGTGCCAAGTGGCGTTCCATGCCTGATACGGCACGCCGTTGGCGCTCATGTTGCACAGACGCGGGTTGGACGGGTCCGCGCCGTGATAGGCGATGACGGTGCCACCCTGCCGCTCGACCTCGCCGCGGGCCGGGCAGGGTGCCACCGTTTCACCCGCCGTGGCCCGCACATTGGCACCGACGGTGAAGGGCGGGTAGCGCGTCGCTGCGTCGGTTTCGACCGTTTGCGCCACGGCACACGAGGTCCATAGCATCGCCATTACAACCCAACGGACCATCGCACCCACCCGAATTAAGAAGCGCACAGGTAGCGCTGGCCCCTAGCTGTCACAAGAGCCAGCGTCACAAGCGCCGGGTCAGCCCACCCGGGTGCGCCGGGCCGTTTCCCGTCTACGGCGCGAAATAGACCGGCTGGCCGTATTTGTTCGCCATGTCGTCACCACGCCTGATGCACCAATAAAGCAGGACGAACCCGCCAATGCCGGTCAATCCAATCAGCAGCCACCAGGCGGAGCGGCCCACGTCATGCAAGCGGCGAAAACTGACGGCCAAGGATGGGATGATCGTCGCGATTGACCACACGGTGCTGATGAGGTTGACCTTGATCGCGATCGCGAGGA
>JANONC010000419.1:0-2698 GCA_031420655.1 Rhodospirillales bacterium | reverse complement strand
GGGCTTCCGTGAACCCCAACCAGCCCGGCAGCGGCAAGCTGGGAAGCTTCTCCTGATTTCATCTGCGCGTAGATCGCACCAAGCCGCTGAAGGGCCAGGACTGATGGACATGCCAGACCAGCACCCCCGCCCGCGCGGCCTCGCCGCCCGCGTCACCAGCGGGCGCGGCCTCGGCACGCTGGCCGGCGTGCTGCTCGCCATCGGCATCGTCGCCACCATCTGGACCCTCGCCGCCGCGCAGGCCACCCGCACCGACATCGCCGTGCAGAACCGTGCGCTGGTTGCGGCGGAGCGGCTGCTGTCCACCCTCAAGGACCTGGAAACCGGGGAGCGCGGCTACGCCCTGACCGGCGTGGAATCCTACCTCGAACCCTATGACGCCGCCCTGGCCAACCTGGATGGGGAGGTGCAGGCCGTGGTGCGCGCCGGCGGCGGTGCCGGCCTGGTGCGGCTGGTGCAAGCGAAGCGCGACTTCGCGGGCACGGTGGTCGCGGCGCGGCGGGCGTCCGGGCTGGACGCGGCCGTGAAGGTGCTCCTGACCGGAACGGACAAGGCGTCCATGGACGGCGTGCGCGATGCCGTCGCCGGCCTGCAGGACGCCGCCCGCGCCCGCATCGCCGCGCACGAGCGGGAGGAGGGCGGATGGGGCATCCTGAGCCAGGCGGTCGCAGCGGTCTCCACCCTGGCCGCCTTCGCGGCGCTGCTCGCCCTGCTGATCCTCCGCCGCCGGAGCGAGCGCGCCAGCGCCGCCTTGCTGGCCAGCGTCATGGACAACGCCCCGGTCGGGCTGGGCCTGCTGGACGCCGGCCTGCGGGTGCAGCACATGAACCGGTCCCTCTCCGAAATGAGCGAGCGCGCCCTGGAGGCCGATATCGGCCGCAGCCTGTGGGAGGTCATCCCCGACGCCCGCGCCGCGCTGGAGCCGCGCCTGCAGGAAGTCCTGAACCGAGGCCGGACCATCACCCAGGTCGAGGTGGAAACCCAAAGCCTCGTCAACCCGGCGCAGACCCGCAGCTTCCAGTTCGGCTTCTTCCCCCTGCCCGCCGCGGACGGCAGCGCGCAACCGCCCGGGGCCGGCGTGGTCGTGACCGACGTCACCTACCGCAAGCGGGCCGAGCGCCGGCTGAAGGACAGCGAGGAGCGCTACCGCACCCTGATCGAAACCAGCGCCAGCATCATCTGGATCACCAGCGCCAGTGGCGAGCTGACGCCGCCGCAGCCCGGCTGGACCGCCTTCACCGGCCAGGCCCAGGCCGAGTATGCCGGCGCCGGCTGGCTGCAAGCCGTCCACCCCGAAGACCGGGACGCGACCATGCTGGCCTGGGCCGACGCCGTCCGGGACCACACCCTGTACTCCATCGAGCACCGCCTGCGCCGCGCCGACGGCGAGTGGCGCACCATGGCCGTGCGCGGCGTCCCCCTGCTGGAGGACGGCGCGGTGCGCGAGTGGGCCGGCACCCACACCGACATCACCGAGCGCAAGCTCGCCGAGGCCGAGTTGAACGCCGCCAAGGACGCCGCCGAGGCCGCCAACCGCGCGAAGAGCCAGTTCCTCGCCAACATGAGCCACGAGCTTCGCACGCCGCTGTCCGCCGTCATCGGCTACAGCGAGATGCTGGAGGAGGAGATGGAGGACGCCGGCGACCCCGCCATGCTCGCCGATATCAGGAAGATACAGTCCAACGCCCGCCACCTGCTCAGCCTCATCAACGACGTGCTCGACCTCTCGAAGATCGAGGCCGACCGCATGACCGCCTACGCGGAAGACATCGAGGTCGAGGCGCTGGTCCAGGACGTCGCCTCCACCGTCAGCACCTTGGTGGAGCAGAAGGGCAACACCCTCGTGCTCGACCTGCAGCCCGGCCTGGGCACCATGCACTCGGACCTTACCAAGCTGCGGCAGTGCCTGTTCAACCTCGTCAGCAACGCCGCGAAGTTCACGGAGGCCGGGCAGATCACCCTGCACGCCCGGCGCGACGGGGCCCGCTGCGACGGGGACTGGCTGGTGTTCGGCGTCACCGACACCGGCATCGGCATGACGCCGGAGCAGGTGGGCCATCTGTTCCAGCGCTTCACCCAAGCCGACGTGTCCACCACCCGCCGCTTCGGCGGCACCGGGCTGGGCCTGGCGCTGACCCGCGCCTTCTGCCGGCTGCTGGGCGGTGACGTGGAGGTCGCCAGCACCCCTGGCGCCGGCTCCACGTTCACCATGCGCCTGCCCGCTGCCATGCCGGAGCAGCCCGCGCCGGAGGAGGATGCGCCCGCCGGCGCGTCGCCGCCGGCCAGCAAGCACCTGGTGCTGGTGGTGGACGACGACCCGGCCCAGCGCGACCTCCTGACCCGCTTCCTGGAGCGCGAGGGCTTCGCCGTCCGCACCGCCCCGGACGGGCGCGCAGGCATCGAGCTGGCGCGCACCCTGCACCCGCGCGCCATCCTGCTCGACGTCATGATGCCGCAGATGGACGGCTGGTCCGTGCTGGGTGCGCTCAAGGCCGACCCGGCGCTGGCGCCGATCCCCGTGGTGATGGTCACGTTCGTGAACGAACCTGCGCTGAGCGAGTCGCTCGGCGCCGCCGACACCGTGCTGAAACCGGTCGAGTGGGACCATCTGAAGGGCGTGATGGAGAGGTTCCGCGGTGACGCCGGGGACATCCTGGTCGTGGACGACGACCCCGACGCCCGCGCCCGGCTGCGCCAG
>JANONC010000418.1:0-6405 GCA_031420655.1 Rhodospirillales bacterium | reverse complement strand
AAGAATCGTGCGGGCGTCCTGCCGCAACTGGACCCACTGCCGCATGCGCCGCGCCAGCTGCAGCGTGACGGTCCAGTACAACAGCCGCGCCGCCTTACCCAGCACCGACGGCCCGCGCAGCGCCAGGACCGCCTGGCGGACCGGGGCCGTCATGCGCCAGGACCGGCTGGCCTCCATCGACTGCACCCGGCCCAGCAGCCGCTGGTGCGCGTCACGATGCTCGGTCAACTGCGCGAGCGTCACAGCGTGCGCCGCCTGCTGATGGCGGGCCTGGGTCACCAAGCTTGCCGTGTCCGCCACCAGGGTGTCAGTGTCCGCCTGGGCCGCGGTCAGATCGTGTTCCAGGGTGCCGATCCGCCGGCCGTCCTGCAGGGACCGCGCCGATGCGGCCTCTGCCTCGGCCCTCAGGGTATCGAGCACTGTGACTGTCGCATCCGCTTCGGCCCGCATGGCGTCGCGGGCCGTTCCGTGTTGCTGTTTGACCGCGGACAGAGCCTCGTTCGCACGTCCCAACTGCTGACGGAATTGGTCAAGCTCGCGCGCGACCGCCTCGGCGTGGGCCCGAGCGGCACCGGTTTCACCCCGGGCCTGATCGAGCTGCTGGCTGAGCGTGTGCGGCAGGTCGACGTTGGAGGTGTCGATATAGATGCTGCTGATGTCTTCGTTGATCGGCGCATCGGAGGCGATCGCCAATGCATAAAACGCCCGCGGCAGCCCGGATGACGACTCCAGATGCTCGCCGCGCTTTTCGAACGTCATAATGTCATGCCGGCGCGGCCCACCATCGGCCAGCAGGGCGGAGCCAACAAGCGGGCGCTGGGCATACATCGCCACATGGCAAAAATGCCGTTGCAGCAACACCGTGAACTCCGCCCGCGACAACTCGTGCACGTGAAACGGGTTAACCCGGCCTTCCAGCGGCGAGTAAACGTCACGGTCGGGCGAGCTGATGATCAGCCGGCCGCCCGGGCGCAGGATCCGGCGCGTTTCGGCCAGAAACGCATCGTGCTCGAAGAAGTGCTCGATCGTTTCGAACGACACGACGACATCGGCCGACGCGTCTGCCAGCGGGATGCGGCGTGCGTCACCCTCCACGAACGACAGACCGGGCCGGGCATAGGCGCGTGTGGCATGGCCGACACTGCCCGCATCAATCTCAACCCCCACGACCGAACGGGCCGTTTGCGACAGCAGGGCCGCGCCATAGCCCTCGCCACTCGCGATATCGACAACATCGAGGCCCCGCACGAGCATGCGAGCCAGTAAATAACGATGCAGATGCTCATATTCGATCTGCCCGGTCATGGCCGACGTCATGCGCTCGCCGCTGAACGGCAGGGCGTCCTGAGGCCGTTCGAACGTGAAGATCTCACCCATCGCTGACACTTTCCGCCATCGGCATGCCCTTGCGCCGCCGGGCGTTTTTGGTCAAGGGATTGGGCTTAGCAATGAGCGTTCCATGACCCATGTGAATAATCTGAACGCGCTGCGGCTGATGGCGGCATCGCTGGTCGTAGCCGGGCATTCCTATGTGCTGGTCGGGCTGCCAGCGCCTAGCTGGTTCTACATGGCGTGCCATAGCGTGGCGGTCCTCGCGTTCTTTGTTGTCAGCGGCTACCTGGTCAGCAAGAGCTGGGCGCGCGATCCGGATCTGGGTCGCTTCGTCGCGCGGCGGGCGCTGCGGATTATGCCGGGCCTGACGGCGACGGTGGTGATCGCGGCCCTCGTGATTGGACCGTTGTTCACAACACTGCCGTTGCGGGACTACTTTGCAGCCGGCAATTTCACCGAATACTTTTGGAACCTCGCGCTTGCCCCCGCCTATCATTTGCCAGGGGTGTTCGAAGATGGCCGCGCCACATCGGGCGTGAACGGCACATTGTGGTCGTTGCCGATCGAGATCGCGATGTACGCGCTCATGCTGGTTTACGGGCGCGCCCAATCCCGGTTCTGCCGCCGTGTGCTGTTGCCGCTTGCGCTTGCCGGAGGGCTGTTCGGATCGTTCTGGTTCATCATCGTCAGCCCGGCGCAGGTCGAGCCGGTGATATGGTGGAACAGCGTCCCGTTCGGATTGCGGTTCGCCGGGGCGTTCGCGTTCGGTGTGGCGGTCAACCTGTGGGCGCTCGAGCGGTTCTTGAGTATGCAGGCCTCTGTTCTGGCGTTCATGGCTCTGGGCTTGCTCACGCCTTATCCGGACGTGACGGAGTCACTCTCGCTCGTCGTGCTGCCCTACGCGGTGCTGTCCTTTGGCCTGTCGCGCACGCCGTTGCTGGGGTGGTCCGGGCGGTATGCCGATTTGTCGTTTGGCGTCTATTTGTGGGGCTGCCCGATCCAGCAGATCGTTATCTCCGCCTTTGGGCCCACCATGCACCCGCTGCTGCTGCTGGGCACGTCACTCCCGCTGACGCTCGCGGCGGCCTATGTGTCGTGGCATGTCATCGAGAGCCCGGCGCTGCGGTGGAAGCCGGGCCGGGCATCCCCGGTCGCTCAGCCCTTTTTGGCGCGATAGCTCGGCGTCCACCAGCGCACGGGCTTTTCGCTGGCGCTAGGCCGGTCTAGGCCGCGGTCGATCGCGGGCTTGCGGGCCGGCCGGCCGCGTTTGGGTCGCTGGGGTGCGTCGTCCTGCGCCGGGGTCGGTGCCGCTTGGGCCGCTTCCAGCGCGCGGGTCGCCACAGCAAGCGCGTCCTGATGCGCCAGTTCCGCATGGGCAAGCCGGGTCTTTTCGTGCTGGAGGCTGGCCTGTGCCTCCGCCACCAGCCGCTTGGTTGCGGCGTGGGCCAGGCGCTCTTGCTCAAGCTGCCGGTCCAGTTCCGCGACCCGCGCCTTGAGCGCGCCAAGCGCGTCCTGATCGTGACTTCGGTTCAGCATGACGACGGGCACGCCGCCGTCCTGGACGAATTTGTGCCGGGCGCGGGCCTGGTCCGCCCGCTGCTGCGGTGCGTGCCCGGCGGTGCTGGCAGCCCCGCGCAGCCCGAGGGCCAGGCGCATGCGGCTCTCAGCGGTTTCGTCGTCCGAAGGGGCGAGGGTTGGATTTGGCTTTGAGTTTTCTGTCATGGGACCGTTGCAAGAGAGGACAAGTTTTATTGAAACGCCGCCAAACCGAAGCGGCAATCTGCCGAACAATGGACTACGTCACCGCCGTCCCGTTACTGGCACAATGAACAATGGGGTATTGAACGCTCGATGTCTACAGGGAGGCCAATGATGATTTTAGACGTGCAACGGCGGGTGGACGCGTTCCGGCACCGGTTCGGGGTGCGCGTGCCCGTGCTGCTGGCGCCCATGGCCGGCGTACCCGCCCCGGCCTTATCCCAGGCGGTTGCCGCCGCGGGAGGGCTGGGTGCGTGCGGCGCATTGCTGCTTATGCCCGATGCGATCCGGGATTGGGCGACGCAGCAGCGCCAGGCCACCAACGGCCCGTTCCAGATCAACCTGTGGATCCCGGACCCGGCCCCCGTGCGTGACCCGGCGCATGAACAGGTGTTGCGGGACTTCCTGGGCCAGTGGGGCCCGGCCGTGCCACCGGGAGATGCGGCACCGCCCGATTTCGGTGCGCAATGCCAGGCGCTGCTAGACGCCGGGGCACCTATCGTCTCGTCCGTCATGGGCCTGTTCCCGCCGGAGTTCGTAGCGCAGTTAAAGGCAAGCGGCATCGCGTGGTGGGCCAACATCTCGACCGTGGCAGAGGCGCGGGCGGCCGTGGCGGCCGGGGCGGATGCGGTGGTGGCGCAGGGGGCGGAGGCGGGCGGGCATCGCGGCTGCTTCGACGCGTCCCGGGCCGAATCCGGCGCGGTCGGCCTACTTGCCCTGCTACCGGCCGTGGTGGACGCGGTGGACGTGCCCGTGATCGCAACGGGTGGCATCGGCGATGCACGCGGCGTCGCGGCGGCGTTGCTGCTGGGTGCGTCGGCCGTGCAGGTGGGCACGGCCTTCCTGCTCTGCCCGGAGGCGGGGCCGGTGCCGTGGGCGTCTGCGCTGGACGGCTTGGCACCGGAAGACGCGGTGCTCACCCGCGCGTTCAGCGGCCGGGCGGGACGCAGCGTGCGCAATACGTATGTGCAGGCCGCCGCCGCCGGGCCGGTGCCCGCGCCCTATCCGGTGCAACGGGCACTGACAGGTCCCATGCGGGCCGCCGCCGTGACCGCGGGCGACACCGGACGCATGCAGGCCTGGGCCGGGCAGGCGGCCGGCCTGGCCCGTGCCGAGCCCGCCGCTGCCGTGCTGGACCGGCTATGGAGCCCGGCTGCGGCAGCGCTCGGTTTAGTTTAAGCTTGAATGAAATCCCGCCCCGTCCCACGCTGCCCCATCCGGGACGGGGTGTTTCATGGAACAGGACCGCTTCGCACACGACAACCTGCCGCCGCACGACACCTGGCCCGCGCTGCTGATCGAACCGCTCAGCTATCCGGAGCAACTGAACTGCGTGGCCGAACTGCTGGACCGCTGGATCGGTGCCGGACAGGGGGGCGCGCCATGCATTCTAGCCGGGGCGCTGTGCTGGACGTATGCGGGTCTGCACGCGCGGGTGAACCAGGTGGCGAACGTGCTGGTACAGCAGCACGGGCTACGCCCCGGAAGCCGCGTGCTGCTGCGTGCACCCAACACGCCGATGATGGTCGCGTCGTACCTCGCAGTCATCAAGGCCGGGGGCATTGCGGTCGCGACCATGCCGCTGCTGCGCGCGCGGGAGCTGGCTCATATCGTGAACAAGGCCGAGATCGGCCTGGCGCTGTGCGACCATCGGCTGTTAGGCGATTTGCATGCGGCCCAGGCGCTAGCCCCGCGGCTGGCCGTGGTGGTGGCCATGGGGGGTGAGGGTGCGGACGATCTGGTGCAGCGCTGCGATGCCGTCAGCCCGGAGTTCGCGCCATTCCCGTCACGCGCGGACGACACATGCCTGATCGCCTTCACGTCCGGCACTACCGGGCAGCCAAAGGGGACGATGCACTTTCACCGCGATATGCTGGCGATCTGCGACTGCTACGGCGCCCGCGTGTTGCAGGCGTTGGCCAGTGATGTGTTTATCGGCACGGCACCGCTGGCGTTCACCTTCGGCCTGGGCGCCGTCGTGCTGTTCCCGCTGCGCATCGGTGCCAGCATCGTCCTGCTGGATCAAGCGTCGCCCGTGGCATTGCTGGCCGCGTTGCGGGAGGCACGGCCCACCATCTGCTTTACCGCCCCAACCGCCTACCGCGCGCTGATCCCATTGCTGGAACCGGGCGACACGAGCAGCCTGCGGCGGTGTGTGTCCGCTGGCGAGGCGCTGCCCGCCACCACCTGGCACGCCTGGCACGAGGCCACGGGCCTGCGGCTGATGGACGGCATCGGCGCCACCGAAATGCTGCACATTTTCATCGCTGCCCCCCACGACGCCGTGCGCCCCGGCGCCACCGGCCTGCCGGTGCCCGGTTATGAGGCCAAGCTGATCGATGAGTCCGGCGCCGGCCTGCCGCGCGGTGCCACCGGCCGTCTGGCGGTGCGCGGCCCAACCGGCTGCCGCTACCTTTCCGACCCACGGCAGGCGCAGTACGTGATCGACGGCTGGAACGTGACCGGCGATACGTTCTACCAGGACGAAGACGGCTATTTCTGGTTCCGCGCCCGCTCGGACGACATGATAGTCAGCGCCGGCTACAACATCGCCGGGCCCGAGGTGGAAGCGGCGTTGCTGCTGCACCCCTCCGTCGCGGAGTGTGCCGTGGTGGGCGCGCCGGACGCAGAGCGTGGCACGGTGGTCAAGGCATTCGTGGTACTGCGCCCCGGCTACGCCACGTCGGCGCGAGTATTGCAAGACTGGGTGAAGGCAGAGATCGCACCCTACAAGTACCCCCGCGTGGTGGAGTTTTTGGAGGCACTGCCGAGGACAGAGACGGGCAAGCTGCAGCGGTTCCGCCTCAGGCAATAAGCGTGCGACCCCGCTTTTGGAGAAGACCTGCGCTTTAGTCAGATTACCTCGGACCAGCCCGCAACCGGTGGTAGGGCGCACGCCCCGCTCAGCCAGGCATTTGCAGCGTCACCAAGGGTGCGTGCTGCTGCCCGCCATACATGTCCCCATCGTCGCGACTGCCCTGGACGCCTGCGCGAGGAAGATGTGTCTTGCCGTCACCCATGTAATTACGGCCCCGCATCCGTCGCCCGGCATCGTAGCCGATCACACGCGGTTCCAGCGCGATGCCGGGCGCATAGGAGCTTTCCAGGAAGCCCGAACCGATCTGACCTGATGCAGACAGCACACGAATTCTGGTAACGGTCGCACCTCCTTGCTGGGTCAGGTCGAGCGGGGCTGTTGCGTGAAGCCGGTCAGTCAGCGGATGGTGTGAGAGCAGGCACAGGAGAGCGGGATTTTCATGGTGGTTCGCGCCATCGATGCGCCGTCACAGCAGGGCTATCAGCACGCGCGCTTCG
>JANONC010000417.1:0-4020 GCA_031420655.1 Rhodospirillales bacterium | reverse complement strand
GTGATCGCGCGGCACATGCAGGTGGACCGGGACAAGGTTAAGGTGACGCTGGACAGCAAGTCCGACGTGTCCACGCTGGCCATCGATATCGAGATGCCTGCCCGGGTTTAGCTGTGCTGCCAGTAGGAGGTTCGAGCCCTGTTTCTTGGTCGCACGTCACCGTCGCGGCGTTCAATGACTTTTGAGCAGGCCAAACCGATCTCTATGTCGAGGAACCGGTTGCTGGGGAAATCGCCGGCGTGACGAACCCGGCCCAGCGGTATGGGCTAATTCGCGAGTAACATCGGCTGCGCTATGTCCCGCCGCGAGCCGGCTTGGTTGCTTTGTCTTCCGGGGTGATCTGCGGGCGCAGCGTTCTTCAAATACGGCGGCCACGTTTGCTGCGGCAAGTTACAGGACCAAAACTTTGCGACCGGTCCGACGGCTATTGCCGAAGGGCTTTTACCGTCGACGACCTACGTTGACCGAGGCTAAAATCTCAGGTTTTACAAGACTATCCCGACACTGGCGCATATCGTGCTGGTCTATCAAGACCAGATCGGGCTGCGCATTATTTTCGCGCCGACGGTCGATGGGAATTTGAACCGCTGACCACGCTCGATGCCGGACTTCTAGAGCCCAATCCGACCAAAGTGGGTCGGCTTGGCCTCTAGGTCTTGAGATTTGGCGAGCACTACCCCCGCCCAGGCGAACCAGCCTGGTCGGAAAGTGCTCTAGTAGACTCGCCCGGCGTCTGCGTCCTGTTGCGCGATGTGTATGCCGGGACCGTCCTGGCCTAGCTTGGCCTCGGCGGGCAGTTGCACCCGCCGGACCCCATCGCTAGGGTCCGCGCTTCAAACGCCTGGGGGCGCTACGCCGTGATCACTGCCTTGTTTGAGTTACTAAGCTACGTGATCACCCTCGTTGTCTGGGCGCTCATCCTGTCTGCTGTCGTGCAGACGCTGATCTCGTTTGGCGTACTCGATACGCGCAACCGGATCGTGTGGACGATCGCCGATTTCCTGTACCGGGTGACGGAGCCGGTGCTGCGCCCGATCCGTAATCTCCTTCCCAATTTCGGCAACATGGACCTTAGCCCGCTGGTGCTGATCCTATTGCTTCAATATGTCGCGAGGCCATTGCTGAGTACGCTGTATTACGGACTGGCGTATGGGCGCTGGACGCTGATTTGACGGCACGGATCATCGACGGCCGGGCTGCGGCGGCAACGCTGCAGGTGCAAGTGGCGGCCCGGGTGTCGGGGTTGGGTTTCGTGCCGGGGCTGGCTGTGGTGCTGGTGGGCGATGACCCGGCCAGCGCCGTCTATGTCCGTAACAAGGACCGTGCGGCACAGGCGGCTGGAATCGCGGCGCAAACCGTGCGCCTGCCCGCCACCGCGACTCAGCACGCGCTGCTGGACGTGGTGGCGCGCCTGAACGCCGACGCGGCCGTTGACGCCATCCTGGTGCAGATGCCGCTGCCGCCGGGCCTGGACGCGAGGGCCGTGATCGCGGCGATCGACCCAGCCAAGGATGTGGATGGCTTTCACCCGCTCAACGTCGCCCGCCTGGCAGAGGGGGCGCCTGGCCTACAGCCCTGTACGCCGCGCGGCTGCATGATACTGCTAGGAGGCACACCGTTGCGGGGCGCACGCGCGGTGGTACTCGGCCGCTCGAGCATTGTCGGCCGGCCCATGGCGGCGCTGCTGTTGGCGGCGGACGCGACGGTCACGATCGCCCACTCCCGCACGCATGACGTGGCGGAGGAGTGCCGCCGGGCAGACGTGCTGATCGCCGCTGTCGGCCGCCCGGCGCTGGTGCGGGGTGACTGGATCAAGCCGGGCGCAGTCGTGATCGACGTCGGCATCAATCGCGGTGCAGACGGCAAGCTGATCGGTGACGTGGCCTATAGCGAGGCGTTGGAGGTTGCGGGGGCCATCACCCCCGTCCCCGGCGGCGTCGGCCCCATGACGATCGCCTGCCTGCTGGATAACACGGTCACGGCCGCCATCGCGCGCCGTATCTAGAGCACTGTTCGCCCAGGCTGCTCTGCCTGGGCGGAAGTAGCGCTAGCCGAACATGGGTCCGGTAGCAACGGAACCGAAAGTTCGAATCAGATTAGGCGGGTGGACCGACAGCTTGGATGCGGACGGCAGTGCATTGCCCAGCTTGCGGGGCTGGTTGGGTTGGTGTGCTGTCTATGCAGCAAGGGTCGGTCAGCCCGCCGGGCGGCGCCTGACCAGACCGAGGCCGGCCATACCCAGAGCCAATACCGCCAAGGATGAAGGTTCCGGCACCGCGACCGGCGGCACGTCGGCCAAGGATGCGACGAAGCCGTGTGCGGTGCCGGTACGATCGCGGTAGTATCCCGTCACCTGTCCCGCATCGTTGATACCCTGGGCGTTAGTGACCGTCGCGCCCGGCGCACTGAGGGCGTCGAACACGCCATTGGTATCTACAAATGAAAGAGGATTGTTAGTACTATCAATGTATTCCCCCACTATCTGCCCCACATTATTGATGCCAAAGAGGTAGCTAGCATGTGAGCTCGCACCCGGCACTTCGACGGTGGTGAACACGCGATTGGTGTCCACGAAGCCGTACGACCCAAGACCTGTAAAGTAGTATCCAATCACCTGACCTGTGTCATTGATGCCCTGAGCGTATGTGCTGTAAGAATTGGCCACGTCGAATGTGGTGAACGCGCCGTTGGTCTCGACGAATCCGTGGGAGCCGGTGTCCGTATAGTAGTATCCCGTCGCCTGCCCCGCGGCGTTGATGCCAGTGGCGAAACTACCACCCGTCGCACCCGGGACGTCTAAGGTGGCGGGTAGGCCGTTGGTCTGAATGAATCCGTGGGTGCCGTCGGCGATAGTGTAGTATCCCGAAATCGTCCCCGCGGCGTTGATACCCCGGGGGTAGTTGCCATTGAACCCATCCGGGACGCCGACGATGGTGACCACGCCGTTGTCGTCAACGAAGCCTCGGATGATCATGTCGCCACCGACGTAGTATCCCGTAATCTGCCCCGCTGAGTTGATGCCCTCGGCGTAGGTGCCGTATGTCGCACCAAGTACGTCTAACGTGGTGAAGGTGTAGGCTGCGGCGTTGGCCTGAGCCGCGGCGAGCAAAGTGATGGTGGCGGGAAGGAGGCGGTAATAGCACATGAGCATGGAAACTCCCGGAGGCCGGCCAGCGCCGATCTGTGTTTTCCCATCCTGCGATCAGGCGGGAGGACTATGTCGCAAAGACGCAAACGGCGGCCCAAGGGGGAACAGACCAAACGAACCGGGCCTTACGTCACAAGATTGATCAAGTTTTAATCGTATCGCTTTGTCGAGGATCTGCATGTCAGGTTTCGTTACGATCGGCAATCTGGCTCGCTCGGCTCGGTGGTGAACGTCATCGTGCTGTGGCATACAAAAGACGCCGCGCCGAAGCAGTTCTGTGCCGGGGGCTTTGACGTACCCGCGGAGGATATGGCCAGGTTGTCGCCGCTTGGGTTCGACCACATTAACGTGCTCTGCCGCTACGCCTTCATTCAGCGCGACCAGATCGCTTGCGGCGAACTCAGGCCGCTGCGCGATCCTCGAAACATCGGCGACGAGGGCTGAATCAAACTTTCGGTTCCGTCACTACCGGACCCCCAACATATCAGGCTACGTCGCCGCGCTATGGCCGTACAGCGTCTGGAAATGCAGCCAGCCGATATAGTCGCTGCCCACATGTTCCCGGCTGTACTCGGCGGTCTTTTGCGAGATCGTCTGGGGCTTGATGCCAGTCGCTTCCACCAACAGCTGCTGCTGGCACGCCCGCTCCAGCGCGATGAACCAGAACGCCGCATCGTCGATGCTATGCCGGCTGCAGGTCAGCAGGCCGTGGTTCTGGTGCAGCACGCCGCGGTTGCGCCCGATCTCCTTCGCAACGGAGTAGCCGCTTTCCTTTTCGACAGCGACCGCTCCGGCCGACGCGCCGATTACGGCGTGGCTGTTGTAGAAAACAGCTGCGTCCTGGCTGGCCAATTTTATCGCGCAGCATCCGC
>JANONC010000416.1:0-15242 GCA_031420655.1 Rhodospirillales bacterium | reverse complement strand
ATAAAGAAAATCCAGCCCCGTCCGCACAAAGCACTCAATTGCTTCGCCGGGCGTCTGCACGATCGGCTCTTGGTCGTTGAAGCTTGTGTTCAGCAAAACCGGCACGCCCGTCTCCACCTCGAACGCGGCCAGCAGCCCATGCAACGACGGCGTCAGCGCTGCATGGACAGTTTGCACCCGGGCGGTGCCGTCTTGATGCACCACCGCCGGGATGTCCGGCGCGCACTGTTCCCGCACCCGCAGCGCGTGCGACATGTAGGGCGAGGCGAAGCCCGGCTGGCACCTAAACCAGTCCTGCACCGCCTCAGCCAGTACCATGGGGGCCAGGGGGCGGAACGGCGCACGATGCTTGATCAGCTTGTTGATACGGTCACGCACCCCGGCATTACGCGGGTCAGCCAGGATGCTGCGGTGGCCCAGCGCTCTGCGTCCACTTTCGGCACCGCCTTCGAACCGCGCGCCGATCTGCCCAGCCGCCAGGCGCTGCGCCACATCCGTCACGGTGGCCGCTACAGGCTCCAGCCGCCGGGCACGGCAGGACGCCAGGATGTCCAGCACCGGCGCACCTGGCCCGCTGGCAAAGGGCATGAGGGCCGGCATGGGCGCCTCCATGCCCAGCACCCCATGGCGTAGGACTTGTGCGACCCCGATGCTAAGCCCGCCATCATACGGCGCGGGCGGGACGAACACATGCTCCAGCCACGGAAACCAGCCCTGCACCTGGCCCACAATCTGGCAGTTCAGGAACAGGCCGCCCGACAGGCATAGCGCTCGGTCGGCTTGCGTCACCACGGTGCGCAGCTGCGCCTCCACCTTGATTTCCGCATGACGCTGCAACGCCGCAGCCAGGTCGAAGCGGTCCTGCTCCGTCCGCAGCACCTTGCGCAGCGCCTTGATTTGTCCAGCCAGCCCGGCGCGGCCCTCTGGCGAGTCCACGACGTAGTGGGTCGACCAGACCCAGGCCGGTTCCAGCGCGGCGTAGAAGCGGGCCGGGTCACCGTAGGCCGCCATGGCCATCACGGTGCCTTCTTCGCCGAACCGCAGATCGAGCACGCCGGTGCCGACCCGCGCGAATGCGCCCGCCACGGTCACATCCGGCACGAACGCGGCGCGCTGCATCGTGAACGGCCGCGCCGTGCAGCGATAGGCCGCGCCATACACCACCGCGCGGCCCCCCGTGCCGTCCGCGCCGTCGAAGTCATGGCCGCCGCCGTCCAGGCTGATACTGAGCGCCGACGCGAACGGCGAGGACAGGAAGGCATTGGCGCAGTGCGCGTATTGGTGGCCCAGCACGGCCAGCGCCGTCTCCGGTGCCAGCGCCCGCGTCACAAACGCCAGCAGCCGGTCGTGGTAGCGGTCGAGTGTGCCGAGCGACGTGAGCGGGGCCTGCGCGTCCGCGGGTACCGCCGCCTGCTGCTGCACCAGCGACGCCAGCAGCTCCGTCGCCAGCGGGCCGGCGGACGCGCGGAGACCGCGGGCCTGCAGCATGCGCCAGAACAGCGGAGCCAGCCCGTCACCCTCAACCACGCCGATCGCGCCCACGCCCTCCAGCGCCGGGGTGGCCCACAAATCCAAAAAGCCCAGCAGCGGGCTCTGCCGTTCCAGCTTGCGCCGGGTGAAACGCTCCAGCTCGACATGATGCAGCCCGCTGTCGTCAAGCCGGCAAAACGACGCGTCGTGGAATGGGTCGTTGAATCCCAAGACCGCCGTCACGCCCGCAACCGCCGCAGCTCCGCCCAATGCCACACCGCCAGCACCGGCGCCCCCAGCAGCAAATCCCGTCCGCGCCGCAGCAACGACACGCCAAGCGCCAGCTCTGGCCCCACGCCGAAAATGGTGCCGAGTGCGATGTACCCCGCCTCCTGCACACCCACCGCGGCCGGCACGATGAACGCGGCGGCGATGACAGCGTCCAGCAGCGCCTCCAACGCCAGCACCGGCAGAATGTCGCCGTGCCAGCCGAGCAGGCGGAGGCTGATCCAGGTGCCAAAGCCCGTCAGGATCCAGGCCGCAACATGCACCACTACGGCCAGGGCCAGGCGTCCGCGTGCCGTTGAGAGCTGCGTGAGTTCGCCCTGCATCGAGGCAAGCCCCGCAGCGCTGCCGAACCAGTCGCCCAGCAGCCGCGTGCCCACGATGCGCAAACCCTGCCCAATGCGCCGGCGCCCGGCATAGGCCAGCGCAAATAGCGCGGCCGCCCCCGCCACCCCGATGGCGAGCGGCCCGGCCAGCGCGGCATGGGGCTGCCACAGCAGCAGTACCGCCACGCCGAACATCGTAAACAACAGCTGCGCCAACAGCTCCGCCCCCACATCCAGCACCGTCCCCGCCCCCGCCCGCGGCCACGGGACGCCCTGTATGGTCAGTGCCCGCGCGCCGAGCACGTAGCCACCAACCGGTGAGAACGGCAGGCACGTCGCTGCCGCATCGCGCACCGCACGCCCGCGCAGCAGCACGCCATAGCCGGCGCCGGGCAGCACCAGCGCCCAGGCGGCGGCCAGCACCGCGCAGGTGAGCGCGCCCCACGCCAGCAGCAGCGCCAACCCCGGCCAGCCCACGCCCGCCAGTGCCGCCAGCACCGCATCGCCGTCGAACCACAGAACCAACCCGCCCGCCAGCGCCACGCCCGCCAGCGCCAAAACGATCGAGACCTGTTTGACACCACGCATGGCCGTCCCCACTACACCAGGGGTGCCGGGTCAGGCTATAGGACTACATACAGGGCCACAGATACCGGGCCACAGACACCGGGCCACCCGCCCGCCGCCAAGGGAGACCTGCGTTGCCCACTCCGCCACCATCACCTGCGCCCAGTAGCCGGTTCGCCCCCTCCGCCGCGGCGGTCAGCCCATCGTCACCACAGGCAGGCCGGACCCGGCGATGAGCACGCCCGCACCGGCCGCACCAGCCACGTTGCCCGACCCGCAGGCCTTGGTGCTCGTCCCCGCCCCCGAACAGACCCGGCCCGCGGGCACGGGTGACGTGGCGGCGAACGCGCCGCAGCTGCCGGAGCTTTCGGTTGATGCCCTGCCGCCCGAGCCGGTCGAAAGCAAGCCAGCACAGCCAAAAAAGCCGTCGCTGCTGAGCAAGCTCGCACTCTGGAGCGACGCCCCGTCGCCCCTGCTAAGCCAGCCCGGCCAGCAGCCCACGCCAACTGGCGCGCCCGGCACGGCCGTCACCGTCGAACCGCGGGACACCCGGACGCCCGCATCCACCCTGCTGACCGGGGCAACCGGGTTCTTGGGTTCCGCCGTCGCCCATGCACTGGCGGCCGAGGGCTACACGCTTCGCCTGCTGGTGCGCCCCGGTTCCGACCGCGGCAACCTCGACGGTGTGCAGGCCGAGATCGTCGAGGGCGACCTGAACGACCCGGCGAGCCTGACCGCGGCACTGCGAGGCTGCCGCTACTTGGTGCATGTCGCGGCCGATTACCGCCTGTGGGTGCCAAACCCGAAGCAGATGATCGCCACCAATGTAGAGGGCACCCGCGCGCTGATGCAGGCGGCGCAGGCGGCCGGCGTGGAGCGGATTGTTTATTGCAGCAGCGTGGCCGCGCTCGGCCTGCCAGATGACGGCTCACCCGGGGACGAGGACACGCCGGTCTCCCCCGAAGCCATCGTCGGCACGTACAAGAATTCGAAGTTCGAGGCCGAGCAGGTTGTGCGCGCCATGGCGAAGGACGGCTTGCCGGTCGTGATAGTCAACCCCTCGGCACCTGTCGGACCTCGCGACCGCAGGCCGACACCCACGGGCAAGATGATCCTGGATGCGGCCGCAGGGCGTATGCCGGCCTATGTCGAAACCGGGCTCAATATCGTGCATGTCGACGATGTGGCCCGCGGACACGTGCTGGCGCTTCAGCGTGGCCAGGTGGGCGAAGCCTATATTTTGGGCGGCGAGAACCTGGGCATGGTGCATCTCCTGGCGCTGATCGACGACGTGATGGGCCGGCCGCCGCAAAAGCGTGCGCGCCTCAACACCACTATCCTAGCGCCGGTCGCTGTTGTCTCGGAACTGAAGGCACGCGTGTTCGGGACCGAGCCGCGGGTAACGCGGGAGATGCTGGCGATGGCCGACAAGCAGATGTTCTACAGCTCGGCCAAGGCGGTCGATGCGCTCGGCTACACCGCCCGCCCGGCGCGGCAGGCGATCGCCGATGCGGTCGCGTGGTTTCGCCAGGCCGGGATGTTGCGGGATTGAGCGACACGGTCCTGCAAACCAAGCAACGCACCGAAGAGAACTTTCCGGTCGGCTCGATCCTCATTAGCCGCCGGCTGCGCCCGCACATCCACGCCTTCTACGCCTTTGCCCGGCACGCGGACGACATTGCGGACAGCGCCACCTTGTGCGCCGCCGACAAGCTGGACCGCCTGGACGTGATGGAGTCTGTGTTGCTGGGGCATCGTGCGGCCGGGTCGGACACGGCGGTGGCATTGCGGGACAGCCTGGCCGCGACAGCCGTGACGGCCCGGCACGCTCAAGACTTGCTCGCCGCCTTTCGCCAGGACGCCGTTCAGCACCGGTATGACAGCTGGGACGCGCTGCTGGATTATTGCCGCCTGTCGGCCATGCCTGTCGGCCGCCACGTCCTGGACCTGCATGGCGAAAGCCCCGACACGCATGCCCCGTCCGACCCGCTCTGTGCCGCGTTGCAAGTGCTGAACCATTTGCAGGACGGCACCAAGGACCTGAAAGCGCTCGATCGCTGTTACCTGCCTGCGGATTTGCTGGCCACGGCAGGCGCGGAGGTGCCGGACCTGCTGGCCCCGGCCGGCACGACCGGGTTGCGCCGCGTGTGGGATGACATGCTGGACCGGGTCGACGCTTTGCATGCCATCGCGTCGGCCCTGCCGCGCCGGGTGCGGGACCGGCGCTTGCGGCTAGAGACCGGGGTCATCCTGGGCCTGTCGCAACGCCTGGCCCGCCGATTGCGGGCCGAAGACCCGGTGGCCAAGCGCGTGAGGCTGCACAAAACCGACGTGGCCGGGGCCGTGCTGGGCGCTTTGCGGTTCGCATGAGCATGGCGTCTGTCGCCGAGGCCGACCGGGTGGCGGTAGAAGCCATCGTGCAGCGATCCGGCACGTCGTTTTACCGCGGCATGCGCGTGCTGCCGCCCGAGCGGCGGACGGCCATTTACGCCATCTACGCCTTTTGCCGCCTGGTGGACGATGTGGCGGACGAGCCTGCGCCGCTGGAAGACAAGCTGCGCGACCTCGCCGCCTGGCGGACGCAGATCGCAAGCATTTTTATGGGTCAGGGCACTGATCCGGTCACGCGCATCCTGGCCACCGCACGCGCCGCCTACGGGCTGCGGCAGGACGACTTCCTGGCCGTGATCGACGGTATGCAGATGGATGCCGAGACGGCGATCGTGGCGCCGGACCTGGCAACGCTCGACCTCTATTGCGACCGGGTTGCGGCGGCCGTGGGGCGGCTGTCGGTACGCGCCTTTGGCGACGGCTCACCGGCGGCCGACCGCGTGGCCTGGCACCTGGGCCGGGCGCTGCAGCACACCAATATCTTGCGCGATGTGGCGGAAGACGCCGGGCGCGGGCGTCTGTACCTGCCCAGCGAGTGGCTGGCCGAGGCTGGCGTGCCGCCCGACCCTGAACTGGCACTGCGTCACCCGGGCCTTACAACGGTCTGTACCCGCATTGCCGCTACCGCGCACGCGCACTTTGCCGCCGCCCACCGCGCCATGGCAGCGTGCGACCGCCGGGCGATGCGGCCGGCGCGGTTGATGGGCGCGACCTATGACGCGCTGCTAGCCCGGCTGGAACGGCGAGGCTGGACCCGGCTGGATCAACCAGCGCGCCTACCCAACTGGCAGAAACTGTGGATTGCGGGGCGGTACTACTTTTGAGGCACGTTCACGTCGTGGGGGCCGGGCTGGCCGGCTTGTCGGCAGCCGTGGCGCTGACCGGGGCGGGCGTGCCTGTCACGCTCCATGACAGCAACCCGGCTGCGGGCGGGCGCTGCCGGTCCTATTTCGACCGTGAGCTCGGCTGCCGGCTCGACAACGGCAACCACCTCGTGCTGTCCGGCAACCGCGACACCTTTGCTTTTTTGGACACGATCGGCGCCACCGCCACCATGACCGGCCCGGACGCACCAGAGTTTCCCTTCATGGACCTTGCGACCAACGAGCGCTGGACCGTCCGCCCCAACGCGGGCCGGGTGCCATGGTGGGTGCTGGTGCCGGGCCGCAACGTGCCAGGGGCCAGGCTCGGGCATTTCTGGGCAGCGACCCGCCTGTCGCACGCGGGGCCGGACGCGACGGTGCAGGACTCGCTGCCACCGGGCGAGCTGTATCGCCGCCTGCTGGAGCCGCTCGCCATCGCAGCACTCAACACGCCGCCTGCCACTGCCAGCGCCCGGCTGATGGGGGCCGTGATGGACGAAAGCCTGAGCGCCGGCGGTGCGGCCTGCCGCCCGATGGTGCCGCGTGAAGGCCTGTCCGAAAGCTTTATCGACCCGGCGCTCGCCTGGCTGACCGCGCATGGCGCCACGGTGCGGCTCGGGCACCGGGTGACGGCGCTTTCGCAAAGCGGCGGCCGCGTGACGGCGCTGGACGGTCTGCCTGTCGGCCTGGACGAGGGAGTCGTCCTCGCGACCCCGGCACCCGTCGCCGCTGCTTTGCTGCCCGGCCTCGTGGTTCCGGACGCCTTTGAGGCAATCCTGAACGTTCATTTTCGTGTGACCGCGTCAGAGGCCGCCGCCGGGTTCATCGGCGTGCTGGGGGGTACGGCCGAGTGGATATTCATCAAGCCCGGAGTCGTCAGCACGACAATCAGTGCTGGCAACGACCGAACGGACCTGACGGGTGATGCATTGGCGCAACAGGTGTGGTCTGACGTGCACAGAGTCCTGCATCTGGATGGACCTATGCCGCCGTATCGCGTTGTAAGAGAAAAGAGGGCTACGTTTGCCGCTACACCTGCCCAAGACCGCCGCCGCCCCCCCGCGCGCACCCCGCTTTCCAACCTCGTTTTGGCGGGGGATTGGACAGCGACCGGGTTGCCCGCAACGATTGAAGGTGCCATCAGGTCCGGCAAGAGTGCCGCAGCAATTTTATGTCACTCATCATAACCGGCCAGATTTTACCCATGCCCCCTGACGTGATGACCGCCGACTACAACCCCGGCGCCGGAGCCCCGGCCGCTCCTCCTTCACTGAGCGATTGCGCGCTCGATCAGGCTATTAGCCACGCGTCGCAGGCGCTTGGCACCCGGCAGCATATTGATGGCCACTGGGTGTTCGAGCTGGAGGCCGACGCGACCATCCCGGCCGAATACGTGTTGCTAGAACACTATCTCGACCGCATCGACGCGCCGTTGCAGGATAAGATTGCCGTTTATCTGCGCCGGATCCAGGGTGCTCATGGCGGCTGGCCGCTGTTCCATGACGGCGCGTTCGACCTGTCGGCGACAGTCAAGGCGTACTATGCGTTGAAGTGCGTGGGCGACAGCCCGGACGCTCCGCACATGCAGGCCGCGCGTGAGGCGATCCTGGGCGCAGGCGGGGCGGAGCGGTCCAACGTCTTCACCCGTATCCAGCTCGCGTTATACGGTCAGGTGCCCTGGCGCGCCGTGCCGGTCATGCCGGTCGAGATCATGCACTTGCCGCGCTGGTTCTTCTTTCACCTGAGCAAGGTGTCGTACTGGTCGCGTACGGTGCTGGTGCCGCTGCTGGTGCTGATGGCGCTGCGCCCCCGCGCCCGCAACCCGCGCAACGTGGACGTGCAGGAGCTGTTCACGACGCCGCCGGAGCAGGTGCGCGACTGGCTGCGGGGCCCCTACCGCTCCGGCTGGGGTCGGGTGTTCAAGGCGGTGGACCACATTGTCCGCCTGGCCGAACCCGCCATCCCCAATGCGGTCCGCGCCCGTGCGATCGACGACGCGACTAAGTTCGTGACCGAGCGGTTGAACGGCACCGACGGCCTGGGCGCCATTTACCCGGCCATGGCCAACAGCGTCATGATGTTCGATGCGCTGGGCTACACGCTGGACCAGCCAGAGGCCGCGTCCGCCTGGGCGGGCATGCGCCGCCTGCTGGTGATCAACGAGACGGAGGCGTACTGCCAGCCCTGCTTTTCACCTATCTGGGACACGTCGCTGGCCGGGCACGCGGTGGCGGAGGCCGAGGGTGTCGCGACCGCCAGCCTCGACGCCGCCTGCGCCTGGCTGGTTGACCGGCAGGTAACGGACCTGCGAGGCGATTGGGCGCAAATGCGTCCGGATGCAACGCCGGGCGGCTGGGCGTTTCAGTACGAAAACGCGCATTATCCCGATGTCGACGACACTGCCGTCGTCGGCATGTTGCTGCATCGCAATGGCGACCCGGCCCATGCCGCAAGCGTCGCCCGCGCGCGGGACTGGGTCCTGGGTATGCAGTCCACCAATGGCGGCTGGGGCGCGTTCGACGCCGACAACAATCACGAATTCCTGAACCACATCCCGTTTGCCGATCATGGCGCGTTGCTCGATCCGCCAACCGCGGACGTGACGGCACGCTGCGTCAGCTTTCTGGCCCAGATTGGACATAACGCGTCCGAGCCCGCCATGGCCCGTGCGATCGCCTATCTGAAGGCCGAGCAGGAGCCGGACGGCAGCTGGTTTGGCCGCTGGGGTACCAATTACATCTACGGCACGTGGTCCGTCCTGTGCGCGCTGAACGCCGCTGGCGTCGCGCATGACGATCCCTGCATGGAGCGCGCCCGGGCCTGGTTGCTCGCGTATCAGCGTAGCGACGGTGGCTGGGGCGAGGATGGCGAGAGTTATGCCGACGCCGAACCCGGCACCTATCATTCCAGCACTGCCAGCCAGACCGCCTGGGCCATGCTCGGCCTAATGGCAGCCGGCGAGTGTGGCCCGGCGGTCGAGCGGGGGGCCGTGTACCTGGCCACCACGCAGCGTGGGGATGGCGAGTGGGAGGAGGCCGCGTTCACCGCCGTCGGTTTCCCGCGCGTGTTCTATCTACGCTACGACGGATACCGGCTGTTCTTCCCGCTGATGGCGCTGGCGCGGTTCCGTAACCTGCAGCGCGGCAACAGCCGCCGGGTCGGCTTCGGCTTCTGATTGCGCGCGTGGTGCGGTCCATGACACACCCGGTTTATGGCTGAGCTAATTCCCCTACCAATCGATGCCGACGTGGCCGCTGTCCTGGCGAGCGACCAGGCCACGCGTCTGATTTCCGGCGCCCTGGTCAGTGGCCTGGTGCGGGCCACACAGGTGGACGGTGCTCCCAATGTCCTGATGGTGGCGATCGGCCAGGTCAAGATTACCGCACACCGCAACGGCCTGACAGACGCATTGCTGGATGACGAGTTGCGGCACGACGCCGCCCAGCAACGCCAGAGTGCGGTCCGGTGATCCTCGACGCGACCACCCTCGTTTATGCCGTGGCCGGGCACGAGATCGTGGCCGAGCGTGTGCTGTGGTCGGCCCCGCGCCTGCTCCTGTCGTCTGCCGTGGCGGATGAACTGGGACGTCTGCTGGCCCGCCCGTTTATTTCCCGCTATCTCGACCCAGCGCAAGTCTTTCGCGTGCTGGGTGCGCTTCGCGCTTACGCCACCTGGTTCGAGCCGCAGATGGACGTAACCGATTGCCTGGCACCGGCCAACAACCGGACGCTGGAGCTGGCGGCGGCGACCGGATCGTCCATCGTGGTCAGCATGGATGACGAGTTGCTGGCGCTGCACCACTGGCAGGGTATCCGCATCCTGCGCCCCAGCCGCGCCCTGAGTGAATTGTAAGGAGACGACCATGCACGACGAAAGCGAAGAAAGCGTCCGCGCCGTACTGGGCCAGTCTTTGCAAACCGGAGCCGCGCGCGCCGTGCTGATCCTGGGCGCATTCAGCTTCGTGGGTGCGCTGGTGGTCTATCTGCTTAAGCCGTAGCCACCACAGGCCGGACACTGGGCCGCCGGCCGATCATGAGCGCCATGATGCTGGCCACCAGGCACAGTGCGCCTGCGGACAGGAAGGCCGGCCCGTAGCTACCGGCGCCGACCCGCACGATACCCGCACCATAGGCTGCGACGCTGGCGCCGAGCTGATGCGCACAGACGATCCAGGCAAACATCACGGGCGCATTATCCTCACCGAAGCTGCGGGCCGCGAGGCGCACCGTGGGCGGCACGGTCGCAATCCAGTCCAGGCCATAGAACACGGCAAAGATGGCCAGGCCCGTGACGCCGATCACGTCACCCGCCAGGGCGAACGGCAAGAACAGTAACGATAGCCCGCGCAGCCCGTAATACCAGGACAGCAGCATCCGGTTGTCCCAACGGTCCGACAGCCAGCCCGACAGCGTCGTGCCGATCATGTCGAACACCCCCATGGCAGCCAGCAGCCCGGCCGCCATGCCTGCCGGTACCCAGCCGCTATCCAGGCAGGCAGGGATCAGATGCGTGCCGATCAACCCGTTGGTGCTGGCACCACATATAAAGAACGTACCCGCCAGCAGCCAGAAGTCGCGCTGCCCCAGCCCGGTCCGCAACGCCATCAACGCCCGCCGTACCGGGTTTTGCACTGCCACTGGTGCCACGATGGCCGTTCCACCATAGGGCGGGATGCCCAAATCGGATGGGCGGTCGCGCATCATCAGCAGCACCGGCCCAATCAGCGCCGCCGCAATGCAGGCCAGCACAACGCTGACCGCGCGCCAGCCGACGGTTTGCACCAGCGCCGTAAAGACCGGCAGGAATATGAGCTGCCCGGTGGCGGTACTGGCGGTTAGCACGCCCATCACCAACCCGCGGCGTGCGACAAACCACCGGTTGGCGACAGTCGCGGCCAGTGCCAGCGCAGTCACGCCCGATGCGCCACCCACCACGCCGCCCCACAACGCCACCAATTGCCACGACGCGGTCATGAACGGCGTCATGGCCACGCCCGCGGCCAGTACGAGCAACGACACGCCGACGGTGCGCCGCATGCCGAACCGTTCCAGAATGGCCACGGCGAACGGGCCGGTGAGCCCGAAAAGAAGAATATTCAGGCCGACCGCAAAGCCCGTCACGTCGCGGGTCCAGCCAAACTCCTGCTCCAGCGGCACGATAAGCACGCTGGGTGCCGAGCGGATGCCGGCCGCGACGAGGAGCACAAGGAACGTAATGGCGGCGACGCGCCAAGCTGGATGCAAGCCGGACATGACCGTTGTTCTAGGCCAGCCGCCGTTGGAATAGCCAGCACAGCGCGCGTGCGCTATGGCCAGCACCATGAATCAGCGCGGCTATTTCGGCATCGGGGTGGAGGGTGTCAGCAAGTCCGCCAACACCGGCGCGCTGCTCCGCACCGGGCACGCGTTCGGGGCTGCGTTCTGCTTCACGATCGGTGCCGGCTGGGACGCCCGCGCTGGCCGCAGTGCGGACACGGCCGACACGCCCGCCCACGTGCCGCTGTGGCGCTTTGCCGACCTGGACGCGCTGCGCTTGCCTGCCGGGTGCGTGCTGGTGGGGGTGGAACTGTTGCCGGACGCTGTCGACTTGCCGAGCTTCCGCCACCCGCTCAACGCTGCCTATGTGCTGGGGCCCGAACGCGCCGGGCTCTCTGCCCCCGTGCTGGCCCAATGCCGCCACGTTGTGCGCATTCCGGCCCGCTTTGCGCTCAACCTTGCCGTGGCTGGGGCCATCGTGTTGTACGACCGCATGATCCAGCACGGGCGCTATGCCGACCGCGCCGTGACCGCCAGCGGACCGCCCGGCCCGGCCCCGGATCGCACCGGCCATGGCGACCCGCGCTTTCGCCGCACCTTGCCGGATTGGCTGGCCGGCTCACCTAAGCCGTAATGGAGGTGCCGCATGAGCGACAACACGACGACAACGACGCGCATTCAGATCGAGATCAAGACCGAGCGGCCAAAACTGCACAAGGTCATGCTGGTCAATGACGACTTCACCCCGCGTGACTTTGTCACGCGCGTTCTGCGGATCGAGTTCCGGATGGCGGAGGAGCGGGCGCGGCAGGTGATGATCACAGCGCACCAGCGCGGCGTTTGCATGGTGGCGGTGTTCACCAAGGACGTGGCGGAGGCCAAGGCCACCAGCGCCACTGACCATGGCCGCAAGGAGGGCTACCCGCTGCTGTTCACGACCGAGCCGGAAGAGTAGCCGCCCTTTCATCGGGCCGTGCTTGTCCCGCGCTGGCCACCGCCGTATCTGTGCGGGATGGATCGCATGCTTTTGACCGCTATGGGCCTGGCCCTTTTATCCACGGCCGTGACCGCACCCGTGCAGGCCGAGACACGGGCGGCCCGTGGACGCACTGCAACGCCCCCCCGCCTGATCGGTAAATACGACGATTGGCAAGCCGTCACCCATGCCGAGGCCGGACAGACCGTGTGCTACGCCTTTACCCGCGCCAGCAGCTCGGTTCCCACGCTACCGGGCCGGGGCGACGTGGTGCTGACGGTGACGCACCGCCCCGGCATTCGCGACAACGTGGCCGTCAGTGCCGGCTATGCCTTCCCAGCCACGGCCGAAATGCAATTGGCGGTCGAGGGAACGGTGCTGCCGTTCTACACCGCCAACCGCTCGGCCTTTGCACGGGACGGCCATGCCGCCACGGCGGTGTTCGCGCGCGGACGGCAGGCCGTGGCGCGGGCGCCCGGGCCGCGCGGGGCCATGGTGACCGACACGTTCCCGCTGCGCGGCTTTGGCCCGGCCTATGCGGCCATCAACCGCGCTTGTCCCAAGTGAACATCGCATGAACGCCGTGCTGACCGCGGCCGAGCGGGACCGGGTGCTGGCCAAGTCCGCCCTGTTCAACCCACCCGATGCCACGATGCCCGACGGCCGGCGTGAACTCGTGGGCCTAACGCGCGACGAGCTGGTGGCCGAGCTCGCCGCCATCGGGGAAAAGCCGTTCCGCGCCAAGCAGCTCTGGCACTGGATGTATCACCAGGGTGCAACTGATTTCACCGTCATGAGCACCATTGCCCGCCCGCTACAGACCCGGCTGGCGGAGCGTTTCGTGATCGGCCGTCCCACGGTCGCTACCGTGCAGACCAGCACGGACGACACCCGCAAGTGGCTGTTCCGCTTCCGCGACGGGCAGGAGGCGGAGACGGTCTATATTCCCGACCGTCATGCCGACCGGGGGGCCGTCTGCATCAGCAGCCAGGTCGGCTGCACCCTGTCGTGCCGGTTCTGTCATACCGGCACGCAAAAGCTGGTGCGCAATTTGGGTGCCGCCGAGGTCGTGGGCCAATTCATGGCCGCGCGCGACAGCTACGGCGAATGGCCCAGTCCGCAGGGGGAAACGCCTCGGCTGCTGAGCACTATCGTGCTGATGGGCATGGGTGAGCCGCTATATAATTACGAGGCCGTCGCCCGGGCCATGCGCATCGTCATGGACGGCGAAGGTATCGGCCTGTCGCGCCGCCGCATAACGCTCAGCACCTCGGGCGTTGTGCCAATGATGGACCGGTGCGGGGAGGAACTGGGCGTGAACCTCGCCGTGTCGTTGCACGCGGTGACGGATGCGATCCGGGATGAGATCGTGCCGCTCAACCGCAAATACCCGCTGGCCGAGCTGATGGCCGCCTGCCGCCGCTACCCCGGCGCCAGCAACGCCCGGCGGATCACGTTCGAGTACGTCATGCTGCGCGGCGTAAACGACAGCCCGGCGGACGCCCGGGCGCTGGTGGCGCTGATCGCGGGCATTCCGGCCAAGGTGAACCTGATCCCGTTCAATCCCTGGCCCGGCAGTACCTATGAATGTAGCACCCGCGCCACGATCGACGCATTCGCCACGATCGTCGAGGCCGCGGGCTTTAGCAGCCCCATCCGCCGCCCACGCGGTCAGGACATTCTGGCCGCTTGCGGGCAATTGAAGACCGAGAGCGAGCGGTTGAGGGCCGCCGTCTAGTACCCATATCGGCTTCATGAGCGAAGTAGAAACCAAGCCTGAAGCCGTTCCCAAGACGCCGGCGCCGATGCCGCATGAAAACGGTGGGCCTGCCGGGCCTGAGCCGACGCGGTATGGTGATTGGGAGCAGAAAGGCCGCTGCACGGATTTCTGAGCCGGACTAGCCGATTTGCCCCGGGCGCGGTACCGCCAGGTCAATGCGGTGCGGCGTCTTGCATCAACAATGCCGTCGCTTGGGTGACCGGGTGGCGATGGTGGGTGTTACGTCGGTGGGGACAGCATCATCCCGGCCTCACGCGGCAGCCAAGACCTGAACGCGCGTACCCGGTTCGGGTCAGTAGCCGGTGCAACACGGTGCGGATTGGCCGGAATTCGCTCAGCATGATGAACTGCCCCGATACAGGCTCTGCCTCCAAGAACCGCTCGGTCTCCAGCGCTAAGCCCAACCCCTGTGCGGCCGCGGACACGACCAGCGCCCCGCGGTCGAAGCAGGCGGCGGGTGTGGGCGCGCGCCGCCCCATGCAGTTAATCGCGAACCAGTCCGGCGCACGGGGCTGACCGCCGACTCAATCAGCGGAGCTGCTTTCATGGCCTGGCGCAGGTCCTGGCGCAGGTCCTGGCCCAATCCGGCGGCCAACGCTGGTGCGCACACCGCCGCGATACTTTCCTCGCCCAGCATTTCGGCCAGGATGCCCGCGCCCACCTGCACGTCGCCACAAACGATCGTGACGTCCATCGTCTCCTGCTTCAGCAAATCATAGCTGCCCGCCCCGGTCGATAAACGGATTGCGATGTCCGGATGCTGCGCGGTAAATTTGGACAGCTAGGACTCGGCCGCGATCTACAACAGCCACGCCGTGATCGGCGCGTCGGCCGGGGCGGTCGCTGTCGAAAAGGAAAGCGGCTCCTCCGTTGCGAAGGAGATCGGGCGCAACCGCGGCGTGCTGCACCAAAACCACGGCCTGCTGACCTGCAGCCGGCATAGCATCGACAATGCGGCGTTCTGGTTCATCGCGCTGGAGCGGGCGTGCCAGCAGCAGCTCTTGGTGGAAGCGATTGGCATCAAGCCGCAGACGATCTCGCAAAAGACGGCCAAGTACAGCCGGGAGCATGTGGGCAGCAACTATATCGGCTGGCTGCATTTCCAGACGCTGTACGGCCATATCGCGGCGACGCAGCCCGACATGTTCGGCTAGAGCGCTACTTCCGCCCAGGCAGAGCAGCCTGGGCGAAGAGTGCTCTAGATACGGCGCGCGATGGCGGCCGTGACCGTGTTATCCAGCAGGCAGGCGATCGTCATGGGGCCGACGCCGCCGGGGACGGGGGTGATGGCCCCCGCAACCTCCAACGCCTCGCTATAGGCCACGTCAC
>JANONC010000415.1:0-5470 GCA_031420655.1 Rhodospirillales bacterium | reverse complement strand
GTTCGACGCCGGGGCGGACGGCACCATCCACATGCAGCCGTTTGCGACGGTGACGCTGGGGGCACTCGGCACGCTCACGCTGTTCTGGATTTTGGGCTATGGCGGCGGGGTGTTTCTGCCGTTTCGCGACGCGACCTCCGGGCGGGAGACCTACGGCGCCGGGCGGTATGCGCTGGACACCATCAAGGGTGCCGATTTGGGCCAGGTGGGCGATGCGGCGGTGATTGACCTCAACTTCGCCTACAACCCCTCCTGCGCCTACTCGCCCCGCTATGTATGCCCGCTGGCACCGCTGTCGAACCGCCTGGCCGGTGCGGTCCGGGTGGGGGAGAGGGCGCTTTCCCCTGCGTAGATGTTCTGTATATGTTCCCCTGTCGAAGAATCATGCACGACCCGGCCAGCCCTACGGTCGCGGGACCGCGAGGGTGCGCGTCAGCTACGCAGCTGAAAAGCCCATTACCTCCCTTTGGCCCTGGCGTGCATCGCGGGACTTAGCCAGGCGTACGCGCTGGTGAAGTTCACCGCGTTCGACCGCAGCTGAGACAAGACTGGTCACCCACGGCATCGACCCGGGTTCCACTACGGTCGGAGCGGCTTCTGCGTAGAAAGCGGGGCCCCGGACCAAGTTCGGGGCGACGGGGGTGAGTGCTCTGGCCCTATCCGGTCACATCGTCAGGTGCAGGTAGTCAAGCCCGCTGGCCGGGTCGCGCCCCGCCTGCAGCGTCACCCGCCCGGTGCCGAGGTCGGCCATGCTGTACCCGGCCAGCGTGAGCCGGCTGTCTAGGCCGTTCACGGTGGTGATGAGGGTGAGGCCGGTGTAGCCCGCCGCCCCTAGCCCGTCCGCCCAGCTGGTGGGCGCGGTGCCGAAGTTCCACAGCGTGACGTCGTCACCGGCGTGGCCCAGCACCGTCGTCCAGGTCGGCGCGGTGGTGGGGGCGCTGGCGAAGAACGTATCCTGCCCGGTGCCGCCAACCAAAAAGCCGGAGCCGGTGCCCGCATCCAGCACGTTGCGCCCGCCATGGGCGGCCAGGGCGCTACCGCCGCCACCGGCGTGCAAGAACCAGTTATCGGTGCTGACACCGGCGACCGTGTTGGGCGACAGCGCGACGAACTGGTTTTCGATCCCGTCGACCGGGCCGCGATACTCGGTCGCGATGGCCGGGGCAGTGCCGCCGACCGAAAGGCCGGGTTCGAGCGTGATCGCCGTGCCGCCGGTGGCCGGGGCCGCCGCAAGCCTGAAGTTCGTCCGTGCTGGTGCGGCACCCTGAAGTGAGGTGCCGCCGGACTGGCCGGTCGTGATGGTCAGAATGCCCGCGCTGGTCGAGGCTGAGCTGGCAGCGCTGAAGGGAACGCCTGCAAGAGTAATGGTGTCCCCGGCTGCAAAGCCGGTGATAGGGCCGGCCACGCCTCCGTCATTGATCGTGAGGGTCCCCGGGCCCGCGAGGGCCAGTGCCGAGACGTTTCCACCCGACTCGACCGTCACGCGGCCCGCGGCGAGCCGCACGTCGGCGGCTCCACCCGCCACGATCTGCGCGTCCCCGCCTTGGAGCTGGAGGCCGGTTGCGCGGCCGGCTACGATCTCGCGGCCGCCCGGCAACACGATACTGCCTGTCGATTGGCCATAGACGTACTCCGTCCCGGTTACGACGGACTGGCTCGCTGTGCCGCGAACGACGGCGAGCCCGGCGATGGTCGTGTAGTTGATCGCGCCGTCATCATTCACGACGCCGCCCAGGGTCACCGTGGCCAGGTCGGCATGGGACGTGGCGGCGACGTTGAGCGTGCCCTTGATCGTCTGCGGCGCGATCATGGCCCCGCCTGGCAACAGGTTTTCGGTGCCATAGACGGTGAACGGACCCGTCATGCCGTTGCTGACGGCCAGCGTGCCCCCGGGGGCGACGGCGGTGGGGGTGGCCCCGCTGAGCACCCGCGTCTCGCCGGCCGCAACGACGCCGGGGTTCGGTGCCACCACCGCCTGGGTGCCGCCGGGGAAATAGGTGTAGCTGAGGCCGATCGTGAGCCCGGCCGTGAGCCCAGTCGTGAGCGCGAACGCACCGGGTCCGTCGATCGTGTCGGTCCCTGTGCCGCCGATCGCGAGTGTGGCCGTGCCTACGCCCACGAACCGGGCCAGGTCTGCACCGCTCAGCCCGACGTCAACCGTCTTATTTTCGACGGTTGTACCCGACATCAGCGCCGTCGTAGCGCCCAGCGCCACATTGGCCGTGGCGGATGCGGTCGCCGCGGCCAGTGCCGAGCCGTCCGGCCGCAATACGCTGAACGCCACGTCCTGCTGCAGCGTGAGCGGCGCGGCGAGGCCGGTGTCGTTCTCGGCCTGGTAGGTGCCATGGCCGGTGATGGTCAGGGTAAGGCTGACGAATTCGAGCGTGCCGAGCGTGGGGTCGAATTGCTGAAAGCTGAGCAGCCCGCTGCGCCCAGTCCGCGCTTCGGCCAAGGACTGGGTCTGGGCCGCAGTCGTGAGGCTGCCGAAAGCAGGGACAGGAGGAAAGGGACCTGTTTGTAGACCCCCGTGAATAGGCCCCGATGGCGGCGGGTCGCGCGTCACGACCTCCGACCGCACAACCGCGCCCACCTGGGTCCGCACCGTCGCCTGCACATTGCCGGGCGTCACCGCATGAATCCGGGTGGCCGCGGTCACAGCCAGCGCCACGGTACCGGTCCCGGTCAGGAAGCCGAGGTCCGGCCCCGTCGTGCCACCGCTGACACGCCCGCCCTGGTCGGTGCCGGTCGCTGCTTCCGTCAGCGCCGCCCCGTCCTGCCCGCCCGTGGCAGCACCCAACAGCATAGCGACCGTGGCGGAGGGTGCCACCGTCACCACCGGCCCACCCGGCCCCGATAGCGTGACCGCCGATGTCGCCGTGCTGGCCACAAAAGCCGCCGCGCCCTCCAGGCTGCGGACCTGCACGATTTCCTGCACGCTTGCGGTTAGGAATATGCCGGACGATACGACGCCTAGCGCCGGGTCCGTCTGTGCGATGCTGAACGCCCCAGACCAATCCCCAACAGGCTGCGCGATACGACGGATTTGCAGGGTCATGTCTGTCATCTCCCAGTTTAATACTGCTAACCGATTTGCGGGGGGGGGCAATAGTCGTTCCCGTACCGTTACTGAAACGTCATTGCCCCATCCGCCGCCCTAGCACCGCCAACCCCACCGCGGCCGCCAGCAGCAGGCACAGCCCGGTACGCAGGCCGACACCGTCGCTCACGAAGCCGATCAGCGGCGGGGCGGCCATGCTGGTGCCATAGCCGGCGGTGGCAACCAGCGACACGCCGGCCGCACCGCGGGCACCCGCGGCGCTGAACAGGACCGGGACTATGTTCGCGACCCCCACACCCACCAGCGCGAACCCGGCCGCGGCCAGCCACACGCCCGGGGCGAGCAACACCACTGCAAGCCCCACCCCCGCCACGGCGCCGCCGCCCGCTACCACCCGCACCGGGCCCAGCCGCCGCACCAGCGCGTCACCGACCAGGCGCATGACCACCATGGCAGCCGCATACACGGCGATGCTGCTGCTCGCCGCCACGGCCGAAGCGCCCAGGACGGTGCTGAAATAGACACTGGACCAGTCGGACACCCCGCCCTCGATCGCAAACGACAGCGAAACCAGCCCGGCCAGCACGGCGATGGCGGGTGAGGGCCAGGTCCAGCGCGTCCGTGCCGGGGGGTCGTAGGGTGCTTCCGGCAGGGCCAGAGCCGCCAGTCCGCACAGCGCGACGGCGGCGCCGGGGATGGCCAGGCCCGGCACCACGCCCAACCCCGCCGCCGCCAGCGCCCCCGCCCCGGCTGCACCCGCGAGCTGCCCCAGGCTCCATCCCGCGTGGAAGGAACTCATGATGGGCATACCCCGGCAGCGTTCCAACCAGGCCGCGTGGGCGTTCATGCACACGTCTAGCAAGCCCAGCCCCAGGCCCAACGCCAGGCCGCTAGCGAGCAGCCAGGGCCAGGATGGGGCAAGCGCGGGGCCGGGCAGTGCCACTGCCAAAAGCGGTGCCGCGAGGCTGCAGGCGCGCGCGGTGCCGATCCGCCCGGCGTAGCGCCCCGCGAGCTGCATGGCCGCGACGGCACCCAGGCTGACGCATAGCAGCAGCACCCCCAGCGCCCCGTCCGTCAGCCCGGACGCCTCCCGCACCCGGGGGATGCTGGCCGCCCACGCGCCGAACGCCACGCCGTTGCCCACGAACACGGCCGTCATGGCCACGCGATGAAGCATGGGGCGCTGCAAAACCGGGCGCTGCACCAGCCCTAGCTGTCCCTGGCCACTCGCCACACCCACCAGCTGCCGGCGGCCCCCACCAGCAGATTACTGACCGCCACGCCCAGGAACACGCCGTTCACCCCCAGCAACCGCCCGCCGATCCACGCTACCGGCACGTTGACCACCATCGTCCGCGCCACCGACACCACGACCGCCGCACCCGGCCGGTTCAGCCCGTTAAAGGCCGAGTTGACGACCGCGATCATGCCGCCCAGCCCATAGCTGACGGGTACCAGGCGCAAATAAGCCACCACGACCCCGCCCACCACTGCGTCCTGCGTGAACAGGCGGGCAATGGACGGGGCGGCGACGTACAGCACGCCCGCGACCACGATGCCGAAGCCCAGGCAGAAGATGAGGCTGGAGCGGATCGCGTCCCGCACGCGGTCGAGCCGCCCGGCACCCGCGTTTTGCCCGGCGAAGGGGTTCATGATGGCCGACAGCGCAAAGAAGGCGACCATGGACAGGCTTTCCACCCGCCCAGCCACCCCCGCGCCCGCGACGGCCGCCGTGCCATAGGTGGACAGGATGCCGGTCAGGATCGCGGCGGAGACCGGGATGATCGTGTTGGTGCCCGCCGCCGGCAGCCCGACCCGCAGCACCCGCCGGGCCGATGCCACGAAGCGCGCCGGGCCGGGTAGGCCGTCCTGCAACAGGCCCAGATGCCGCAGCCGCCACAGCGTAACCACCAGCAGCGCCGCCCAGGCCAGGCCGTTAGCCACCGCCGCCCCGCGTAGGCCGATGCCAGGCAGGCCAAGCACGCCGAACATGGCCGCCGCCGCCAGGCACGCGTTCAACCCGGCCGTGACCAGCATCGCCAGCCCCTGGAACCGCGCATCGCCCGCCGCCCGCCCGGCGGATAGGCCGACGATGGCGACCATGAACAGCACGACGGCGGCGAACCAGATATGCAGATAGCCTAGGATAACCGGCAGCAGCCGCTCCGGCGCGCCCATCGCGCGGAATATCGGCCCGGCCGCGACTTCGAGCAGCACCGCCGCCGCGACACCCAGGGCGGCGGTCAGGATCATGCCGTCGATTACCAGCAAGCCTGCCGCCTCACCCGCGCCCAGCGCCCGCGCCACGACGGAACTCGTGCCAGCCGATAGCCCGATGGCCAGGCTGATCATTGCCATCGTGATGGGGAAAGTGAAGCTCGACGCCGAAAGCGGGTCTGAGCCGAGCTGGGC
>JANONC010000414.1:0-2063 GCA_031420655.1 Rhodospirillales bacterium | reverse complement strand
GGTTTGGGCCGTCAGCAAATACGACGAATAGTCGGAATTGAAGGGCGGATTTTTGATACTCCCGAGCACCGTGCCGCCAGACGCGATGATCGTTTTGCTGGCATCGCGCTCCAGCGCTGTGCCGAAGGCGTAGTCGGCGGTTATGAAGAACCACGACCTCAGCCCTTGCCCGACCAGCGCGCGCGCGACCACCTGGCTTAAAGCATAGGTGTCGTAGGTCCAGTGCACGGTATTGGGCGAGCAGGCTGGCCCGGTGAGGTCGCTGGTTCCGGTGCCGGACGCGAGGTAGATCGTGCGGGGCGCGTTCCGCACCACCTCGTTGACTGCAAGGCCTGCGGAGGAAAAGGGCACATCGGCTATGACATTGACGTTGCCGGTCGCCAACCAGGTGCGCGCGATTGCGGAAGCGGCGTCGGCCT
Source organism: Rhodospirillales bacterium (assembly GCA_031420655.1). Lineage (GTDB taxonomy): Bacteria > Pseudomonadota > Alphaproteobacteria > Acetobacterales > Acetobacteraceae > JANPPS01. The sequence goes on along the minus strand of JANONC010000414.1, from coordinate 1,644 downwards.
TGGGCGGCATGTCGGCGCTGATCAGCTCGATCGAGACGCCGGGCAGGAAGGCGCCGGCTTGGGCGATCGCTAGCCGGGCACCCTCGATGGACCCATGGCCGGACAGGATGCTGTTGCTGCCGCTGAGGTCGGTGAGCACCCCGATGGTGATGCGATTGCCGGGGATCTCGGCTGCGGCGGGCAGGGGGCGCTGGCAATGCCTACCAGGCAGGCTAGGATCGTTAGCATGAATGAACGGTTCATTGAACGAACACCGCCTTGCCGTCCGCCTGCCTGTCGAACACGCGATAGGCTTCCGCCGCTTGGTCTAGCGCCCAGCGGTCGGTGAACAACTCGTCCACCGGCAGGCCGCGATCGGCGATGAAGCGGGCACAATCCGCGAGGCCGGTGCTGGACGTCGTCCAGGACCCGGTGTTGGTCAGCTGTTTGCGAATAATATCCGGGCTGACGTTCAGTATCACGTCACCCCCCTCACCCACGAAGCAGACGACCCCCCAGGCGGCGGCGGCCCGCACGGCGGCGGAGCGGCCGGTGGCAGTACCCGACGTGTCCAGGGTACGGCCGGCGCCCTTGCCGGCCGTAAGCTCGCGGATCGCGTCCACCGGGTCCGTGACGCTTGCGTCGATCGTGTGGTCGGCACCGAACGCGGTGGCGCGCGCTGCACGGTCCGCGCTGATGTCTACGGCGATTACGCGCGCGCCCATCGCGTGGGCCAACTGGGTCGCCGGCAGGCCGACGGGGCCCTGGCCAAAGATGGCGACCGTGTCGCGGGCAGTGAGGCCGAGGCGGACGAGCGCGCCAAAGGCGGTGCCGGTGCCGCAGGAGATCGCAGCGCCCGTGCTGAACGATAGCTCCGCTGGTAGCGGCATGACCGAGCTGGCCGGCACCATCATGTAGGGAGCGTGCCCGCCATGCGCGGTAACGCCGTAGACGGCCGCACCCGCCTCGCACATTTGGGTCCAGCCGGTACGGCAATGCGGGTAGGTGGTGCAGCCGCTATAATGGTGCACCAGCACGCGGTCCCCCACCCGTGCGGCGCGCGGCGGCACGTCCTTGCCCACGGCGGCAATCACCCCGCACGGCTCGTGCCCGGCGATAATCGGCCTGCCGTCGCTTTTTAGCCCGAGCGCCGCAAAGGCAGCCCCGGCCGGCGGGCGGTATAGCTTGAGGTCACTACCGCATAGCCCAGACGCCTTGATCTCCACCACGACATCGGCTGGACCGGGGGCCGGATCGGCGAAGTCCATCAATTCCAGGGTGCTGTTACCCGTAAAGACGAAGCCCTTCACTGGCTCTCCCTTTTTCCACGCGGAGAGGCCCAGGGTCGTTCAAGGCACCGTCCTCCGCGGCTGCCGGCATGGCGTGCCGGTCTGTTTACCCCTCTAACCCTAGACCGGAGCCGCTGGAGCATACAAGGGGATTGTCGGACATTATTGCTGACAGTGCCGGGCTGTCCTAATCCCCGACCCGGCTCAGCACCGCACCGGTATTACGAACGTGACGCCGGGCAGCAATCTCCGCCCGGCGCGCGTCGCCCGCCAGGACGGCCTCACCCACGCGGCTGTAATCCTCGAACCGGTCCGGCATCAGGTTGTCATGCAGGGCCTGCAACTGCACCCGCACCAGATGGACGTGCATCCGGCC
>JANONC010000413.1:0-2246 GCA_031420655.1 Rhodospirillales bacterium | reverse complement strand
CGATGACCAATGGCATCGAGGGCAGCTGGACCCCCAATCCGACGCAGTGGGACAATGCCTACCTGGAAAACCTGTTCAAGTTCGAGTGGGAGCAGACACGAAGCCCGGCGGGCGCGCTGCAGTGGACGCCTGCCGACCCGAATGCGCCAAAGACCCCAGACGCGCATATCCCGGGCCAGTTGAATCCGCTGATGATGATGACCAGCGATATAGCACTCAAGACAGACCCGGATTATCGCCGGGTGTGCGAGAAGTTCCTGGTAGACTTTGACGCCTTCACGCAGGCCTTTTCCAAGGCTTGGTACAAGCTCACCCACCGCGACATGGGCCCGCGCGAGCGCTATCTCGGACCGGAAAAGAAGCTCGAAGACGGCCTTCTGTGGCAGGACCCCATCCCGCCGAGCGAGTACGATGCGATCGGCGAGACGGATATCTCCGCGCTCAAGCAATCGATCATGGCGGCGGGCATCACGGCGTCCGACCTGGTGTTCACAGCGTTTTCGGCAGCGGCGACCTACCGGAATAGCGACAAGCGCGGCGGTGCAAACGGTGGGCGCCTGGCGCTTTCGCCGCAGAAGGACTGGGCGGTCAACCGTCGAACCATACCTGTAATCACGGCCCTGCGGCGTGTGTTGGAGGCGTTTAACGGCAAGCAGGCTGGCAACGTCAGGATTTCGCTTGCTGACCTCATCGTGCTCGGCGGCTGCGCGGCGGTCGAGAAGGCCGCGGCCGACGCAGGTGTTCAGGTTTCAGTGCCGTACACGCCGGGTCGCCGGGATACGACACAGGCGCTGACCGATGTCGAGATGTTCGACTGGCTGCGGCCCCTGGTCGACGGGTTCCGTAATTACACGGACGACCGGTTCGCTGAGATCGCCCAGGGTGTCGCGCCGGAGGAGATGTTCCTCGATAAGGCGCAACTGCTCGCACTAACCGCTCCCGAATGGGTTGCGCTGGTCGGGGGGTTGCGGGCCATGGGTGCCAATCACGACGGGTCTGCTCATGGGATCTTCACGGATCAGGTCGGCGTGCTCACCAACGACTTCTTCACCGTGCTGACCAGCATGGAATACGAATGGAAGAAGGAGGACGAAGCGGGCTTGCTCTTTTCGCTTCACGACCGCGCATCGGGTGAACCGCGCTTCAAGGCAACGCGAAGCGACCTGATCTTCGGCTCCAACAGCCAGCTTCGTGCCGTTGCCGAGGTCTATGCGAGCAGCGACGGGCACGCTCGGTTCGTCAAGGACTTCGTGAAGGTCTGGAACAAGGTCATGATGCTCGATCGTTTTGACCTCCGGACCTCAGACGCATTGCACGGCCAATAAGTAGAGAAGGCTGTGCCGCGCCGGATAGCCAATTCGTTATTCGATGGTCCAGGAGGCTTGCGGCTGTTGCCATGTCGGGGAGCGGCGTTCCTGACAGCCTGGCGCACGCGGCCAGCAGCCCGTCCTGCAAGTCGGTGCCCCACGCCGCTCCGCTCGGCTTGCTGAAGGTGAAGTTGACCCGGTTTGGCGGAGCCTCTCGAGGCTTTGCTGGGAGCCTTACGGGTGCGTCGCAGACGTCCGCCATATTCGCCTGAATTTCATCGACAGATAATTGAGTTAGTTTGAGCCGGCTGCGATACGGCGGGGCTGTCCCGGGAGTTTGAGCCGTCTGCGGAGTCCATCCGCGCCTGGGTTGCACGAGCCACGGGAAAGGCTTCAGACGCTCGGCCACGATCCGAAGAGTGCGATCCGAGCTGCGGCACGAGCCTGCTTCCGTCGCCGCTAGGCGATCGGGTCGAACCCACTACTAATCACCACCCGGGCTGTCTGCGCCACCTCTCTGGCCGGCGCCAGCGAGACCTCAGGGTAACTGCCAAGACCCATTTCGCGCAGTTGGCCCGCCCGCATGAAGCGAAGTACCCATCCCCTATGGCCATTGAAACGTGTTTAGAGTCGCAGGGCGGCGCCGCCGGTGTGACGGCCTGGCGTGGATAAGGCCTTAAGGCCCACCGGCGTCAGCTTTCCCGTATCCGCCCTGGCCTTATATCAAGGTCGGTAAATGTGAACCCGTGACGGCAGGGGACATAATTACCCCGCATAACTCAGCGAACACGGACTTTTTGGGACGCCGGGGAACAAGCGTCTGGCGGAGAGGGTGGGATTCGAACCCACGGTAGGGGTTAACCTACAACGGTTTTCGAGACCGCCACCTTAAGCCGCTCGGCCACCTCTCCAGCGGCGCGCTTTATACCGGGCGGGCGC